>JBIKWD010000042.1:0-17955 GCA_044356505.1 Phycisphaerales bacterium
ATCACGCCGTCGCCGTTGAGGTCGCCGCCGGTCAGTGCGTTCCACGGATCCTCGGGGCTGTCGTTCGAGCCGCCGGAGCTTTCGCCCGCGGCGTCGTTCAGCTTGATCGCGAGGTCCACGGCGTCGATCACGCCGTCGCCGTTGAGGTCGCCGCCGGTCAGTGCGTTCCACGGATCCTCGGGGCTGTCGTTCGAGCCGCCGGAGCTTTCGCCCGCGGCGTCGTTCAGCTTGATCGCGAGGTCCACGGCGTCGACGACGCCGTCGCCGTTGAGGTCGCCGCCGGTCAAGGAGTTCCAAGCGGCTTCGGGGCTGTCGCCCGTGCCTCCATCGGGTGGCGCGTCCTGCGCGGCGCTGAGGACCATGGCGAGATCCTGCGCGTCGACGATGCCGTCGACGTTCAGGTCCGCGATCGCGTTCGCGCTGCCCCAGTTCTCGAGGATGGTGTTCACATCCACGATCGGGGGCGCGTTGCTCGCCATCATGGCGGGGCCGGGCCCTGCGGACTCGGCCGCCTCGTTCGTCTGCCGCTGCGCCGTCTGCGCGTCCGCGAAGGACAGACGGGCCTTCTGGCCCTGGGCGTAGAGCAGTGGGTTGTAGCCGGCGTTGCCTTTGATCTGCATGGTGTGCTCCTCGGTGCGGTGATGCTGCCGAAGAGATCGGTTGCAAGCCGCGTGCCTCGCCACAGAGCGTCGCGCGGGCCCGTCACGCTCGATCAGGCACGCAACAGTTGCGGCAAACGGGCCAAACCCGCGCTCGCGAGGACTGGGCGCGGCGAAACCGTCACGACCAGCCCTTCGAGGGCTTGCGCTTCGGTAGGAGCGCGTCCTCGGCGGTGATGACGCGGCCGTCGTTGCCGCGGTATCCGAGGCACACCACGAACATCTCGACGCTCTCGGCGCGCGAGGCGCGGGGCTTGTAGCCCTTCGCCTCCTCGAACATGCGTCCGGCGCGCTTGAGAAGCTCGGGGTACTCGCCACCCTCGAAGACCTTCATGGTGAGGTTTCCGCCGGGCCTGAGCCACTCGACGGCGCGGTCGAGAAGATCGTGGCAAAGCCGCGCCGAACGCATGGCGTCGCCCATCGGATCGCCCGTGGTGTCGGGCGCCATGTCGGAGATGATCGCGTCGAAGGGGTGGCCGCCGAGTTCGGCAAGCGTGAGATCGCGGAGATCGGCCTGGATCAGCCGAACGTTGGACGGGTAGCCGCCACCGTTGATCTGCTTGAGGTCGACCGCGACCACCTCGCCCTTCGGCCCGACGCGCTGCGCGGCGACCTGCGCCCAGCTGCCGGGCGCCGCACCCGCGTCGAGCACGCGGTCGCCGCGGCGAAGGAGGCGCTTGCGGTCATCGATGTCGATGAACTTGTAGGCGGCGCGAGAGCGATAGCCCTCTTCCTTCGCGAGACGAAACCAGTGGTCTTGGACTTCCTTCACGCCCGTACTGTAGCGGAGAGGGATGCCGCAGCCGCGCATCGATCAAACAGCGCGCTCAAGGCAGAACTTGGATTCACACCGAGGTCTGACCGCCAAAGGCGGCTGCCGCAAGCAGCCGCCGCTCAATCAACGATGTAGATGCCGACCTTCGTCGGATCGGGCACGATCGCCACGCGGATGTCCTTCTCGCTCGTGCGCAGGACCACGGGATTGGCGCCATCGTTCAGCACGGCGAGGAAACGGTCATGGTCGTTGCCGGCGTCGAGCGCGAGCCACTTGCCGAACTCGGCGCGCTGGCGAACCTGCCCGCCGTGCGACGCGCAGTCGAAGATTCCCCGCGACTCGCCGCGCACGCGGTAGTCGATCGAGCCTTCGCTCGTGACGATCGTCATCGGACCGGTCATGGGCCACGGCGTCATCATGCGCACGTCGCCCCGCGTCGTCTCGATGTCGACCGAGCCGCGGTTCTCGATGACGGTCACGTCGCCCTTGGTCGAGCGCACCTTGACGGTGTCGAGGGCCGGGGTCACCACCACGATCTCAACGTGGTGGAAGTACTTCTCGGGGTTCGGCGTGTCGGTGCGGATGCGGAGGATGTCTCCCCCGCCGTCGCGGGCCTCGAGCGAGGCTGTCCAGCGGGCGTCGTCGAGGGCTTCCTTCGACTCGACCCATCGTCCGAGACCATGGGTCGCCACGCGACGGACCTCGACGAAGGTGCGCTCGACCTTGCGGTCGGCGCGGATGGTGACGTCGCCCGCGAAGTTGTCGACGTCGACGGCGATGGCGCCGGAGGTCTTGAGTTCGATCGGCTCGTCGGTGGCGAAGGTCCGCCACATCACGGCGTCCTGCACGGCGCGGTTGGCGCCGACGACCTCGTCCTCGAACGTGCGATGGGGCGCGCACGCCGACAGGGTGCCGGCGAAGAGCAGCGCAGCCAGCCCGAGGCGGATCGAAGAGGCGTTCGTGGCGGTGGAACCGGACTTCGGACTTTGAGGCATTGTCGGGGACTCCGAGATCGCAATCCGAACCCTCGCAGCCGAGGTTCGGCTACGGTGTATCGGCTCATGAGAAGGGTCTCAATCAGCACACCGCCCCGAACCCGACCTGCATGACCTCACGACGGCCCAGCACCACGCCGAGCAGCGCCTTCGCTCCGCCGCGCACGACGCGCGGCGGGTTGTACGCGTCGCTGGCGGCCTCGTTCGTGGCGGGCGCGACGCTCGGACAGGCGCCCGACGCAGTCCCTCCTGCCAAGAAGGACCGATATCTCGTCAAGCTTGGCGCATCGACGCCGGATGGGCAGGAGCCGAGGCTGCACAGCGGTCGGCTGATCCTCTTCTTCCTCCCCGACACCGCGCGGTGGGCCGGAGTCGCTCCCGCCGACGGACCGTTCCAGACCGCTCCGTATCCGATCGCCTCGGTCGCCGTACGCGATGCCGCCGAGGGCGGCGAGATCGTCATCGAGATCGACCCGCTTGCGACCGCGAGCGCGGACTCGACCGCGCTCGGCGCGCTCGCCGAGCTCGACGGCGCGTGGCGGGTCCAGGCCGTCCTCGACTCGGACTTCACCGAGGCCGGGCACCTCGGACCGGGCAACCTCCTCTCCGAAACGGTCTCGATCGAGCTCGCGCGCGACGCCGCCGACGAGGTCTCGATCGCGCTCGCGACGCGCCTCGGAAAGCCCGATGCGCCCGGACCGACTGCCCGCGGCGTCGAGCGGTTCGAGCGCACGAGCAGGCTGCTCGGCGAAGCGTTGCGACGGGCCGCGTCGATCCGCGCCACGGTCGTGCTTCCCCACGGCTACGACGATCTCGCCTTCCCGCGGCGCATCTGGCCGACGATCTACGTGCTCGGCGATTTCGGCTCGACCGCCGACGACGCGCTCGCGGCCGCGCCGCCGCTGCGCGACCCGCGCGCCCGCGCCGCGGTCCCGCAGGCGGTGTGGGTCTTTCTCGACACCGCGGCTCCGTGGGGCTACGGGGCGTTCTGCGACTCGGACACCAACGGACCGATGGCGCGCGCGCTTGTCGAGGAGTTCATCCCGGCGCTCGAGGAGCGGTTCCGCCTGATTCCGCGGGCAGACGCCCGCGTCCTGCTCGGTCACGGGTTCGGGGGTTGGAGCGCGATGCACCTCGCGCTCACGAGGCCCGAGACATTCGGCTCGTGCTTCGCGAGCGCGCCCGACTTCGTCGACTTCAGCGCCATCGGACGCATCGACCTCTACCGCGACACGAGCTTCTTCACGACCCGCGACGGCGGCGATGCACCGGCGATCCGAAGCATCATCGGCCCGGACGACGACCGCATCCATCTCGTCATGCGCGAGCAGATCGCGGCCGAGCGCGCGATCGACCCTCGAGGACGCAGCGGGCAACCGTGGGCCGCGCGCGACGCGATGTGGTCGCCGTGGCAGGTGGAGCGCAATGCGCCGAGGCCGATCTGCGACATGGAAACGGGCGCGATCGATCTCATCGCAGGCGAGGCGTGGTCGCGCTTCGACATCGCCAAGCGTCTTGAGCGCGATCCCGCTTCGGCCGGACCGCTCCTCGCCTCGCGCGTCCATGTGCTGTGCGGCACGCGCGACTCGCTCTACCGCAACGAGGCGGTGGCGCGGCTGAGGGCGAAGCTCGAGGAGTGGCGGGCACGCGAGACGGCGGCCGGCCGGCCGCCTGCGGGCGGAGGATGGATCGAGATCGTGGACGGCCCCGACGACGAGTCGCTGCGCCAGCTTGCGATCCTGCGCTTTCACCGCGAGATCGCCGCGGATCTCCGCGCAGCCGGCCATGCCGAGGCGATCCGGCTCGACGAAGAGAACCGCTCCCTCGAGGCTCCGCGGCCGGCGCCCGTCCCCCGACCGGGTGGATGAGGCCGCCCGACCCCATCGCGAACTCCTTTTATTTTGCGCGACCAAAGGCGGAACGCCATCCAAGTCGGCATCCTCGGCGAACAGCGCACCCACCATGACCAGGCTCACCCTCCAACTGCGGCGTTCGATCGCGACCCTTCTCCTCGTCTCCGCCTTTGCGACGCCCATGCTGGGCATCGCGCCCGAGGCGCAGGCCCAGTTCGGACAGCGGCTTCCGTCGCCGGTCGCGGCGACCGAGCTCGAGTCGATGCTGAAGGACGCCGGCGTCGATGCCGCGGTGATCGCGCGGGCGCTGCCGCTCCACGAGGCCTACTTCCAGTCGTTCCGCGAGTTCGAGGAGCGCGAGGTCGATGCGTCGCTCAAGCGGGCGGAGCCGACCCCCTTCGGCCAGCCGATCTCGGTCGACGAGGCGCGCAAGAACGCGGACATGCGCCGGCGCATCTTCACCCGCGCGGCACAGATCGACGCCCAGCTCGTCGAGCAGGTCGCGGCGGCGATGCCGGCCGACGCCGCAGCGCAGGTCGACGCGCTCCGCAACGCGCTCGCGCGCCGGCGCGCGATCGCGGCGATTCCCGCGACCGGGTTCGGCAAGGGCGCCCACGCGTTCGATCTCCGCGGCGCACCAGCGGTCGCGTCGCTCGACGCCGAGACGCGCGCCAGGATCGCGCCGCTCTTCGCGAGCTACGAGCAGGAACTCACCCGCCAGCTCGACCGCCTCGCGGAGGCGTCGTTCGTGCGCCGCGTGCGCGCGGCCGAGGCGCGCGCGGAACTCGGCGTCGGCGCGGCGCCCGACACGAGCGGCGAGGGCGATCCCGGGGCGGCTCCGGGTGCGGAGCAGACGGAGTGGTTCCGCAAGATGCAGGAAGTGCAGCGCATCGCGGGCGAGGAGTCGGCCCAGATCGACGCGCGGATCCGCAAGCTCCATCGCGATACGCTCGAGACCGTGTCGGCCTCGCTGCCGCCGGTGGCGTCAGCGGGCCTGCGTTCCCACCTGGTGCGCGAGGTCTACCCGTCGGCGATGCTCGCGGGCGAGTTCGACGCGGCGCGCAAGGAGGCCGAAGCGCTGCGCGCGAAGGGTTCGCTCGACGAGGCGCGCTGGAGCGAGATCGCCGCGATCGTCGAGGCGCACGACACCGCGCTGCGCGCGGACCTCGAGACGCTGCTCACGAAGCTCGACGCGAAGGCCGCGCAGGGCACGAACGAGTTCATCGCGACCGGCGAGGGCGATCCTGCCGTTGCGGAGATCCAGTCGGCTCGCGACCGCTGCAACCAGAGAATCGCGCGCGACGCGGCGGCGCTCCGCGCGGCGCTTGGCCAGACGACCACGCAGCCGAGGGAAGCCGTCGCGGGACGCGCGATCGACCTCGGCGAGATGGCCGTGACCGGCGGCGTCCAGATCGCCGTGATGGGTGGCGACGGCGAGGCGATCACGCTCGGGGCCGACGACCTCACCGACGGCGGCATCGTGCTCGGCGGCATGTTCGGCGGCGGAAGCGACGCGGTCGTGAAGCCGATGTCGGGCGACGAACTCGACCGGCTCGCGCAACGCCTCGGCTTCGACGAGAACACGCGCGTCGTGTTCGACGAGATCGTGTTGCGGTGCGCGGAAGCGCGCAACGAGGCGGAGAAGGCGGACGACGCCAAGAAGCCGCCCGCGCCTGCCCCCGAGGAAGGCGGCGCGATGGCGATCACGCTCACGATCGGCGAAGACGGCGCGTTCGCGGTCGGCGGCGGCGGTCCTTCCGACCCACGCGCGCTCGCGAAGGCGGTCGAGGCCGCCGAAGAGCGCATGTTCGATGAACTGAAGTCGGTGGCGGATCCGTCGAAGGCCGATGCGGCGGAAGCCGCCCGTCGCGCCCGCGCCCGCACGCGGCTCCTCGTCGGCGAGCGGGGCGCGCAGACGGCGGACATCGTCGCGATCGCGGAGGCCGCGACGCTCGATGCGGCGCAGCGCGAGACGATCGCCGCGGACGTGAAGGCATGGGACGAGTCGTCGGTCTCGGCGCTGCGGGCCATGCGCGAGGAAGTCGTGCGCGCGATGGACGAGCGCGAGGAACTCATGCAGCAGGCGATGAGGTCGGAGACCGTCGAGTCGAACGACGGCGACACCACGATCGGCCGCGCCATGCAGATCGACGCCGAGATCATGTCGCAGCTGCAGCGTCTCGATCAAGCCACCCGCGACGCACGCGACCGGATCATCGCCATGAACCGCGGCGCGATCGACGCGCTCGCCGCGAAGCTCGAGTCGAACCCGGCGGCGTCGACCGCGATCCGCCGCGGCTTCTACCGCGTGCTTGAGCCCGGTGCCTACCGCATCGCGCGCGACCTCGAGCCCTTCTTTGCGAAGGCGTCGGCGATCGAGTCGCTCAGGCCGGAAGCGCGCGCGAAGGTCGATGCGCTGCGCGCCGAATGGATCGAGTCGCGCGAGGCGCTCTGCGAGACGTACGCGACGGAACGCGAGAAGGAGCGCGCGGAGGCGAAGGACGCCGGACCAGCGGGTGTCGTCGGCCTCGGCTCGATCGGCACGACCCAGCAGGCGCGCAAGCGGCTGACCGCCGACCTCGAGCAGCTCGAGACGACGACCTTCCGCAAGCTGCGCGAGACGCTCGTCGCCGAAGTCGGCGAGGAGAAGGCCACGTCGATCGGCGAACTGCCCGCGAAGAGGCGGCGCGGCGCGCCGGCGATCCAGTTCGGCGGCTGACGCGCGCGGACGCGCGGGCTCAGGCGTCCAGTCTTGGGCTTCCAGTCCTAGGCATCCAGTCCTAGGCATCCAGTTTCGTCATCCAGCACGCAGGCACTTCGCCCGCGGTCGCGACGATGCGCGAGCGGATGCCGCCGCGGCCCTTCCACACGGTGATGACCTGCATCCAGGCCGGGCTCATCGCCTCGGCGAGGTCGTCGCGCAGGCGGTTCGTCACCGCTTCGTAGAAGATGCCCGCGTTGCGGAAGCTCTGGTAGTAGAGCTTGAGGCTCTTGAGCTCGACGCAGACCGCCGCCGGCTGGTAGCGCAGGATGATGTGCGCGAAGTCGGGGTGGCCCGTCTTCGGGCAGACCGAGGTGAACTCCTCGCTCACGTGCTCGATCACGAACGGCGAGTCGGTGGGCGAGTCGAAGAACTCGAGAAGCGTCGGGTCGACGGGGCTGGCGTCTGGCATGGGCGCAGATGGTAGGCGCTCAGAGCCGGTACTTCAGCAGCAGCGCGGCGACCTTCGGCTGGTCGGGGTTCGCCCGCAGCGAGCGCTGCAGCATCAGCCGGGCCTCGTCGCGGAGCGGGTCGTCGGGATTCTTGCCGCCCTGGATCCAGAGGTTGAGCGCGTTCACGCCGACGCCGTTGAGGGCGGGCCAGTACGCGGGATCGAGCTCGATCGACTTGCGGTAGGCCTCGTCCGACTTGGCGAACTCGCTGAGGCGGAAGAGCGACCAGCCGAGGCGCTCGAAGGCGACCGCGCTCGGCGAGGTGCGCGTCAGCGCCTCGGCGGCGTTGGCTGCTTCCTGATAGCGCTTCTCGGATGCGTAGGCGTTCACAAGCGCGAGCACCACGTCGGCGGGCGGCTCGATCAGCTCGGACGCGGTCTCGTACTCGCGGATCGCGTCGCCGCCGCGGCCCGCCTTCGCGTAGGCGCGGGCAAGCGACAGATGCGCGTAGCCGTTCGACGGATCGAGCTTGATCGCACGCTCCGCGAACGCGACCGAACCGTCGACCTGGCCGGTCGAGAGCAGGAGTCGCGCCATCGCGAGGTTGGCGTCGAGATCGGAGGGACGGATGACGAGCGCGCGCTGGAAGGCGCGGATCGCCTGCTTCACCTCGCCGAGCGCCTCGAGCACGCGGCCGTGGCCCGACGCGGCGGCAAAGTCCTGCGGATCGAGCTTGCCGGCGCGGCCGTATGCGGCCTCCGCCAGTTCGAGGTCGCCGGTTTCCTCGAGCACGCCCGCCATGCCGGTGTAGGCGTCGACGAGCGTCGGGTTCTCGCTGAGAAGGTCCTTGAAGATCCGCAGCGCCGTCTCGTAGTCCTCGCTCTCGGCGGCCGTGGCCGCTTCGTCGATCCGGACCTCCTCGAGCTCGTTCGGTTCGAGCCGCAGCACAAGCTCGCGCTGGCCGGGAGCGCTCGCCGTCGTTCCCTGCCGCTGGCCCGCTGTGCGGGTCGGCGCGCAGGCGGCCGACGCGAGGATCAAGGCCGCAAGCAGGCCGCAGACGGGCATCGAGACCGCGAGTCTGCCGTGGGCGGAGCGAGGAAGTTGGACACTCGGACGATTCAACCGCATGGAGCTCATGTCTTCCTTGAAAGCCGATGCACTTCGGGGGGCCTTGCCGAGAACCGACGCGCCGCCGTCCATCACGGACGCGGGGCACACCAGCCACGGCAAGACACGCCACGCGAATGCAGATCGTCCCGCCATTCTTCGGGCATCCCGCGGATGTTCCTGTAATCACTCGGGCGTATCGAACGCAAATTTCCGCGTCGGCAGCCCAAATCGACGCTTCAGGTCGCTCTGACTCTCGGCGCGAGCGCTGCAAGGCGCTCTGCGTTGACGGCGTCCCACGGTCGGCCGTCGGGGGCGCCGCCCTTCTCGGTCTCGAGGACCTTGGGGACGTGGGCGAACTTCGGTTCGGCGAGCACGGCCTTGAACCACGCATCGCCGCAGCGCCCGTGGCCGATGTGCTCGTGGCGGTCCTTGCGCGAGGCGAAGGCGGCCTGCGAGTCGTTGACGTGGATCGCAGCGACGTGCGCGAGTCCGGCCTCGGAGTCGAAGCGCGCGAGCACGGCGCGCGCCTTCGTCGGCGTCGACACGTCGTAGCCCGCCGCGAAGACGTGGCAGGTGTCGATGCAGAACGCGATGCGCTCGGGCGCCTTCACCATGTCGCGGATCCGCCCGAGGTGGTGGAACGCGTAGCCGAGGTTCGTGCCCGAACCCGTCGTCGTCTCGAGCGCGATCTTCACGCGATAGCCCTTGAGCTCGCCGTGCAGGCGGTCGATCGCCTTCGCGATGCGCTTGAGGCCGGCGAGCTCGTCCGCGGTCGGCTCGCCGTCGAGCTCGTTCGGGTCGCCCGGCTTGCGGGCGGCGCTCCCGAGCGCGTTCATGTGCGCGCCCGGATGCGCGACGGAGACCGCGACGCCGAGCGCCTCGCAGCGCTCGAGCTCGGCGCGCTCGCAGGCGATCGACTTGGCGAGCGCGCCGTCGTCCGGCGACGCGAGGTTCACGAGATAGCTGTTGTGGCTGACGATGCGCGAGGCGTCCTCGAAGACCGTTCCCTTGCGCGCGGCGGCGAAGTCGGCGATCTCGCTCTTCTCGAGCGGCTTGGTCACCCACTGCCGCTGGTTGCGCGTGAAGATCTGCACGGCGCCGAAGCGGAACGCGACCGCCTCGTCGATGGCCGCCCGCAGCGAGCCGGCGGTCGAGAGGTGCGCTCCGATCCGCATCCGCTCGCAGGCGGACTGCGGGGTGGTGCCCGATGCCGCCCGCGCGGTCGCGCTCACGCGCAGCCTCCGATGGCGCCGTGGGGCGCTGCGTCGGATCGCCCGGGGAACGCGCTGCGGTCGACGGACCCGCATCCGAGTTCCTGCGACAGCGACTCCGCCGCGACCGCGGCCTGCGCGCGCAGCTCGGGAACGGCGGTCGACTCCCACAGTTCGCCGCGCCGCAGCGCACCGACGAGGCGCACGCGCTGCTGCACGGTTCCGTCCGCCCCGATGAGGCGGCCATCGCGGTCGGCGCGCAGGCCGAGCCCGAGCCGATCCGCGGAGGCGAATCCCATGCGCAGCATCGCGCCGAGCAGCGGGTCGAGCGTCTCGGCCACGCTCATCGCGGGTCCCGAGCAGTTGATGACGCGGGACGCGCGGAAGGCGCGCAGCGAGCCCTGCGGCGTGCGCACGACGACCTCGGCGTGCGCGCCATCTGCATCCATGCGCATCGACGCGATGGCGCCCGCGACGACCTCGATCGAACCGGCCGCGCGCTCGCGCTCGATCGCCTCGAGCAGGCGCGCCGGCGCGCGGTGCCGGTGGATCTCCCAGAACGGCCGCAAGCGTCGCAGGAACACCTGCCGCTCGGCGGGCGACCAGGCGCCCCACACGGCCTGCGCGTGCGGACGCACGCCGTCGATCGCCGCGTGCCAGTCGTGGCCGTGATGCTTCAGTTCGCGTACGGCCCGGCGCACGGCGCGAAACGCTGCGTGCGCGCCCTGCTTCAGCTCCGCCGGGTCGTAGACGACCGGCGAGCCGTGCGACGCCGCGTGCGGCAGCGGAAGACGTCCGTTGCGCGACACGAGCACGATGCGGCCGGTCCAGCCGCTGCGGCGAAGCCCCATCACGAGGTCGATCGAGGTCAGTCCGCTGCCGACGAGCACGGCGTCGCCGCCCGGCGCGAGATCGTGGACGGTGGACTTGTCCCAAGGATCGTGCGCGAGCAAGGTGCGCGTGACGCCTTCGTCGACGGCGCGCCACGGCGCGCGCGCGGGCGGAAGGCCTGGCGCGAGGATGACGCCGCGCGCGAGGACCGTGCGGCCCGATGCCAGCAGGAGTTCGAAGCGCTGGCCGAGCGGTTCGATGTGCACGACCGCGTCGCGCACGAACGCTGCACAGGCGTTCGTCTCGGCGAGCGTCTGCGACACGGACTCGGCGAGATAGCGCCCGAAGAGCGCACGCGGCACGAACTCGTCGGCGCGGTAGCGGCCGGGCGCGTTGCGCTCGAGCCACTCGTGGAAGCCCGTCGGGCGGTCGGCGAACACGCCCATGCGTCCGGCCGGAACATTCAGGAGATGCTCGGCGTCGCAGGCGCCGTACGCGACGCCCGGCGCCGGAAGCGGACGGCGCTCGAACACCACGCTCTGGCACTTCGGCGCGCACTGCGCGAGGCGCACGAGCGACATCAGTCCGCTGAAACCGCCGCCGACGACGGCGACGTCGCACTCGGCGGGTGCTTCGGGGATGTAGCGGTCGGCGGTCGGCATGGCGGTGCTATCGGCCAGCCCGGGGCGGCATTCAAGCGAAACTCACACCATGCGCGCGCCGGCGGCCTTCGCGGACGCGACGATCCGCTCGGCCGTACGGACGGCGGCGAATCCGTCCTCCGCGTTCACGAGCGGCCTGCGGTTCGTGCGCACCGCGTCGAGGAAGTCGAGGAGCTGCAGCTTGAGCGGCTCGCCCGAGCCGACGGCGAGCGGCTCCATCGCGATCATCTCGAGGTAGTTGACGCCCGAGAGATCCTCGCCCTTGCGCAGGCGCTCGCGCACTTCCGCGAGCTGCGAGGCGTTCGCGGTCTTGCGGACGACGGTGCCCTTCTTCTCGACGAAGTCGGCGGAGATGTAGGCGTCCTCGCTGATCAGGCGGATCTTGCGCTCGGTCTTGAGCGCAAGTCGGCTCGCGGTGACGTTCGCCGTGCAGCGGATGCCGTCCGGGCCCGCGGGGAAGACAAGCCGCGCGTTGCAGACGTCCTCTGCCTCGCCGACGACGCAGACGGCGTTCGCGTGGATCTCCTCGGGCTCCGCGCCCATGAGCGCGAGCAGCACGTCGAGGTCGTGGATCATCATGTCGAGGACGACGCCGACGTCGACCGAGCGGAAGGTCATCGGGCTGACGCGGTCGATCTCGATGAAGCGCGGACGCATCGCGCCCGCCGCGACGAGCTCGCGGACGGCCACCATCACGGGGTCGTAGCGCACCACGTGCCCGACCTGGAGCAGCGCGCCCGTGCGCTTCGCCATGTCGGCGATCGCACGCGCCTCGGCGACGTCGGGCGCAAGCGGCTTCTCGACAAGGCACGCGACGCCCGCCTTGAGGAGCGGCTCGACGATCGCGCGGTGCGTGACCGTGGGCGTCGCGACCGTGACGGCGTCGACGCCTGCCGCGATCAGTTCCTCGACGGTGCCGAAGGCGCGGCCGCCCCACTCCTCGACCACCTTGTTCGCGCGGTCGACGTTGCCGTCGACCACGCCGACGAGGTCGCACCCGTCGGTCGTCGCGTAGAGCCGCGCGTGGTGGCGGCCCATCTTGCCGACACCGATCGTCGCGCAGCGAAGCGTCTTGGTTCCGGCCGTTGCACCTGTCGTCATCGTCGCGCTCCTGCGCCTTCGCGCCGCGCCATCGCGTGCGCGACGGCGTTCCTGAACATCTGAAGCCCGGGCGTGTCGCCCGCGCGCTGCGCCTCCGAGAGCCGCGTCCAGCGCGGGTGCTGCGTCCAGCGCAGATAGCGCTCCGGGTGCGGCATGAGGCCGAAGACGAGGCCGGTCTCATCGCAGATGCCCGCGATGCGGTTGATCGAACCGTTGAAGTGATCGCTCGCGCCGTAGCGCACCGCGACCTGCCCGTTCGCCTCGAGCTGCGCGATGGTGTCTTCGTCGGCGACGAAGCGTCCCTCGCCGTGCGCGCACGGGATGAGCGCGGTGTCCGCGTCCATCACCAGTCCGCGCGTCCACACGCAGCGGGTGTTCGCGGGGATCTCCATCGTGGTCCAGACGTCGTTGAAACGCGCGGTCGCGTTCTGCGCAAGGGCGACGGTCGGCTCGCCCGGCACGTCGCTCCACGGTTCGCCCGGGTTTGGCCCCGGCAGAAGCCCCGCCTGCACCGCGATCTGGAAGCCGTTGCAAGGCGTCATCATCGGGACGCCGCGCTCGATCGCGGCGGCGAGCGCCGGGTAGATCGACTGGCGGATCAGCGCGGCCATGATGCGGCCCGCCGCGATGTCGTCGCCGTAGCTGAAGCCGCCGGGAAGACCGATGAGGTCATAGCGGTCGATCTGCACGGGGTCGCGCGAGAGGCGCGAGAGAAGTTCGCTGTCGACCGTGCAGCCCGCGAGTTCGAACGCCTCGCAGAGTTCGCCGTCGCAGTTGATCCCGGGCGCCGTGATGACGAGCGCGCGGAGCGATGCTGGCTTCGCCTGACGACTCACGAGAATCCTCCTGCGGCCATGCCGCCGCTCCACGCGTCGCCGAGCGCGCGGACCTTGGCGCGCGCGACACCCGCCGCGCCCGCGAGCGCGAGTTCGCCGCTTCCATCGAACGAGCCGATCACGGCATGCGGCACACCGCCGAGCGCCTTCGCGAGCGCGGGGAGATCGGCCTCCTCGACCTCGAGCAGGTAGCGCGAAGCATCCTCCGCGAATGCGCGCGCGAGGAACGCGACCTCGCCGTCGCACGGCAGCTTCGAGAGGTCAAGCGAGAGCCCGAGCCCGCCCGAGAACGCCATCTCGGCAGCCGCGACGAGCACACCGCCCTCGCTTGCATCGTGCGCCGAGCGCACGACGCCCGCGCGGATCGCGCGCGCAACTGCGGCCGCGTTCGCGGGGCCCGTCTTGAGGCACGGCGCCGCGATCTTCGGCGAGCCCGCGTGCGTGCCCGCGAGCATCGCGAAGTGCGAGCCGCCGAGGCGGTTCGTGGTCGTGCCGACCGCGACGAGCCTCGAGCCTGCGCGCTTCGCGTCCATCGACACCGCGCGCGAATCCTTCTCGACGGGCGCGAAGCCCGAGATGAGCAAGGTCGGCGGGATCTGGATCGTGCGGCCGTCCTCGGTGACGAACTGGTTGTTGAGCGAGTCCTTGCCCGAGATGAACGGCGCACGGTAGGCCTTCGCCGCGTCGTAGCAGCCCGCGCACGCGCGCACGAGCGCACCCATGTTGCGCGGGTCCTTGCAGCTCGGCCAGCAGAAGTTGTCGAGGATCGCGATGCGCGTGTGGTCGGCGCCGACGCACACGAGGTTGCGCACGCACTCGTCGATCGCCGCGATCGCCATCGCGTAGGGATCGGAACCGAGGCCCGTCGCGAGGCCGTTCGCAATCGCAAGCGCGCGGTCGGAGTCCTTCTTCGGGCGGATCACCGCTGCGTCGCCAGGCCCACCGCCCGAGGTTCCGACGGGCGCGCCGACAAGCGGCTTCAGCACGCTCGAACCCTGCACCTCGTGGTCGTACTGGCGGATGATCCAGGCCTTGCTCGCGATGTTCGGATGCGCAAGCAGCGCCTCGAGCACGCGCAGCGCGTCGGCGGGCGCATCGGCGAGGTCGCGCTCGAACCGCGGCGCGCGCTTCGGGGCGCGCTGCTGCGCGGCCCACGATGCGTCCCAAACCGCTTCGCGCACGGGCATCGGGATCGCGCCGTGCAGGAACTCGCACGACAGGCGACCGACCTCGGTGCCGTGCCAGAAGAGCGCGATGTCGTGACCGCCCTGCGCGTTCGCAAGGCCGAAGGTTCCGAGCTCGCACCACTCGACGCCGTGGTCGGCGCAGATCCGCGCGAGTTCGTCGAGATTCGCACGAGACACCGCGAGCACGAGACGCTCCTGCGCCTCGCTGATCCAGACCTCGGTCGGCGAGAGGCCGTCGTACTTCGTCGGCGCGCGGTCGAGGTGCACGGTCGCACCGATCTCGCCCGCCATCTCGCCGACCGCGCTCGAGAAGCCGCCGGCGCCGCAGTCGGTGAGGCCGTTGTAGAGCGGGCCGCCCTTGCGGTCGCGCATCGCGAGGATCGCGTCGAGCACCTTCTTCTCGGTGATGGCGTTGCCGATCTGCACAGCGTGGCTGAACTCGTCGGCGTGCTTGTCGGTCAGCTCCGCGCTCGAGAAGGTGGCGCCGTGGATGCCGTCGCGGCCCGTGCGGCCGCCGACCGCGATGATGAGGTCGCCCTTCTTCGTGGCGCCCTTCACGCAGGTGCGCGGCATCAAGCCGATGCAGCCGCAGTAGACGAGCGGATTGCCGACATAGTTGTCGTCGAAGTAGACGGCGCCGTTGAGCGTCGGGATGCCCATGCGGTTCCCGTAGTCGCGCACGCCTGCGACGACCTGCGTCAGGACGCGTCGCGGATCGAGGCACCCCTGCGGCACCTCGGCGATGTCCGGATAGGCGACGCAGAAGACATCGGTCGCCGCGATCGGCTTGGCGCCGAGGCCCGTGCCGATGATGTCGCGGATGCAGCCGCCGATCCCGGTCGCCGCACCGCCGTAGGGCTCGATCGCGCTCGGGCGGTTGTGCGTCTCGCACTTGAAGCAGACGGCATCGGTGTCGTCGAACGCGACCACGCCCGAGTTGTCGACGAACACCGAGAGGCACCAGTCGATGCCGTCCTTCATGAGCTCGTGCGTGCTCGCGGCGACGGTCGACTTGAGGAGGTTCTTCACCGTGACGGTGCCGTCGGCGGCGACCTCGTGGTTCGGGCGCGACTTCGCGTCGGCGGCGAGCGACCACTGGCCCTCGAACGCAGGATCGTGCGACAGCTCGCGGTAGCGCACCGTCGACTTCAGCGTCTTGTGCACGCAGTGCTCGCTCCAGGTCTGGGCGAGCGTCTCGAGCTCGATCTCGCGCGGCTCGCGGCCGAGGCGGCGGTACTCGCTCTGGAGCGCCTTCATCTCGTCGAGCGAGAGGAAGAGATGCCCCTCGCGCGAGAGCTTCTCGAGCTCTGCATCCGAGAGCTTGGTGATCGCGACCTCGCGGATCGAAAGCGTGTAGGGCTTGCCGACCACGAACGCCGCAGGCAGGTACGGCTCGGTGTGGATCGCGTGGATGACGGGATTCGCAAGCAGCCGCTCGCCGACCGTCTTCGCGACCATGCGGTCGACGCCATGCAGGTCGTAGCGGTCGCCCGTGCGCACCTCGACGCGGCGCCCGGTGAGCGCGAGGATCGCCGCCTGGACGCTCTCTGCCGCCGGGTCGGTGACGCCCGGCAGCGGGTGCACCTCGACCACCGCCACGCCCGGCGCGACGGCCGGTCGGGACGGCTTGTTCGACGCGTGGATCTCGGCGGCCTGCGTCACGCAGTCGGCGAGCAGCTCGTTCGCGATCCGGTCGACCTCGGAAGACGTGAGCTCGCCCGCAAGCAGGTAGACGGCCGCGTGCTCGACCTTCTTCGGAAGCCGTGCAAGGCCGAGAGACGCGATCGCGCGTTCGACGGAGGCGCCGCGCGGGTCGTGGTGGCCGCGGCGTGTGCGCACCTCGATGCGGTGGATCACCGTGGCGGCTGGCTGGCTCGATTGGGGCGCACTGGCTGCGGTCGGCATGGCTCGGCTCTTCTGGCTGGCGGCGTCACGCCGCCAGCGGCGGCTGCGCGCGACCTTCGGGGAGAGCGGGAGTGTAGGAAAACGCCGCGCCGCTGCGGGCGGCACGGCGTCTTGAAATCGCGTGAATGGCGGGGGATTCGGTCAGAAGGCCATCTGCAGCTGCATGCGGAAGACGACCTCGCTCTGCTCGGCGGCCGCACGCCAGCCGCTCGCGGGGTTCGCCCAGACGCCGTCGACCGAGTCGAAGGCGAACCCGACGTCGCTCGTCCACTTGAGGTCCTCGCCGTCGATGTACCAGTTGAGGCCGACCGTCAGGACGCTGAAGAGATTGCCGCGATCGAGCGAAGGCGCGCCCGCCGGCGTGGTGAGCCGCGCCAGGCCGGGGATGTCGACGCTGCCGACCTCCATGCGTCCGAACACCTCCCACTTGGGAACGAGGTAGTACGACGCCTGCAGCACGGCGCCCCACGCGTCGTTCGAGCCGATGTCGAACACGGTCGGCGCGCCGAAGCCGTTGCCGCCGAAGATGAAGGCGGAGCCCGAACTCATCGACGAGTAGGTGAAGCTGCCGAAGAGCGTGGCGCCGCCGTACATGGCGCTTGCGTCCATGGTGACGGCGTACCAGTCGTTCGGCTGGTTGTTGTTCGGGGCGGTGCCGGTGTCGGGGTCGCCCGACTGCGCGAGACCGGCGACGCCGATCATGAACGCGAACTCATCGCCTGGCGGGCTCGTCATCGAGTTGAACTGCGACCAGCGGCCGGCGAGCTTCCACTCCATGCGGGCGGTGACCGACCAGTCGACCCGGTCGCTCGCCCAGTCGGAGTTGAGCGGATCGCTGCCAGCGCCCTTGAGGATGCCGTAGACGTTGTCGGTGGCGCCGTTCGAGATGGCCGCCATCACGCGCGTGTCGGTCGAGACGAACTGGACCTCGAGGCCCTGCGAGTATCCGAGGCCAAGGTGATCGACGATCGTCGAGCGCTCGACGGCGAGCTGGTAGTCGTCGTCGACGAGCTGCTCGCGCGCGAAGGGAAGCTTGAACTGGCCGATGCGCACCGCGATGCCGTCTGAAACCTCGCCGCGGAACCACGCGTCGAGCAGCCGGAAGGTGCCGCTGGCGGAGCTGAGGTAGGAAAGCGGCCCCGCTCCGATCACGGCCTCGCCCTGGTTCGAGAACTGCCCGCGGATCCGGTAGGTGAACTCGGGACCGAAGACATGTCCGCGCAGGTCGAGCTGCGTGTTGGGGACGTCGAATCCGCTGCGGCTCTCGACGTTGTCGGCGACGGGCGAGCTGCCGATGTTGACGCCGGAGACGCCATCCGGGATGTAGCCGTAGACGTAGCGCGCCTGGAGGAGACCGCCGACCTGCAGCTTGAAACGGCCGTCGACGGACTGCATGAAGAAGCCGTCGTTCCAGCCGGCAGTCATGCCGGAGTCCTGCAGCGACTGCCGCGAGGCGCTGTCGGCGAGGACATCGGTGACGATCGCGCGGATCTCCGCCGCGCGGGCTTCGCTGAGCCAGGCGTTGCCGTCGGCCTCGCGGAGCGTCGCGACTTCGCTCGAAAGCGCGGCGTTCGCGGCCTCGAGCCGCTCGATGCGCTTCAGGAGGTCGTCGCTCGCGGCGCCCGAATCTGCGCGGGCGGCGCCCACGACGCCGAGCGCGGCGACGAGGAGCGGCGT
>JBIKWD010000043.1:0-17929 GCA_044356505.1 Phycisphaerales bacterium
CGGCGGCGCGGCGCATGCGCGTCGAGGAGGCCGCGCGCGCGCTCGGCGTCGGCGCGCTGCTTGCGCGGCGGCCGGCGACGCTTTCCGCGGGCGAGCGCCGCCGGGTGTCGCTCGGCCGTGCCTTCGTGCGCAGGCCGAGACTCGCGCTTCTCGATGAACCGTTCGCGAACCTCGATCGCGCCAACCGCTTCGCCGTGCGCGGACTGATCCGCGCGCTGCAGCGCGCCTCGGGTGCGACGACGATCGTGGTGACGCACGACCCCACCGATGCGCTGGCGATCGCCGACGACCTTCTGGTGCTGATCGGCGGCCGCGTGCGCGCCTATGGCCCGGCGCTCGAGGTGGCGACGCGCCCGCCCGATCTCGAGGTCGCGCAGCTCGTCGACGACCTCGGCATGGAGTCGATCGAGTTGGCGGACGGCCGCGCGCCGGCAGGATGCGTGCTTTCCCCGGCGCTCGCCGCATCCATCGCCGCGGGCGGGCCGGGCGAAGCGCGGATCGGCGTGAGCGCGTGGCGGCTCGCGCTCCTGCGCGACGGCGAGACGGCGGCGCTGGTCGTCGACGCGACCATCGAGGCGAAGGAGCCCGCGGGCGCCTTCACCGACATCGTCGCCGTTCGCGAGGACGGCGCGAGGATGCGCGCGCGCGTCGCCGCCGAGGCCGCGCTCGGATCGCAGATCGGATCCCGCGTCCGGCTCGGCGCGCGAAGCGAGGAACTTCACCTCTTTGGCGGGCCGTTTCCGGGCTCGCGGCTCGGCTGATCGGCGCGGTCAAGTATCGTCCCCGCGCCTTCCATGACGAGCATGCCCGGACCTGATCGCATCCCCCCAGCCACGACACGCCTCGAACTCGATCGCGCCGTCGCGTGCGACCTCTCCGCCGGCGCGCGACGCGAGTGGCTCGTCACCAGCGGCGCGGGCGACTACGCGCTCGGCTCCGCGAACGGGCTCGCGACGCGCAGGTACCACGGGCTCCTGGTCGCAGCCTGCGAGGCGCCGATCGGCCGGCGAATGCTCGTCCCGTTCATCGACGAGGAGGTCTCGACCGGCGCGGACCGCGTGTCGCTTGCGACGCGGAGGTGGGCCGACGGCACGGTCGATCCCGCGGGACACCGCGCGATCGCCGCGTTCCGCCTCGAGGACGGCATTCCGACGACCGCATTCGAGATCGGCGCGGCGCGGCTCGAACGCCGGGTCTTCATGCTCCGCGACGTGCGGGCCGTCTGCGTGTCCTGGACGCTCGTCGACGCACCCGCGCCGGTCGCGCTCGAGGCGCGGCTCTTCGTCGAGCACCGCCGCCACCACGCGCTCGACCCCGATGCATCGTGGCTTCCCGACGTCGCCGTCGACGATGGCGAGGGCGCCCACGCGACGATCCGGCTCCCCGCGAACCCCGCGGCGCCCACCGAGGTCGCGCTGCGCGCCGCCGCGAACGACGCCACGCTTTCGCGCGCCGCGGTCTGGTGGCGCCGCCACATGCTTTTCGAGGAGCGCGCGCGCGGATACGACTCGATCGGCTCCGCGTGCCATGCGCTGACGGCGTCGATGTCGATCCCCGTCGGCGAGACCCGTGCGCTCGTCGTCGGGCTCGCGTCGCCGGCGCTCGACGCCGTGCTGCGCGGCGGCGCGTTCGACGCGGAGGCGCTGCGTGCCGCGGAGACAGCGCGGAGACGCGCCCTCGTCGCCCGTGCGGGCTGCGAGGACGCGCCGGCCGAGGTCCGTTCGCTCGTCCTCGCGGCCGACGACTTCCTGGTCTCGCGGCCGCGTCGCGACGGCTCCGCAGGACGCTCGATCATCGCGGGATTCCCTTGGTTCGAGGACTGGGGCCGCGACGCGTTCCTCGCGCTGCCGGGGCTCCTGCTCGCGACCAACCGCCACGACGAAGCGAAGGCCGTCATCGACACCTTCCTCGATCACCTCAGCGCCGGCCTGCTCCCGAACCGCTTCCCCGATGAACGGAGCGCCGCCGAGTACAACGCCGCGGACGCACCGCTCCTCGCCATCATGGCCGCCGAGCGCGTCCGCGTGGCGAGCGGTGACGACGGATGGTTCGCCGCGAATCTCCCCCGCTTCCTCTCGATCATCGACGCCTATCTCGGCGGCACGCGGCACGGGATCCGCGTCGATTCCGACGGCCTCGTGCGCGCGGGCGAGGAAGGCCTCCAGCTGACGTGGATGGACGCGAAGGTCGGCGAACTCGTCGTGACGCCGCGGCGCGGCAAGCCGATCGAGCTCACGGCGCTGTGGATCCATGCGCTCGACGCGATCGCGCGCTTCATGCGCGCGAACGGTGGCGACGGACATCGCATCCCGATGCTCGAGACGGCGTCGGCGCGCGCCAAGACGGGCCTCGCCCGCTTCTGGAACCCGGCGACGCGTTGCTTCTTCGATTGCGTCGACGGACCCGAAGGCGACGACCCGTCGATCCGCCCGAACCAGCTCTTCGCGCTCGCGCTCGCCGCCGACGCCGTTCCCGAAGCGTGGCGCCACGATGCGCTCGCGACGATCGCCCGCGAACTCGCGGTGCCGCTCGGACTGCGCACGCTCGCGAAGGGCGACCCCCGCTACTGCGGGCGCTACGAGGGCGACCAGCGCAGCCGCGACCTCGCCTACCACAACGGCACGGCGTGGCCGTTCCTGCTCGGGATCTACCTCGACGCGCTGCGCGTGGCGGGGTCGCAGCGTCTCGCGACGGCGGTCCACGAGCTCGAGCGCGACCTCGAGGCACGCCTCACCGAGGGCGGCGTCGGATCGATCGCGGAGATCATGGACGGTGACCCGCCGCACGCGCCGCGCGGCTGCCCGATGCAGGCATGGAGCGTGGGCGCGCTGCTCGACGCGCTCCTGCGCGGGGGCGCGGGCCGATGAGCGCGGAGGCTGCGCGGCTGCGCGAGGCACGCGACGGCCGCGTCCCGTGGCGCCTGTGGGGCCCGTACGTCTCGAACCGCCAGTGGGGAACGGTGCGCGAGGACTACTCGCCCGACGGAAGCGCGTGGAGCTCGTTCCCGCACGACCATGCGCGCAGCCGCGCCTACCGCTGGGGCGAGGACGGAATCGCCGGCTGGTGCGACAAGGACCAGCGCCTCGCGCTCTCGGTCGCGCTCTGGAACGGCCGCGACCCCGTCCTCAAGGAGCGGTTCTTCGGCCTGACGAACGACGAGGGAAACCACGGCGAGGACGCGAAGGAACTCTGGTGGCACGTCGACGCCGTGCCGTCGCACGCGTGGAACCGGATGCTGTACGCCTACCCGCAGCGCGAGTATCCCTACGCATCGCTCGTCGCGGCCAACCGCGCGCGCACGCGGCTCGAGCCCGAGTTCGAGATCGTCGACACGGGGATCTTCGACGACGACCGCTTCTTCGAGGTGTGGTTCACCTACGCGAAGCGCGCGCACGACGAGACGCTGCTCCGCATCGAGATCGTGAACCGCGGGCCCGAGGAGGCCGAGATCCACGTCATCCCGCAGCTTGTGTTCCGAAACACCTGGTCGTGGCGCGACGACGCGGCGAAGCCGTCGATCGAGGGATTCCGCTCGCGGCGCGCGTTCGCGGCGACCGTCGCGGGGCTTTCGCCGATGGAGATGCGGCTCGCAGACGACGGCGCGATCGAGGACTACCTCTTCTGCGAGAACGAGACGAACTTCGCGCGCGTGTTCGGCGCGGCTTCCGCCCGTTCCGCCGACCGCGCGCCGAAGGATGCGTTCCACGACCGGATCGTCCTCGGCCGGGCCGACGCCGTGCACGCGCATCCGCGCGGCACCAAGGCGGGCGCATGGCATCGGCTGCGGCTCGCGGCGGGCGAACGCCGAGCCATCGATCTGGCGCTCGTTCCCGCGTCGAGCGACCTCGATCCGTCGACGCCGGGCGCGGTCGACGAGCTTCTCGCGCTGCGCCGGCGCGAGGCGGACGAGTTCTACGAGCGCGTGCACGCGGGACTGCGCGACCCGGACAAGCGCGCCGTGCAGCGGCAGGCCTACGCGGGCATCCTCTGGTCGAAGCAGTACTACGAGTTCGACGTGCGGCGCTGGCTCGAAGGCGACGCGACCCAGCCGCCGCCGCCGGCCGAGCGCAGGAGCGGCCGCAACGCGCAGTGGCGGCATCTCGCCGCGTCGAGCGTCCTCTCGATGCCGGACACATGGGAATACCCGTGGTTCGCGGCGTGGGACCTCGCGTTCCACTGCGTCGCGGTCGCGAACATCGACGCGGACTTCGCGAAGGGCCAGCTCACCAAGATCCTCACCGACCACTACATGCATCCGTCGGGCGAGCTACCCGCCTACGAGTGGAACTTCAGCGACGTCAACCCTCCGATCCACGCGTGGGCGTGCTGGCGCGTCTTCCAGATCGAGCGCGCGCGCTCTGGAAACGCCGACCTCGACTTCCTCGCGGCCGCCTTCAACCGCCTGCTCCTCAACTTCACCTGGTGGGTGAACCGCAAGGACTCCGCGGGCCGCAACATCTTCGAAGGCGGGTTCCTCGGGCTGGACAATGTCGGCGTGTTCGACCGCTCGCAGCCATTGCCCGGCGGCGCCCGCCTGCAGCAGGCCGACGGCACGAGCTGGATGGCGATGTTCGCGCTCACCATGATGCGCATGGCGATCGAGCTCGCGCACGATCGCCCGTTCTACCAGGACATGGCCGCGAAGTTCTTCGAGCATTTCCTGCAGATCGCCGAGGCGATGACGCAGATGGGCGGCAAGGGTCTCGGGCTCTGGAGCGAGGAGGACGGCTTCTACTACGACCTCATGCAGATGCCCGACGGCAGCGTCAGGCCGATCAAGGTGCTGTCGATCGTGGGGCTGATTCCGCTGTTTGCGGTCGAGACGATCGAGCCCGAGGTGCTGGCGAGGCTTCCCGTGTTCCGCGAGCGGCTCGAGTGGTTCCTGCGCGAGCGGCCCGAGATGGCGGCGCTCGTCTCGCGGTGGAACGAACCGGGCCGCGGCGAGCGGCGGCTGCTGTCGCTCCTGCGCGGGCACCGCATGAAGTGCCTGCTCGCGAAGGCGCTCGACGAACGGCACTTCCTGTCGCCCTACGGCATACGCAGCGTCTCGCGCGAACTTGGCGCGCGGCCGTATGCGATCGTGATCGACGGCAAGAGCTACGCGGTCCGCTACGAGCCCGCCGAAAGCACGAGCGGCCTCTTCGGCGGCAACTCGAACTGGCGCGGGCCGATCTGGATGCCGGTCAACATGCTGCTCGTCGAGAGCCTGCAGCGGTTTCACCACTACTACGGCGACGACTTCAAGATCGAGCTTCCCGTCGGCACGGGCCGGATGGGCACGCTTCTCGACGCGGCCGACGAGATCGCGCGCCGGAACGCCGCGCTCTTCCTGCCCGACGACCGCGGCGTGCGGCCGAGCCTGGCGATGCACGCGAAGTTCGCGAGCGACCCGACCTTCCGCGAGCTCGTCAACTTCTACGAGTACTTCTGCGGCGAGACGGGGCGCGGGTGCGGCGCGTCGCACCAGACGGGGTGGACGGCGGTGATCGCGAAGCTGCTGACGCCGCGGAGGGGGTGAGGCGCGTTCGCGGCCGCCCCCGTTCGGGCTGCGGAAACGCCGGGCGGCACCGCCAAAGGCGGCTGCCGCAGCAGCCGCCGCGAAAAACGGTGGGGGAGGGATTCGAACCCTCGAGACCCTGACGGGTCTGCCGGTTTTCAAGACCGGTACATTCAACCGCTCTGCCACCCCACCCGGGAGATCACGGGCCGAGCCCGAGGGCGGGCGAGTGTATCCGACCGCTCGATCCGCTAGCCTGTCCCCCCCGGAGACCCAACCATGCACCCTACTGCCTTGGCCATTCTCAAAGTCGCCCTTTTCAAGGCCGCCTTCGTCTCGCTCGCCCCCCTCGTCCTCGTCGCCTGCTCGACGCCGGGCTACAAGAAGGCGGACAGCGCCGCCGACACCACGCGCAGCGCGGACCAGGCCGCCATCGCGCTGCTCGGTTCGGCGCAGAACGCGCAGACCTACCTCGCCTCGCTGCAGCAAGGCGAACTGAAGCCGATCTTCGCGCGCTTCGAGAAGGAAGTCGACGCGTTCGACGGCAACCGCAAGCGCCTGCGCGGCGCGATCGAGGACCTCCGCAAGGGCACGAACGGCTACATCGACGAGTTGCAGAAGACGAGCGAGGCGATCACGAGCGCCGATCTCACCGCAAAGATCCACGCGCGCATCGCGAACATCTCGAAGCAGTTGTCCGACATCGACGGCTACGCCTCGGGGGTGGACTCGGCCGCGGACGAGGTCGCTGGCGAACTCGCCGACCTCCGCAACTTCCTCCGCGCCGACCTCTCGATGCGTGCGGTCGAGGGTTCCGCGGCAAGCCGCTCCGAACTCGATGCTTCGGTCACCCGTCTGGGGTCCGCCATCGACGCCCTGAAGCGCGAACTGGCCGAGGTGCAGGCGGCGCTTGCGTCCGGATCTTGACGCGATTGTTCGTGCATTTGCACAAAGTGGTGCTTTTTTGGGGTAGACTGAGAATCCTGCGGGCGCACTTCTGCGACCTGCATGGGCTTCTCCGTGTCTGATCCCGCCTCCATCCTCGAACGGGTCGCACAAGGCGACCCCTCCGCCCCCGCCGAGTGCATCGACCGCTTCAGCGGCCTCGTGTGGAGCCTTGCGCGCCGCCTTTGCGCGAGCGCGTCGGACGCGGAGGACGCGGTGCAGGAGATCTTCATCGACGTCTGGAAGAGCGCCGCGCGTTTCGACCCTTCGATCGCCAGCGAGACGACCTTCGTCGCCATGATCGCACGGCGCCGGCTGATCGACCGCGGACGGCGGCGCATGCGCAGGCCGGAAGTCCCGCAGATCGCGGAGACGCTCGCCGACGGCGCGGCGCGGATCGACCGCACCGAGGCGCACGAGCAGCAAGGCATCGCGCAGCGTGCGTTCGCGCAACTGCGGCCCGAGCAGCAGCAGGTGCTGCAGCTTGCGATCCACCATGGCTGCTCGCACGAGCAGATCGCGACCGCAACAGGAATGCCGCTCGGCACCGTAAAGACGCACGCCCGCCGCGGGCTCATCAAGATCAGGCAGATCCTCG
Organism: Phycisphaerales bacterium; assembly: GCA_044356505.1. Taxonomy (GTDB): domain Bacteria; phylum Planctomycetota; class Phycisphaerae; order Phycisphaerales; family SM1A02; genus QWPT01. The sequence continues at coordinate 7,041 of JBIKWD010000043.1, forward strand.
CTGACCAGGGCGTGTTGTCGCCGGACGACCTGCCGCGCGAGTTCACGCAGTCGCAGCGCGATGTAGACGAACAGGATTCTCGGCGAATCCGCGGGGATCAGGCTGCCGAAACTGCGCGGAACCCCTCTCTTTCGCGAGGGGAGCCACAGCCGTGACTCGCGACTCGCACCATTCTTCTTCCGACAATGGCAGCCATGGGGGTGGCCATGGGGGTGGCCACGGTGGTAACCACGGTGGTAACCACGGTGGTAACCACGGCGGCGACGACGCTCTGCGCGCCCTCGAGCGCGCGTGCGACGCTGCGCTGCACGGCGACGCTCCGACCGTAGAGGAGATGCTGGCTGCCCGCGCGTCGGGCGTGGATCTCGCCTCCGAGATCGAGACCTTCGAACTCGTCATCGCGCAGCTCGAGTGCGAGCGCTTCGAGTCGCGACGCGCGGCCGAACCCGCTGTCCCCGCGTCTCTCCGCGCGAAGCTCCATGAGATCGCGAAGCCGGCCGACGCAGCGCAGCCGATCCCTTTCGCGCGGGCGCAGCAGACGGCCCGACCGCGCAGCGCGCCGCTGCGCGACTGGATCGTCGCCGCCGCCTGCATCGCGTTCGGCGCCGTCTCGACGTTCGTCCTCTTGCGGACGGGCGAAGAGTCGAAGACCACCTCGCTGGCCGACCCGGCCACCTTCGTCTCGATGCATCCATCCTCGGTGCGGTACCCGTGGCAGGCCACCAAGGACGAGCGCATCGTCGGCGAAGTGCGCGGCGAGGCGATCTTCGATCCCGCGAGCTCGAAGGGCATGCTGCTCATCGAAGGGCTCGCCGCGAACGACCCCAAGGTCGACCAGTACCAGCTCTGGATCTTCGACGCCGAGCGCGACGAGCGGTATCCCGTCGACGGCGGCGTCTTCGACATGCCGGAGTGCGGCCATGCCGTGATCCCGATCGAGGCGAAGCTCCGCGTCGACAAGCCCGTGCTGTTCGCGGTGACCGTCGAGAGGCCCGGAGGCGTCGTGGTGAGCGACCGCCGCATCGCGCTCGTCGCGAAGCCGTAAGGCCCGCTTCTAAAGCCGTAAGGCCCGCTGCTAGCGCCGTAAGGCCCGCGTTCAACGGATTGCAATCGACCAATGGTGCGCCGCGTCCCGTGCCGAGGCGTCGCCGTTGTCTTTTTGAACCAATCGCAAACGCCCTCCCCGCCTGGCGGAAACGCGCCCTGCATGAATCCGTACCATGCCGTTCCGCATCCGAGTCCCGAGACCCATCATGCCAACCGCACCGTCCGCCAGCGCGATCCTCCTGACCGCATCCACGCTGCTCGCGCTCGCGCCCGCCGCGTCGTCCGCCGCCGAGGCGACGGACCCAACCCAAGGGCTGTGCCGCTACCCGGACATCTCGAAGGACTCGATCGTCTTCATCTACGCCAACGATCTCTGGATCGTCCCGAAGGAGGGCGGCACTGCGCGGCCGGTGGCGAATCCGCCCGGATTCGAGGGCGCCCCCCGCTTCTCGCCGGACGGCAAGTCGATCGCGTTCCGCGCGAACTACGACCAGGGCCTCGACCTCTACACGCTTTCGGTCGAGGGCGGGATCCCGCAGCGCGTCACCCATCACCCAGGCCCCGAAGGCCTGTGCGACTGGACGCCGGACGGCCAAGGCCTCATCTTCACGGGGAACCTCGGCGGACTGACCCGCGCGGGCAAGCTCTATTCGGTGCCGGTCGCCGGCGGGCTGCCGACGCAGCTTCCCGTCCCCTACGGGGCCAACGGCTCGCTCGACAAGGCGGGCGAGTGGCTCGCGTACACGCCGCACTCGACCGACAACCGCACGTGGAAGCGCTATCGCGGCGGCATGGCGACCGACGTCTGGCTCTTCAACGTGAAGACGGGCGAGTCGCGGCGCATCACCGACTGGGAAGGCACCGACACCCTGCCGATGTGGCACGGGCGAAAGGTCTACTTCCTGTCCGACCGCAGCGCGGCCGAGGAGAACGTGCTGAACGTGTGGAGCCATGACGTCGACTCGGGCAAGACCGAGCAGGTCACGCGCTTCACGACCCATGACGTGAAGTGGCCCGCGATCGGCCCGGACGATGGCAGCGGCGGCGAGATGGTGGTGCAGCACGGCGACCGAATCCACGTGGTCGATCTCGGCTCGGGCTCGACCCGCGCCGTCTCGATCACGGTGCCGGGCGACCGCGAGACGCTCCGCGTGGCCGTCGTCGACGCCGCGGAGAACATCCAGGGCGCGTCGATCTCGCCGAGCGGAAAGCGCGTGGCGGTCGTCGGCCGCGGCGACATCTGGTCCGCGCCCGCCGAGAACGGAACGCCGCGCAACATGACCCGTACCGACGGGGTCTTCGAGCGAACCGCGACGTGGAGCCCGGACGGCAAGTCGATCGCGTACTTTTCCGACGCGACCGGCGAGTACGAGCTCTACACCATGCCGGCCGACGGCAAGCAGGTCGGCGAGGACGGCGCGCCCGTGCAGCCCAAGCAGCTGACGAAGCCGGTCGAGGGCTCGCCGAGCGCGTTCCGCACGGCGATCGCGTGGTCGCCCGACTCGAAGTCGATCGTCATCCAGGACAAGGCCGGCCACATCGACCTTGTGAAGGTCGAGGACGGCTCGACGATCCGCCTCGACAAGAACCCGGAGGCGCCGCGCGCGGTGGGCATCTCGTTCTCGCACGATTCGCGCTGGATCGCGTGGTCGCGCTCCTGCGACACGTCCGAACTCGACGCGATCTACCTCTACGACACGAAGGAGGCGGACTCCGCGAAGGCTCGCACGCAGGTCACGAGCGGCTTCTACTCCGACAGCGACCCGACCTTCGACCGCAAGGGCGATTGGCTTGCGTTCACCAGCCAGCGCAGCTTCTCACCGACCTACGGCGAGTTCGACACCACGTGGATCTACCGCGACTCGCAGGTTCTGATGGCTGTTCCGCTCAAGAAGGACTTCAAGCTGCCGTGGCTTTCCACCAGCGACGAGGAGGGCCAGAAGGACGACGGCAAGGGGTCGGGCGGCGGCGCACCCCCTGCCGCGGGCGAGGGTGGCGCCCCCGCGGGCGGTCCGCCGGCCGGCGGTCGGCGGCGGCGCGGCGCGGAGGACGAGGCTTCCGTGGCCATCGAGACTCCCGCGGCAGCGGTCGCGCAGGAGGAGAAGAAGGACGAGGCGCCGGCCGCGTCCGGCGCCGCCGGCACGTGGAACTGCGTGGTCCGCATCGACAACGCCCCTGTCGCGGTCAAGCTGGTGCTCACCGAGACTAACGGCGCCATCAAGGGCACCGCGACATCGATCATGGGCTCCGCCGATCTCACCGGCACCTACGACGCCGCGACAGGCGCGCTCAAGCTCAGCGGCGGCTTCAACGGGATGATGTTCGAACTCGATCTCAAGGTCGAAGGCGATTCGATCTCCGGCACCGCGACCGGCCCGGGTGACGACGGCGGCGCCATGAAGATCGACTTCAGCGGCACCCGCGTCGTCGAGAAGAAGGACGGCGACGGCGACAAGAAGGACGAGAAGAAGGATGAGAAGAAGGAGGTCGTCATCGACCTCGACGGCTTCGAGGCGCGCGCGGTGCAGCTGCCCGCGGCGGCCGGCTCGTTCGGCTCACTCGGCTTCAACGACCGCAACGAACTGCTTTACGGTCGCGATGGCTCCGTGCGGCTGCTCGACCTCTCCGACAAGGCGCCGAGCGAGAAGACGGGCGCGAGCGGGATGCGCTTCGACGTCTCGGCCGATGGCAAGAAGCTCCTGATGGGCGGACGGGGCGGTGCGTCGATCGCAGGCGCTTCGGCGGGCGCGAGCGCGAAGCCGATCGTCGCGAGCCCGATGCTCGTCGAGATCCATCCGCGCCATGAGCGCGCGCAGATCCTCGTCGACGCGTGGCGCATCTTCCGCGACTACTTCTACGACGAGGGCCTGCACGGCATCGACTGGAACGCGATCCGCGCCAAGTACGAGGCGATGCTCCCCGCGGTCGTGACGCGCGAGGACCTCAACTACCTGATCGCCGAGATGATCTCCGAACTCAACGTCGGCCACGCGTACCTGCAGGGCCCCGGCGACGTCGAGGAGGTTCCGAGCCGCTCGGTCGGCATGCTGGGCGTGGAGTTCGCGCCGGCGACCAACGAGGACGGCACGCCCGCGAAGGCATGGAAGCTCGCGCGCTTCGTCAACGGAGCGACCTTCGACAACCAGGCGCGCAGCCCGCTGGCCGCGCAAGGCCTCGGCGTCGACGAAGGCGACTATCTGCTGGCCGTCAACGGCGAGCCGGTCGATCCGTCGCGCGACCCGTGGTCGCAGCTCCTCGGACTCGCCGGCAAGCCGGTGGTGCTGACGGTGTCGAAGAAGCCCGCGATGGACAAGGACGCGAAGGACGTGGTCGTGAACGCGCTCGCAAGCGAGTCCGACCTTCACTACCGCGCGTGGGTCGAGTCGAAGCGGCGCCGCGTCGAGGAGCTCTCGGGCGGCAAGATCGGCTACATCTACGTGCCGAACACGGGCGTCGACGGCCAGACCGAACTCGTGCGGCAGTTCTTCGGACAGCGGACGAAGCCGGCGCTCATCATCGACGACCGCTGGAACGGCGGCGGGCAGATCCCGACGCGGTTCATCGAGCTGCTGAACCGGCCCGTCACCAACTACTGGGCACGGCGCGATGCCCGCGACGGCGCGTGGCCGCCGGACGGACACCGCGGTCCGATGGCGATGCTCGTCAACGGGCTCGCCGGCTCGGGCGGCGACATGTTCCCGTGGCTCTTCAAGCACAACAAGCTTGGGCCCGTCATCGGAACGCGCACGTGGGGCGGCCTCGTCGGCATCTCGGGCAATCCGAGCCTCATCGACGGGGGCACGATCGCGGTCCCGACGTTTGGTTTCTACGAGACCGACGGCACGTGGGGAGTCGAGGGCCACGGCATCGATCCGGACATCGAGGTGATCGACGACCCGGCGAAGATGAAGGATGGCGGCGACCCGCAGCTCGAGAAGGCGGTCGAAGTGCTCCTGAAGGAACTCGAGACGAACGCCTACAAGCCGGTCCCGCAGCCGAAGGGCCCGGACCGCCGCGGCATGGGTCTGCCGGAAGCGGACCGCTGACTTCGCTCAAACACGTGCACGGCACGTGCCATGCAGTGCCAGGCACTGCATGGCACGTGCCGTGCAGCGTCTCGGGCAGGTCTGCCGATACTCCCCCCATGGCAAGCAAAGGAGGCGGCTCCGGCGGCGGCAAGGTGGTCCTCATCCCACTCGCGCTTCTTTGCGCGTTTCTGTTCTGCCAGACCTTCAACCTGCTCCCGACAGCCGTAAACGACGACATCGTGCGCTGGGCGGGTTCGAGCGTCTTTCTGGTCGCAGCGATCGTTTTCGGCCGCGACGGCTCGGCCGTCTGGTGCGGGCTGTCGGCGGCCTTGGCGGTTGTCCTCAATCCGATCTATCCGCTCGACCTCGGCAGCTACTTCCCCGCAGCCAAGATCGTGGGCGGCGTCGTCGCCGGCGCCGCTGTCGTCCGCAATTGGTGAGCGCTGCAGCGAACAGGACACGCGCACGGCACGTGCCGCGCAGTGCCTGGCACTGACTGGCACGTGCCGTGCATGTGTTGGAGCGCACGTGTTGGAGCGGCCGCGACCGTCGCAGGCTCGGGGTACGTCGACTCGGGCGACCCGTCTGCGGCGATTCTGATAACCTATCAGTATGACTGACCCCGAGCTGATGGCCCGACTCGCGGCCATCGAGGACCGTCTGTCCGCACTCGAGCGCGGCGGGCGTGCTCCGCACCCGTCGCCTGCGGACGCCGCTCCGCTGCAACCGGCTCACGTCAAGTTCGCGCCGCCCCCACCACCGCCGCCAGTCGAGCGCGTCACAGTCCCGACCACCTCGGAAGTACGCGAGGCGCCCACCGCCTCCGCGCCGCTCGAGAGCCTCCCCGCCGTCCCGCGGTTCGAGCAAGCGCCGCCGTCAACGCCTTCCGCTCCAGCCGAGCAAAACTCCAGCCAGCCCATCGACCTCGAGCGGTTCCTCGGCGTGCAGGCGGCAGCCTGGATCGGCGCGATCGTCGTCATCGCAGCGATCGGCATCTTCGCGAAGTTCGCCATCGACCAAGGCTGGTTCCAGAAGACCCCGCCTGGCGCAAAGCTCGCGCTCGCCTACGCGCTTTCGGCCGCCTTCATCGTCGCCGGAACTCTCCTCCGCGAGCGCATCGGACGCCTCCCGAGCGCATCGATGCTCGCGGCCGGCATCGGCGGCCTGTTCGTCTCGACCTGCGCGGGCATCACGCCGCTCAACGTCCTTGGCCCGGTCGGCGCGCTCCTCGCGGGCGTCGCGTCCGCGATCGTCGCGGGCGCGCTCACGCTTCGCTCGCGCGAACTCGCGGTCGGCGCGATCGGCATCCTCGGCGCCTACATCGTGCCGGTCTTCGCCGAGATCTACACGCCGCAGTCGCGCCTCGGCGACGACGCGCTCGTCACCGGCGCCCTCTACCTCTCGGGCGTGTACGCCGTGGCCCTGGCGCTCGCGCGTCTCGGACCGCCGGACTTCGCGTGGCTGCGCCTTTCCGGCGCATTCCAGGCGATTTCAGCGGTCGTCCTGCTTCTGCAAGTCGGTGGCGGCTCGCCCACGATCTCGATCGCGTTCACCGCGCTGTGGTGGGCGATGGCCGTGTCCGAATGCACCCTGGCCGCGATGCGCGGCGCCACGCCCCGCTTCAACACGGCGGTCACGGTGTCCGCGACGTCGATAGGCGCGACGCTTGCCCTGCGCGGCGCGTTCGGCACCAACCCCTGGGCCGACATCCAGTCGTGGCTTCCGCTCGGCATGGCGATGGCGGCGGGCGCCGGCGCGGTCTACCTCCGCGGACTCGTCCCCGCTGGCGGGACAGACGACCGCGATCGCGACGAGGATCCCGAGGCCCACTCCATCGCCAGCGCATGCGCGCGGCAGTCGACCGTCCTCGCCGTGCTCGCGGGCGCACTCGTGATCGCGCAGGTCGGCGTCGTCGTGCGCGGCGGGGCGCTGCCGGTCACGTGGGCCGTCATGGGCGCGGCCGCGATCTTCATCGGGCGGCGCAACGGCCAGATGGCGACAGCGCGGCTCGGCGTCGCGTCGGCGATGCTCGGCCTCCTCGCGACGGCCGTGCATGCGCTCTCGGCGCTCTTCGGCTCGACCACGCTCTTCGAGTACCCGTCCGATCCATCCCTCCGCAGCACCTCCGCGTGGGACTTCCGCTTCGTCGACGGGCATTGGACGCCGCTCATCGTCGCCTTCGCGACGCTGTTCGCGGCGCGATTCTGGTCGGCCGGAACCGATCGCGAACGCCGCGCGCCGCTGACTTCAGGCTTCCTTGCAGCGTGCGCGTCGCTCCTCTGGATCGGGTTCGCCCTCTCGACCCGCTTCAGCTACACGACGGTGCTCCTCCTCCTCGCGATTCCCGTCGCCGCCATGCTCGCGGGGCGCACGCTTTCCCTCATCAAGCTCATCGGGCTCCTCGGCTCGGTCATCGCGGCGCTCGCGTGGTTCGTGTCGACCCTCCTCCACGTCAGCGAGAACCAAGGGAGCACCGACGCCCGCCCGAGCGGCGGCGCGATCGCGGCCGCGTTCGTCGTCGCGGGATTCCTCAGCCTCGGCAGGCGCTTCCGCGCCGAGAAGTTCGGCGAGATCCCGACCGCGATCGGCTTCGGATTCGGCCTCGCGGCGCTCGCGACGCTCATCCTCGTCGAGCGCCTCGCGGGCCCGGGCGACGGCGACCTCCAGATGGCGAGCACCTGGGCTGCGATCGCGGTCGCCGTCGTGGCGACGATCTCCGCCGTCACCGCGCGCAAGGCGAACCTACAGCTCTCGGCAAGCCTCGGGCTCGTCGCGACGGGCCTCGCGTGCGGCGTCATCCTCTTCGCCGCGATCGCAAACGCGATGAACCCGACCTCCGACGCGCAGTGGATCTGGCACTGGCTCCTCACCCCCGTCAACCTCGCGCTCGTCGCCCTCGCCGCCTGCGGGCTCGTGATCCGCGGCACGTTCGCCGACGAGGCCGCCGCGCGCGACAGCACCGCGTTCTGCGCCGCAGCGGGATTCCTGATCGGATCGGCCACGCTCGTCTACCGCTTCTTCGACCCGCGCGTGGGCGCGCCGTTCGAGACGACGCGCGTCATCCAGCAGTCGGCGCTGAGCGTCTGGCTCGCGATCGCGGCGGTGCTCTTTGTCATCTACGGCTTCAAGTACGCCACGCGCGGCGCGCGATGGACGGGTCTGGCGCTCCTCGGACTCGTCGCGGCCAAGGTCCTGGTCCTCGACATGGCCGGCGCCGCCACGATCTGGCGCGTGGTGGCGCTCCTCGCGACCGGCCTCCTGCTCGTGGCCACCAGCGCCGTCTACACGAGGGCCGCGAAGGCGACGGCAAAGGCCTCCCCGCCGCCTCCGCCCCCGACGCTCCCAAGGTGACGATGCGGCCGCGTCCGAGATATTCGGGCGTGGTTTTTGCGCCTTTCCGCTGCGTCCAAGGCTTGTCGCCCCCAGCCCGACCATGCCGCTTGCCCTCTCGGGAACTTCTGCTATTCTTCCCGACCCGTTCGAGGGAAACCGAGGGCGGGACCGCATTCGCGGGTGTAGCTCAGCGGTAGAGCGTTACCTTGCCAAGGTAAATGTCGAGGGTTCGATCCCCTTCACCCGCTTCAACGACCAACCGGAAGGCCCAGCGCCTTCCGGTTGTGTTTTTGCGCGCAAGTGGCTTGTGTTCCGATGAAAGCGCACGGGGCCAGCTTCGCCAGCCGCGGCCAGCGGCACCAGGACAGCCGAGGACACCGAAGGACCGAGAAGGCCAGAAAGTGACCCTCCGAGACACGGTTTTGTGCAGCTTTGTGTACACAATAGGAAAAGTAAATGGCGAGGGTCGGGGCCTGTTTCGCAGCCCTGTCGACATCTCCCGTCGCCCCGTCGGACCCCAATGCTCCCCGCCGGCAGCTTCACGGCATTATCCCCACCTGCCGCACTTACCACCTCGAGCGCCGCCGTCGGCGTGGTCGTCCCGATGCCGACCTTCGAGACATTCGCCGCAGCCGTCAACGCCTGCGTCTTCGGGTTGTAGTTCCACTGGCTGGCCGTGCCGTTCAGGGCATACAGCGCATACGGCGTCGCCATGATCTTGTCGCGGGGGTTCAGGGCGAGGTACTGGCCCACGCCTGCCGGCGAGCGGAACTCGACCTGCACCCAGCGCTGGTCGCCGTTGAAGGCGCCCGTGCCGAAGTTGAGGCCCAGGGCGAAGCGCCCGACGGCGAGCTGGACCAATGTGAACGCGAACAGCAGCCCCGTCTCGACGGCGCTGACGGCGGCGAACTACACGGCGATGTCGGCCTCGAACGCGACGGGCGGCATCACCGACGCGAACCGCTACATCACCGCCGCGCTCTCCGCGAGCAACGAGGCGACGCACCTCTTCCGCTTCGTCCTCACGGAGCCCGTCGCCGACATCGACGAGATCAAGGTCGAATGGGAGGGCTACGCCGACGCCTGCACGCAGGTCGAGCTCTATGTGTGGAACAACGCGCTCAACAACTGGGGCGACGCGAGCGGCCTCGTCGGCCAGAACCGATACCTCGCTTCCTTCGCGGGCAACCGCGACGAGACGCTCGTCGGCCGCATCAACTCGAACATCTCGAACTTTGTCGCGGCGGACGGCACGATCCGGTTCCTCGTCTACGGCGAGCGCCAGAACGACGAGACCTTCCACGACTACATGGCGGTGACCGTCCTGCAGGCCGACGACCCGTGCTCGGGCGACATCGACGGCGACGGCACCGTGAACGGCAACGACCTCGCGACCATCCTCGGCAGCTGGGGCGCGTGCAGCGGCTGCGCCGCGGACATCGACGGCGACGGCCAGGTGAACGGCAACGATCTCGCCACCATCCTCGGCAGCTGGGGCGGCTGCCCGTAAGTGCGCAACGCCGCCGACATGAAAGCGGCCCCGCACTTGGCGGGGCGGCGAACGGCGGGAAGCGCTCCGCCCCTTGCGGCGACCCGGCGAGCTCGATCACGAACAGGAGAGCCCTGCTCAACCGCCGTGCGGCCCCATTCATGCGAGATGCCGAGAAGTTCACCGAGATGCCTCGGGCGCCGCGAGCCGGCTGCGGGCGCGTTGCGGATCGTCGCGGGAATCAGATCGTGAAGCGTTGTCATTCAATTCCTCCAGCTGGGCGCAGAGCCACGCGGACGGCCTGACGCGAACGCCTTCATGCTCGAGCAGCGCCTGCGTCAGCTCGTCGAGACCGATTCCCTCAACGGGGATCGAGCCAAGGACCTCAAGCAGGTTGCTGGAACGCGGCGTGTGCATGCCGCGATCTTGAGTCACAGTGATTGCTGCCAAGTCGATTGATCGGGATTCCTTGTCACAGAATCACTCGTCATCGGTCATGTGACAGCGTCGCCGCGCGCCGCGCGTCTTCAAGCCCCACGCGAGCCTCGTCCCACCCTGGCGCCAGCGCGCACGCCGTTTCGAACGCGGTGACGGCCTCGGACGGCGAGCCAAGCGCGAGGAACGCGCGGCCGATCGTGAGGTGCAGGCGCGGGTTCGACATCGACAGCGCCGCCGACGCCATGCCGTGCTCGAGCGCGGCCGATGCGTCGCCGAGCCGCAGCATGCAGTCGGCAAGCATGCCAAGCGCCTCGCTGTTCTCGGGTTCCGAGGCGAGCACGACCTCGAGGTCGGCGCGCGACTCGCGCGGCATGTCGAGCGAGAGATGGCTTCGAGCGCGCAGCATGCGGAAGTCGTCGAGCACCGCGCCCGCCGCGGTCGCGCGCTCGAGATGCGCAAGCGCGGCACGCGCGTCGCCCTCGGCAAGCTCGGCGGCCGCGAGCAGGAGCGTCGCCGGCGCGCCGAGCGCCTCTTCCCCGCCAAGCGCGGAAAGC
>JBIKWD010000262.1:0-3781 GCA_044356505.1 Phycisphaerales bacterium
CGGCGGCCGCCGCAGCGGGTCGGTCGGGAACGTGAGGCTCCGTCACGGACCGCTGTTCGCGGCCGTGATCGCCATGAGCCCGATGTACAGCACCGTGAACACGAGGCCGAGGCCGAGCGAAACCCACATCCACGTCGCCGACGTCCGCTTCGCAGCCTCGGCGCCCGCGATGTCGCCCATCAGCGCCTTGTTGTTGGCGCTCGACGCGTAGACGATCGAGATGATCCCGCCGATCAGGCAGCAGAAGACGGTGACGAGAATCGGCCCGACGAGGCTGACGGGCGTCCACCCCGCTGGAGCGCCGGGAAAGCCGCCCATCGTCGACGCGGCCGGCGAAGTCGGCGGCAGGCCCGTCAGGCCGAAGCCAAGCACCGACGACGCCGGCACCCAGTTGTTCGTCCCATCCTGGCAGAGCTGCGTCGCGCCCGTCACGCGGCCCTGCGCCACGTATGCGCGCAGATCCTCGAGTTCGTACGGGCCGTGGACCTGTCCGTCGCCGTGTGAAAGCCAGTAGCGCATGTCGTGACTCCGTTGCGTGTGAATCGTCCGGGCGAATACATCCGTGCCACGAAGTTTCTCCGGCACGCCAGTCTATCAGTCTTCAAGGCGGGATCGGCACCCACACGCGCCGCTGCGCGCTCGAACCACACGCGCGCTGTCGCTCTCGGTGCGCTTCCCCCCGCCGCGGCCCTCGACCCCCTGCTATCCTCCGCGCTCCGAACGCACCCTTCCTCGGAAAGCGCTCCCATGACCGGAATCACCGAACCCGCCGGATACAGCCACGAAGACGCAGCCTTCAAGAAGCAGGAGCAGGAGGCGCTCGCCAAGATCCGCGCCGAGCTCGACGCCAAGCGCCAGCAGACCGCCGCGGGCGCCGCGAAGGCCTCCCACTGGATGTGCTGCCCGAAGTGCGGCGGCAAGATGGCCGAGAAGCGATTCGAAACCGTGATGATCGACGAGTGCACGGCCTGCGGCGGCATCTACTTCGACAAGGGCGAGCTCGACATCCTCATCAAGCATGAGAAGGCGTCGGGCGGCGTGCTCGGGCGGCTGTTCGGGCGCTGAGGCGCGGCGCGCCCGGCCCACTTCGGGACTCCCAGGTACCCCGTCGCGCGCCTCAGTCGCGCAGCGGAACACCGCGTCCGTCCCGGCTGATCGCGCCGGTGAGGATCATGATTCCCTCGATGAGCCCCCAGATCCACGTGACGGGCGCAAGCCAGCCGCAGGTGAGGACCGTAAGCAGAAGCTGTGCGATGCCCTTGCCGATGAAGCCGAGGTAGAAGTTGTGGATGCCGAGGCTGCCGAGCAGGATGCCGAGGAGACCCGCTGCGATCTTGCTCTTCGAATCGGGATACTGGGCGGCGGGGTACTGCGGAGCGGGAAGCGGCGGCGCGGGGCTGTAGGCAGCGGGATTTGGCGGCGCGAAAGTCGCCTGCGCCGCCGGACCCGGGGGTACTGGACTTTGAGGAACTGGACTTGGTGGAACCGCGCGCTGCGGCGCGTCCGGCGCCGGCTCGGGCGCCGCGGCCTGCGCGGGACCCGACATCACGACACCCGCCCGCACCCACTCCTGCGCGCCTTCCTCGCACACGAACGAGTTGGCGGTGATGCGACCCTGCGCTGAAAAGGCGCGCAGCTCCTCGACGGTGTAGGGCCCGTAGGTCTGTCCGTCGCCGACCGAAAGCCAGTACTTCTTCATGGCGCGGTACTTCCGAATCGCCCCGCCGCGGCTTTCAGCATTTCGGGAAAATCGCGGCGCTTCAGAGTCCCGCGACTTCCCAGCCCTTGCGGTAGGTACGTCGCAGCGCGGCGCTCGCGGCCGCGCTGTTCGTGAAGACGCACTTCGCCGCGTCATACTCGAGCACCTTGCCCGGCTCGACCGCGCTCATCGCGCCGATCGACAGGCTCTCGCACATGCGGCCGCCCTTCTCGAAGCGCGACACGCACGCGTCCTTCTTGCCGTTGAGGCACGCGTCGACCCAGTTGTGCCAGTGGTTCGTCTGCGGGTACTCGACCGGCTTGAGCTCGACGGGCTTGCCGTCGTGGAAGACGCGGCTCCACGCGCCCTCGATCGGGAACCACATCGTGCCCTTCTCGCCGACGAGGATCACGCCGCCGTCGCCGCGCACCACGTTCTTCCCCTGCTCGCCGCCCTCCCAGCCTTCCGGCAGGCCGATCGACTTGAAGTCGGGGAACTGACCGCCGTCGAACCACCTGAGCGTGAGGCCGTCCTTCGAGGTCATCGAGCACGGCGCATACTTCATCACCACCGATTCGCTCTCCGGGAACTGGTCGTTCGAAGGCTTGACGGGATTGCAGATCGCAGACACCGGCGAACCGAGATCGAGCTCGTAGAACGGGACATCGAGCATGTGGCAGCCCATGTCGCCGAACGCGCCGGTGCCCCAGTCGATCGTGCCGCGCCACGCGAACGGCGTGTAGCCGTTCTTGTACGGGCGCTCTTGCGACGTGCCGAGGAAGAGATCCCACGACAGGCCCTCGGGAATCGGGTCGGCGCCTTCAGGACGCGGATTGCCCTGCGGCCACCAGCCCGCAGGGCGGTTCGTCCACGCGTAGATCTCCCTGACCGGGCCGACCACCTGCTCGCGCAGGAGCTGGCCGCCCCACTGGCGCCACTTGGTCGCGATGCGCTGCGTGCCCATCTGGGTGACGACCTTCGGCATGCGCGCAGCGGCCTCGGCGAGCGCGCGGTTCTCCCACGCGCCCTGCGCGAGCGGCTTCTGGCAGTAGACGTGCTTGCCGAGATTCATCGCCGCCATCGAGATCGGGGCGTGCATGTGGTCGGCGGTCGAGCAGACGACCGCGTCGAAGTCCTTGTCGAGCTTGGCGTAGGCCTCGCGCCAGTCGCGGAAGGTCGGGACCTGCGGGAAGCGCGCCGGCTTCGTGCCGCCCTTGTCGTCCTTCGAGTCCTTCGTCCATCCGTCGAGCTGGACCTGGTTCACGTCGCAGAGGCCGACGATCTCGACCATCGGATGCGACGCGACCTGGCGGAGGTCCGATCCGCCCATGCCGCCGACGCCGACCTGAAGGACGCGCAGCTTCGAGTTCTGGTTGAGGCCGCGGCGCAGGAACGCGGGCGCGGCACCCGCTGCGACCTGCGACGCAAGCCCCGCGGCGACCGGCGTTGCGAGTGCGGTGAGGACGAAGCGGCGTCGCGTCAGGTTGGGTTCGATGGACATGCGGGCCATTCAACCACAAAGCCCGCGCAGAGGAAGCAGATCCGCGCGGGCTTTGCCGAAAATCGCGTGCAGCTCACTCCAGGGCGGGAACGATGCGCGTGCCCGAAGGAGCCGACTGCCGCACGGTCCACGAGATGCTCTTGGTCGAGGGCTTGCCGTCCTTGCCGAGGCCCGGCATCGGGAACGACCAGCGCAGGATTCCGCGCGGGCGGTCGTCGGCGAAGTAGTTCGCGTCGGTCGAGAGTGGTACCGACAGGTCCTTCAGCTCGACCTTGATCTTCTCGTCGCGCGAGACGGGCACGCGGTCGACGACCTCGAGCCGCGTCGCGCCCTTCGCGCCCGAGGTGATGTCGATGCGCCACTTCCACACGGTGACGTCGTCCTTGCCGAAGACGCCCTGCTCACGCGTGTCCTTCTCGACGAGCATGCGGCGGGCCTCGTAGCGCGCGTCGCCGCCGAGCCAGAGCGTGATCTCGCCGCCGGGCGCGACCTCGGGGAAGCCTGTCGAGCCGACCGAGTCGTCGCCTGCAAAGAGCCGCGCTTCGCCCGCGACGAGCTGCGTGCCCGTGGTGTTGCGCGCC
>JBIKWD010000044.1:0-17824 GCA_044356505.1 Phycisphaerales bacterium
CCACCTCAGCCACCTGCGCGCTCGAGCTCGCGCAGCGCGCGGCGGTTGGCGAGCCTGTCGATCGGCCGCATGCGGTCGATGATGAGGACCCCCTCGAGGTGGTCGAACTCGTGCTGCCAGACCCGCGCGGGGAACCCGTCGCTCTCGAGCTCGAACTCCTTGCCGTCGAGGTCCAGCGCGCGGATCCGCGCAGCCGCCGGACGGAGGATCGTGCCGCGAATCTCGGGCAGGCTGAGGCAGCCCTCTTCGTACGGCTCGACGGCGCCGACCGCCTCGAGAACGGGATTGATGAACACGCGCTCCGGCTCTTGCTCGCGGGCGCAGGTCAGGAAGATGCGCACGCTCTCGCCAAGCTGCGGCGCGGCGATCCCCGCACCGTCGAGCTCGCGCGCCACCCGCCGCATGTCTTCGACCAACTCGCGGACGAACTCGTCGACGGCTGCGACCGGCCTTGCCTTCATTCGAAGGACTGGATCGGGATGGGTGACGATTCCACGTGGCATTCTTCCATCGTAGGGATTCGAAGGAAGCCGCGCAGCGCGCCGCGATGCGCCCGAATTGCGCCGCGCCCGCTCGCGGGACGGGCCACCGAGCGCAGGCGGGAAATCCGCGGGGGGTTTGACCTCACACCCCGGTGGCGGGTACCCTTCCCCATCGGTGCGGCGACGTGCTGCGCGTTCGGCAATGGTCGCTGCGGGACCCCTCGGGATGACCCCGGGTAGACACTGAGGAGCCACGGATTGGGTTTCTTTTCCTTCGGTAAGAAGAAGCCGCCAGAGCAGGGACAGCCGGAGGCGAACACGCCTCCAGCCGGAGCCCAGCCGGCGCAGGTCAGCGGTGCGTTCGTGCCCCAGCCCGACAAGGCGCGCAAGTTCTTCGACCACGCGAAGACCATCGCGCAGACGGGCAACTACGAGTATGCGCTGATGCTGTACGCGAAGGCGTTCCGCTTCGACCCGTCGGGTCTTCCGCGGCACGAGGAGTTCTACAAGCTCGCCGTGTCGTTCTACCAGTCGGGCGGCAAGCCCGCGGGGCGGGACGAGGTCAAGGAACTCGACGGCCCGGGACCCATCGACAAGTTCGTCCAGGCCGAGTACGTCTGGGCCCGCGACGTCCTCAACATGGACGCTGCGTTCAAGATGCTCGAGACCGCGGGCAAGGCCGGGCAGATCGAGTTCGGTTCGTGGATCGCCCCGAAGCTCCTCGATCTCCTCCGCAAGCAGAAGAAGCAGTCGAAGTCGATGTGGCTGAAGGCGAAGACGCTCTTCACGGCCGTCGAGGCCTTCGGCGAGGCGTTCGCGTGCGTCGAGGAAGCCGTCCGCGTCGACCCGACCGACACGCAGCTCGCCGCCGACCTCAAGGAACTGACGGCGCGGCACGCGCTCAAGCAGGGCGGCTACGACAAGGCCGTCGGCGGCGGCGGCAACTTCACCAGCATGGTGAAGGACAGCGCCAAGCAGCAGCAGCTCCAGGAGCAGAACCAGATCGCCGCGAGCGCCGAGACCGAGGCCCGCAACGTCGAGCGCGCCCGCAAGGACCTCGAGGACAACCCGATGTCCCCCGATGCGATCCTCAAGCTCGGCACGCTCCTGCGCCGCCGCGCGACCGAGGAGAGCGAGAACGAGGCGTACTCCGTCTTCATGACGGGCTTCGAGCGCCTGAACGAGTACCGCTTCCGCATGTTCGCGGGCGAGATCCGCGTCATGCAGATGCGTCGCCGCGTGAACGCGCTGCTGAAGAAGATCGAGGCCAACGCAGCCGACGCCGCCGCGAAGGCGGAGTACGACGCGGCCCGCAAGGAGTTCCTCGAGTTCGAGGGCGGCGAACTGCGCGAGAAGCAGAAGAACTACCCGACCGACCGCTCGATCAAGGCCGAACTCGGCCGCATCGAGTTCGAGCTCGGCAACTACGAGGACGCCATGGCGGCGTTCCAGGCCTGCAAGGACGAGGCGAAGCTCCGCATCGGCGCCACCCACATGCTCGGCCGCTGCTTCGCCGCCGAAGGCTGGCACTCGGAGGCCGCGAGCGAGTACCGCGAGGCGCTCGGCGCGCTCGGGGTCGGCGAGGCGGAGCGAGAACTGCCGATCAAGTACGACCTGATGCTCTCGCTCATGGAGATCGCCAAGAGCGAGAAGAACGGCACCTACGCGCGGGAGGCGGGCGAGATCTGCTCCGCGATCGTCCGCCGCGACATCTCCTACCGCGACATCCGCACGAAGCGTAAGGAGATCGACTCGCTCGTCAAGGAACTGCCGGCGTGAGCCTCGCTCACCACCCGCGCACGGTCGGCGTCGTCCCGGCGCGGCTGGCCAGTTCGCGGTTTCCCGAGAAGGTCCTCAAGAGCGAGACGGGCAAGCCCCTCGTGGTGCACGTGCTCGAGCAGGCGCGCAAGGCGACCCAGCTCGACCGGGTGATCGTGGCGGCCGACCACCCCCGCATCGTCGCCGCCGTCGAGGCGGCGGGCGGCGAGGCCATCCTGACCCGGGAAGACCACCCCAACGGCACAAGCCGCCTTGCGGAAGTCGCCGCCGGCATTTCTGCGGAGATCTTCGTCAACATCCAGGGCGACGAGCCCGAGATCGAGCCCGAGACGATCGACGCGGCGGTCGAACTCCTCCGCCACTCTCCCTGGGCGGAGGTCGCCACCGTCGCCACCCCGTTCGCCCCGGGCGAGTCGGTCGCGGACCCGAACCTTGTCAAGGTCGTCCTCGGCGCGGGCGGGCGGGCGATCTACTTCTCCCGCGCAGAGATCCCCTTCCACCGCGACAGCGCCTCGGGAGCCCTCCCGCGGGCGACGCCGCTCCGCCACGTGGGGCTCTACGCCTACCGCGCCCCGTTTCTCGAGACGTTCGTCACCTGGCCGCCGTCCGCGCTCGAGGAGACGGAGAGCCTCGAGCAGCTGCGGGTCCTCGAGCGAGGCCACGGAATCGCCGTGGCGGTCCGCCCCGTCTCGAGCCACGGCATCGACACCGCCGAGCAGTACGCCGCGTTCGTCGCGCGATGGCGATCCCGCTGAAGTCGCCCCCACCCCCACTTGCATTTCCCACCCCTTCCTGACTACATTCGGGAATGCCCCACTCGGAAACCAACCCCGGCGACCTTCCTGAAGCCTGCGGGTTCCTCTCACAGTTCGGTAAAAGCGAAGAGAGCACCGAGTGGCATTCGCCCGCCCCCGCCGGCTACCAGCGCGGCCGCACCAAGTTCGTGGTCGTCATCGGAACGGTGATGAGCGGCCTCGGCAAGGGAATCTTCGCGAGCTCGCTCGCAAAGCTCATCAAGGACAAGGGACTCTCGGTCGCCCCCATCAAGATGGAGGGCTACCTCAACATCGACTCGGGCACGCTGAACCCGTACCGCCACGGCGAGGTGTTCGTGCTGTCGGACGGCTGCGAGACCGACATGGATCTCGGCACCTACGAGCGCATCCTGAACCAGGACCTCACGCGCAAGAACTTCGTCACCGCGGGGCAGATCTACACCGAGGTCCTCGAGCGCGAGCGCCGCGGCGGCTACCTCGGGCGCGACGTGCAGATGATCCCTCACGTCACGGGTGTCGTGAAGATGCGGCTGCGCGAGCTTGCGATGATGGGCAACAACGGCCGCCAGGCCGACGTCGTCTTCGTCGAGGTCGGCGGCACCGCAGGCGACTATGAGAACGGCTTCTACATCGAGGCGCTGCGCGAGCTCGCGTTCGAAGAAGGCGACGAGTCGACCTGCTTCGTCGCGCTCACCTACATCCTCGAGCCGTCGATCCTCGGCGAGCAGAAGTCGAAGGCCGCGCAGCTCGGCATCAAGCGCCTGATGGAGGCGGGCGTCCAGCCGAACATCGTCGCGTGCCGCGCGAAGAATCCCGTCACCGACAAGGTGATGGAGAAGATCGCGATGTTCTCGAACGTGCCGCTCAAGCGCGTCTTCTCGATGCACGACCGCGAGAGCGTCTACGCCATCCCCGAGGCGATGCGCGCGGCGGGCCTCGACCGCGAGATCCTGTCGATCCTGAACCTCCACGACCGCACCAACCCCGCGAAGGAAGATGTCGCGCGCGTCGAGTGGCTCGACTTCTCGCGCCGCATCTTCGCGCCGCGCAAGCACAAGATCGAGCTCGGCATCACCGGCAAGTACGCCGCGCTGCGCGACGCCTACGCGTCGATCGACAAGGCGATCGAGCACTGCTCGATCCAGCTCTCGTGCGACATCAAGACGCGCTGGATCGACACGGGCGAACTCACCGACGACGCGCTCACGGCGAAGGCGCTCGACGGCGTGCAGGCCGTGATCGTTCCCGGCGGCTTCGGACAGCGCGGCGTCGAGGGCAAGATCCGCTGCGTGAAGTGGGCGCGCACCAACAAGGTGCCGTTCCTCGGCATCTGCCTCGGCTTCCAGATGGCGGTGATCGAGTACGGCCGGAACGTGATCGGCCTCGCAGGCGCGAACTCGACCGAGTTCGAGCCGAACTGCGCGCATCCGATGATCTCCGAGCTTCCCGACCAGAAGAAGCTCGAGGGCATCATGGGCGGCACCATGCGGCTCGGGGCGCAGGAGGTGATCCTCGAGCCGGGCTCGCTCGCGAGCTTCCTCTACGGCTCGAAGACCGAGATGCGCGAGCGCTTCCGCCACCGCTACGAGGTCGATCCCGCCTACATCGCGAAGCTCCAGGAGGCGGGCCTCCGCTTCAGCGGCCGCCACCCGAAGTTCCCGATCATGCAGGTGCTCGAGCTCCCGCAGTCGGCGCACCCATACTTCGTCGGCGGGCAGTTCCACCCCGAGCTCACGAGCCGCCCCCTCGGTCCGAACCCGATGTTCATGGGCCTCGTGGCCGCCGCCGTCGCGAGCGTCGAGCCCGAGTTCGCGCAGACCGAACTCGGCCGCCGCTGGGTGCGCAGCGCACCGAAGGCCGTCAACGCCTGACGCGGCGCGCGGGGCCGCCGTCATGGCAGACACGCTGACCAAGGCCGAACGCAGCGCGCTGATGGCCAGGATCCGCGGCACGAACACCAAGCCCGAGGTCTTCGTGCGCTCGGCGCTCCATCGCGCGGGGTTTCGCTTCCGCATCCACAGCCGCGCGCTTCCCGGCCGCCCCGACATCGTGCTCCCCAAGCATCGGACGGTCGTCTTCGTGCACGGCTGCTTCTGGCACCGCCATGGCTGCACGCTCTCGAGCGAGCCCGCCACCCGCCGCGCGTTCTGGCGCGAGAAGTTCGCGCGAAACGTCGAGCGTGACAGGCGCACCGCCGCCGCCCTGCGCCGCGCGGGCTGGCGCGTCCTCACCGTGTGGGAGTGTGCGCTGCGCGGCAACGCCCGCAGGGAAGCCTCGATCGCGCGGCTGGTGCGGAACATCGTTCGCGAGCGAGCACCGCGTACCGCTTCGGAGGACAGCGCCCGCCGGAGTTCGTGAACGACCCAGGAAGGGTGGACTTTCCGCGAACTCCCTGCATGCTCGAAGGCGTTGCACGCGTCTCGGCGTCGCGACCGATCCGCTCGCGCTGCGCTCACCAGCATTCGCGACGGTCGCCGTAGACCGTTCCAAAGGAGTGCCTGATGTTCGTTCCTCTTTGCGTCATCGCGCCGCGGCCCCTGGTCCCGCTCGAAGTCGCCGATGAACTTCGCCGTCCCCGTCGGGCGGCATCCATTGGAGAGGCCGCTGTGCGCCGCGTCGGCTTCCTGCTGTTCGCAGCCGTCGCCGCCCTGCTCGCCACCGCGCAGCCGGCCGCGGCGCAGGGCCTCATATGGCACGCGAATCCGAACAACCCCGTCTACTGCGATGTTCCGGTGACCGTCAACGACCAGGGTGTCCCGTTCGACCCGCCGCTGCAGCAGTCGATCGGAAGGATGATCCAGTTCGAGGTTCCCATCCGCCGCGGGGTCCACGAACGATTCGATGTCGAGCTCGTGGCCGTCGAGGGACTCCATCAGCTCCCGCCGAACACGACGAATCCGGTGGCGGACTTCTTCGCCCGTCATCCGCAGGCCCACTTCGCGTACCAGTTCGCGCCGATCGCGACGATCAACGACTGCGATGGAAACGGCGTCTACGCGCTCGGACCTGGCAACCCGCCCTGCTGGGGCGCACCCGTGGCGACGATCCGGACCGACGTCGTGCCTGCGCCGCTTCCCGCAGACATTCGATCAAGCGTCCCTTTCAACTGCGTTCCGCTCCCCCGCTTCATCGTGACGGTCAGCGCTCCGCCGCTGCTCAACGGCGGCGTGTTCGGCATCCGGATCCGTGGCGAGAACAGGGGGCTGCTGCTTGCCATGTCGGCGTACGCGGACAACCAGATGGTCTCGGGGCACGCCTGGGTCCACTTCATGAAGAAGCCACTTCCGGCCCAGCACATCGGGTTCGCGTCCCATCGAGCCTTCGGCAAGTGGAACCCGGCGGCGGTCGTGATGTGGGGGCCAGGGGTGATTCTCAACGACCGCTTCGGCTTCTTCGACTATTCGGCGGTGTACCCCGTGACGGTGGCCGAGTACAACGCCGCCGCCCGCGTGGTCAATCGGGACATCCTCGCCCCTCCGAGGTTCCATGTCCCGTTCGGTACCTGCATCGTCTGGGCCGCGGAGGTGATGAACGCCGCCGGCTGTCCGCTCCCCGACACACATGAAGGGATCTTCCCGACGCCAAACGCCTTCGTCACCGACTGCGCGCGGATCGTCGCGCTGAACGGCGGGAAGCTCGGCCGCTGCGGCTACATCATTTCGGGGCCGCGCCCCAATCTCAACACGGTCGGTCCGGGCGCCAATCCCCGGATCATCGAAGAGGAGTTGCTGACGGATCCCGAGGGCGCGGCGATGGAGCTCGGATTCGAGCTCCACCGCGCCACGCTCGGAACGGCGACCCTTCGACCCGGCGCGCCGTTGAACCTCGAGATCGACCGCCCCGAGGACTCGCTCGTGTTCGTCAACTTCGGTGATGGCCCGAGCGTCTTCCACGAGTCGGGTCCGATGACGCATGCCTATCCGAGCCCCGGTGAGTATGAGGTGCGCGTCATGACGCTCCAACAGGGTCGTGTCACCGACGCGACGCTGACGGTCCACGTCCAGCCCAAGGGTTCGAAGGGCGCGACGGTGCACTACTCGATCCCTGGCGTCCCGCCCGTCGATCCTGGAAGCCCGTCCCCGCCGATCGCGATGGCCGCGTGGGAGCGGACCTTCCCCGCCGACGTGAACGCGGACTGGATCGCAGACGGCAACGACCTCGCGCTGGTGCTGGCCGAGTGGGGCTCGACGGACTCCACGCCGACCGACATCGACGGCGACGGCGTCGTCGATGCCAACGACCTGGCGATCGTGCTCGCCGGTTGGGGCACGGGGCCGGGCTGACCTCCCCGCGATCGCGGCGAGTCGCTCCCAACCCCTCTGGGGCTGTGAGGCGGCACGTTCATTGCCTTGAGCGTCGCCCCAAACCCGCTATACTTCGCGACCCTTCGCCGATGTAGCTCAGCTGGTTTAGAGCGTTGGATTCATAACCCGAAGGTCGGCGGTTCGAGTCCGCCCATCGGCACTACCGTCCGTTAGAAACCAGGCCCCGCCGTGCGCGGGGCCTGTTTCATTCCCGCGCCTTCACAGGAGCGGAGACAGCAGTCCCACGAGGTTGTCGCGCAGGCGCTTCCACGCGGGACGCCGGTACCACTCGCTCGCCGAGATGCGCCGCGACTGCTTGAGGTAGCGCCCCTGCAGCTCGCGCAGCTTGCCGCTCACCTCGGCGTCGTAGATCACCATGCTCGCCTCGAGGTTGAGCTCGAAGCTGCGGCGGTCGAGGTTCGCGCTCGTCATCAGGCTCGTCTTGCCGTCGGCGACGATGGTCTTCGAGTGGAGAAGCCCGCCCTCGAAGCGCCAGATCTCGACGCCCGCGTCGAGGAGGCGCTGGAAGAACTTCTGGCTTGCCATCTGCACGAGCCGCGAGTCGATCTTCGCGGGAATGATCAGCACCGTGCGCACGCCGCGCCGCGCAGCGGTCATCAGCGCCGCGAGGGCCGGCTCGTCGGGCACGAAGTACGGCGTCGTCAGCACCACCTCCTGCTCGGCGAGATTGACGATCGAGAGGACCATCTGCGGCATCGCGCTCTCGTAGGTCGCAGGCCCCGTGCCGAGGATCTGCGCGACAGCGGGCTGCGCCCCGTCGAAGGGCGGCTGCGCGACCATCTCCCACAGCTCCTCGTCGGTCTCGAGGAACCAGTCCTCGACGAAGATCTTCTGGAGGTCGTTCACGACGGGACCGACGATGCGCGTCGTCGCGTCGATCCACGGCGCGAACTTCTCCTTGACCTTGAACTCCTTCGACGCGAGGTTGTGGCTTCCGATGTAGCCGATCGCGCCGTCGATCACCACGATCTTGCGGTGGTTGCGCAGGTCGATGCGGCCGAAGCGCCGCCGCACGATGCCGACGGGAAGCGCCTCGACGACCTGCACGCCCGCCTTCTCGAGCTCGGTGCGGCGATCGCTGTTGAGGAAGCCGCGCGACCCGAGGCCGTCGAGCAGGAGCCGCGTCGGCACCCCGCGGCGCGCGGCGCGCTCGAGCGCGCGGAACACGCCGCAGCTCGTCTCGTCGTCGAGCGCGATGTAGTAGAGGACGTGCACATGCCGTTCGGCCGCGTCGATGTCGGCCTCGATGCGCTCGAACAGCCGGTCGGCGTCGTCGTAGATCTCGATGTCGTTCCCCGAAAGCGGAAAGTCGCCCGAAATCGTCGAGGCCTGGCGGGCGATCAGCCGCTGGTCCTGGGTCAGGGCCGCGAGCACCGCCTCGCGGGCCCGGCGACGCGCGGCCGATCCGCCCGCGGCCTCCTCGCGTCGACGGACCTCGGCGCGGTCGGACGCGACCTCGCG
This sequence comes from Phycisphaerales bacterium, assembly GCA_044356505.1. Taxonomy (GTDB): domain Bacteria; phylum Planctomycetota; class Phycisphaerae; order Phycisphaerales; family SM1A02; genus QWPT01. The sequence goes on from JBIKWD010000044.1 coordinate 8,824, forward strand.
GTAGGCCCGCTCGCGCTTGGCGGAGAGCCACGGCTTGCCCGCGATCCAGTAGATGATCGGCCCGACCAAGGGCGCGACGAGGACGAGCAGCACCCACGAGATCGCCGTCTGCGAGCGGCAACGCCGGTCGAGCAGCACGAACACCACCGTCGTCACGCTCATGGCCACCGAGACGAGCAGGAGGCCTGGCGCAACCCACGGCCATTCCTCAAAGAGTTGGCGGAGAATCGGAAGCATGCGCCACGGTACTCTACGGGCATGGACGCCCCACGATCGCCCGCCGATGGCCGCCCGCCCGCTCCGCCGCCGCCGGGCCCGCACGTGCGGGGAGCCGACGCGCAGGGAGCAGACGTGCTTGGCCCCATTCTGTCCGCGCTGATCTTCGGATACTTCGGCTTCTTCGCCGGGCTCTCGACCGGCGACGCCTCCGGCACCGTGCCGCTCTATCTCGCGACCGTCTGGGTGCTGCGCATCTCCGCCATCCTCTTCGCCGCAGCCGCCGTCGTCGCGATGCTCGGCATCCACCGCGCCACCCTGATCTCCGGACTTGTCTGCGCCGTGGCGACCCTCGGCCTGCTCGCCGTCACGGTCTGGAGCGTCGCCGACCAGGAGCGCGACATCGCCGTCAGCCCGCTGATCATGGCGATCTGCATCGCGTGGAACGGCTACTGCGCGGCACGGGCCATCCGCGACGGCCTCCGATGAGCGGCCCCGCACGCGGTATACTCCCGCGCTTCGGTGCCCTCTTAGCTCAGCTGGATAGAGCAGCGCTTTCCTAAAGCGCAGGTCGCAGGTTCGAATCCCGCAGGGGGCGCTTTTCGAGTGCCAGAGCCGACAGCGCCGATCAATCGGCTACACTGGCTTTCCGTTTCCGTCCAGCAGGACCCCACCCCATGACGCTCGTACTCCTCTCGAACCTTCTCTGGATCGTCGTCTGCGCCGTCTGGTGCATCCTCTGCATCGGGCAGGCAAAGGCCGACCGCGCCAAGGGCGTCGGCTTCCAGCGACCGCTCTCGAAGGAAGAACTCGAGCGCTGAGAGGGCATCGGCGCGTCGAGACCGCCAGCGCGGGACAACCCGTCATGCAGCGTGACCCGCTCCTGCATCTCGTCCTGCTGAACCCGGAGATACCCAACAACACGGGAAACATCGGCCGCACCGCCGCGGCGCTCGGCTGTCGCCTGCACGTTGTCCACCCGATCGGCTTCTCGATGGACGACAAGGCGCGTCGCCGCGCAGGGCTCGACTACTGGCACCTCGTCGACTGCGTCGAGCACCAGAGCTGGGGCGCGTTTCTCGCCAACGAGCGTCCGAAGCGGCTCTGGCTCTTCACAAGCCACGGCGAGCGGTCGCTCTATGACGCCCGGTTCGAGCGCGGCGACTACCTCCTGTTCGGCAAGGAGTCGACCGGGGTCGGCCCGGAGGTCGAGGGCTGGTTGGCCGACACATACGGCCTGGACGCCCTGCTTCGGATCCCCCAGCCCGGGACGGACGCCGCCCGCACCGCGGCTTCGGCCGAAGGGGCGACGCCGATCGTGCGCAGCCTCAACCTCGCCACCGCGGTCGCCATCGGGGGCTACGAGGCCTTCCGGCAACTCGCCTCCGACTGACGAACCAACGAGTCCAATATCGAATCGGCCGAATCGACCACGCCGAGCCCCTTCCGCGGCGTAAAGATGGCCATGCCAGGCTGCGAGGCAGCCGCTCCACCCGTTAGGATTGACGACATGCCAGACCCCATCGCCGTACGCCAGCCGTCCCGCACCCCAGAGCGACGTTCCTCGGGCGGCTTCACGCTCACCGAGATGCTGGTGGTGATCGGCATCATCGCGCTCCTGATCGGCATCCTGCTCGTCGCGCTGAGCGCCGTGCAGGAGCGCGCACGCAAGACGCAGACCACGAACCTCATGGAGGAGTTCGGCAAGGCCTGCGAGACGTTCCAGCAGCAGTTCGGCTTCTACCCGGGCCTCGTGCCCGAGGCGATCCTGGCGGGCGACCCGAAGATCTCGGGCACGGAGAACGCGATCCTGCACCTCTGCGGCGGCGGCGTGGCCGAGGACGACCCCGCCTACAACTCCGCGCAGTTCAACGGCTGGACCGAGATCACGTTCAACGTCGCGGGTGGCCAGCCGTTCCGCATCAAGGTCAGCGCCTCGGCCGTCGGCCAAGGCCCCCGCATCCGCGGCGTCCAGTACAAGTCCTTCTTCTCGCCGAAGGTCGATGAGCTCGCGGCCGTGCCCGGCCAGAGCCTTGCCGCCGCGGGCGGCGGCGACCCGTACGCCAACGACACGTATCGGCTTCCCGACCTCGTCGATGCGTGGGGGCAGCCGGTCATCTACATGCGCCAGATGCGCCCGCAGGGGTCGCTGCTCGTTTCCGGCGCGGTCGCCACCGAGCCGATGACCGACTGCATCTTCGCGTTCCAGCCGATCCTGCCCTACATCACGTCGGTCGAACTCGGAAACCAGAGCCAGTCGCAGGTCACGCGCAGCATTCTGCGGACGACCCCCCCCACGAACCAGAGCGCGACGCTCGCACAGATCATCCGCAACGTCAGCTACGGCGCGGCGGGCTCCCCGAACGCGGGCGCTCCGCGTGGCGCGTGGGTGCTGATCTCCGCAGGGAAGGACGGCATCTTCTTCGCGAACAACGACGGCCCTGGGACCCAGACCGTGGTGGTCAACGACATCGTGAACGCGAGCGCGAACCCGAAGGGTCCGTACGTGGTCAACGAGTACGACGACATCCGCGTGTTCGGCGGCGGATGACGCCGCCCTTCATCGAGCGAAACCACGCGAAGGCACGCCTCAGGGCGTGCCTTTCTCATTCTCGGCGGGCTTGTCGGCGGCGGGAGCGGGCGTCTCCTTCTCCGTCTCCTTCTCCTTCGGCTTCGCCTTCTCCTTCGCCTTCTCTTTCGTCTTGCGCTCTGCGTCCTTCGCCTTGCGCTCCGCCTCGGCCTGGCGGGCGAGCTCGTCGCGCACGCGCTTCAGTTCCGCCTCGTAGGTCTCCTTCAGCTTCGCGCCCTGCTCTTCGGAGAGCATGCCGTACACGCGCTGCTGCAGTTCGGCGAGCTTCGGCCGGCTGGCCTCGATCGCGGCCATCTCCTTCTTGAACTCCTCGCTCGGCGGCTCGCTGGGCGACGCCTGCTTGCGCCGGTCGAACAGCTGCCGTCGCTTCACGCTCGCCGTCGCATCCCACTGCTTGACGCGCTCGATGAACTCGGCGCGGGCGCCCTCCACGGACGCCCCGAGGTCGCCTTCGAATCCCATCGCATCGATCGCCGCGAAGAACGCGTTCTGCTCGATCGCGGGCTTGGAACCCATCTGCGCCTGCGGGCGCTTGCCGTCCTTGCTACCGGCCTTGTCGCCAGCCTTGTCGCCAGCCTTGTCGCCAGCCTTCTGCCCGCCCGTGAAGGGCCGCTTCGAGTCGAGGCCCTTCTTGGGGACCTGCGGGCCATCGAGCACCCCGCCGTCCTCGCCCGGCTTGGCGGTCGGCGCCGACGCAGGCTCCTTCTCCTGCGACTGCACCGCGGAAGACGAGAGGTGCGCGGACGACGGGACGAGAGCAAGCCAGGCGGCCGCGAGGATGGAACTGTTGATCGGCATGTGGGTCCTTCGAAAGGCTGTCAGCCCCTCTTGTCGGCCAAACGCGGAAGGGATGCAAAAGATTGCGGCGGAACACTCAGGACTCGCCGAGGAGGCGCCGAGAGGGCCGCTACCATCCGCACCCCCCGTACAGCAGCCGCCCCGCCGCGCCCCCTCGAAGAGCCTGCAGACCCTCGGAACACCCCATGACGATGACCCCCGCCGACGTCACAGCAGCGCTCCGAACCGTCCTCGACCCCGACATCCGCAAAGACCTTGTGACGCTCGGGATGGTCAAGGCGACCTCCGTCGAGGGCGACCGGGTCGCGGTGACGGTCGAACTGACCACCCCCGCCTGCCCGATGAAGGACAAGATCCGCGGCGACATCGAGACCGCGATCGCCGCGAAGGCGGCGGAAGTCGGCGCTCCCCACTCGGGCGTCGACGTGACCTTCACCGCGGACGTCCGCCGCGCCAACGACCGGACCCGCGACGGAGCCAATCCGCTGCCGGGCGTCCGCCAGGTGATCGCCGTCGGCGCGGGCAAGGGTGGCGTCGGCAAGTCGACGATCGCCGTCAACGTCGCCGTGGCGCTCGCCCGCATGGGCGCGAAGACGGGCCTCCTCGACGGCGATATCTACGGCCCGAGCGCCCCGACCATGCTCGGCCTCGAGGACGAGCCCACGCAGGCGCGCGGCAACATGCTCTTGCCTTTCGAGGTGCACGGCATCAGGGCGATGACGATCGGCAAGCTCGTCGATCCGGACAAGCCGCTCATCTGGCGCGGCCCCATGGCCCACGGCGCCTTCAAGCAGCTCGCGACCCAGACCGAGTGGGGCGAACTCGACTATCTCATCGTCGATCTTCCGCCGGGAACGGGCGACGTGCCGCTGACGCTCTCGCAGCTCCTGCCGCTCTCGGGCGCGGTCATCGTCTGCACGCCGCAGCAGGTCGCCCAGGACGACGCGCGCCGCGCAGCCAAGATGTTCGAGCAGCTCGGCGTGCCGGTCCTCGGCGTCGTCGAGAACATGAGCTCGTTCATCGACGACACCGGCCGCGAGCACGACCTCTTCGGCAAGGGCGGCGCGGAGATCATGGCGAGCGCGATGGGACTCGAGTTCCTCGGCGCGATCGCGATCCGCACGGCGCTGCGCGTGAACAGCGACCGCGGTACGCCGCTTGCCAACTGGAACGACGCCCGCCTCGGCGCCGAGATCGACCACGTCGCGCGCAGCATCGCAGCGCGCGCGTCGACGCTCGCGTTCCAGACCAAGTTCGTGCAGCCGACGATCAGCGTGCGCTGAGCGTATCGCGCCGCGCCCGCAACGCCGCGACCAGCGCGACCCCTGCGTCGCCGGCGTAGTGGCGCACGATGCGCTCGTCGATGTCGCGCAGGTCCACGATCATCAGCGCGTCGATCGCGTCGCCGAAGTCGCGGTCGAGGTTGAAGCCGAGAAGATGCGCGTTGAGGCGCAGATAGTGTCGCAGCAGCACGGGGACCGCACGCTGGCCGCGCTCGATCTCGTCGATCATGCGCTCGACCTCGGGCAGATCGCTGGTGAGGCGCGCCGTCTCGCGTTCGGTGAACGCACCGAGCGGCTTCCGGACAGGCGGAGTGCGCGGCGAGACGCGCTCGGCGAGCGTGCGCTCGAGGCGATGCCGCTCGAGGAACGCCATCATCAGTTCCTTCGACTGCGACGTGTACTCGTTCGAGATGCTCACGGGGCCGAACATCTTGACGAGCCCGCGCCGGAACATGAAGACGCCGATCCCCTTCCAGAGCTGCGACAGGGGAAGCGCCTGGCGCTGGTACGCGGGTGCAACGATCGCGCGTCCGAGTTCGACCGCGTCGTCGAGTTGCGTAAGGACTCCCGGCGAGAAGCGGAAGAGCGTGCTCGTGTAGAGGCCGGCGATCTCGCCGCTGCCGGCGACCTCGCGCACGACGCCCGCGCGGTACGCGCCCACGATCTCGCGCTGCTCGGAGTTCCACACGACGATGTGCCAGTACGAGCCGTCGAACGCGTCGAGATCGCGCGGCTTGCCGCTTCCCTCGCCGACGGCGCGGAAGACGATCTCGCGCAGCCGCCCGATCTCGAGAAGTCCGAGCGGGATGTCGGCCGCGCGCACCGCGAACACGGCATGCGCGCCATCTCGGTAGAGGAGGCGGTCGGGCGGCAGCGCGCCGAACTCCGCAGCGAGCTCTTCGCGGGTCGCCGACGACTCCGCGATCGGCCCGAGTTCCTGCGCGGCCCGCGCAGGCGGCGTCGAGGCACGGAGCAGCTCCGACCGGCCCCGCACGAGGCGCGTCAGCGACTCGGAGTCGAGGTCCGAACCCTCGGTCGCGATCGGACGGCCGATCCGGAGATCGACGGGGCGCCCCCGCCGCGCCACGAACTCGCGCGGAATGAGCGCCGTGCGCAGCCGAGGATGCACGAGGCCAGCGGCCTGGAAGAGCGGCCCGTTCGCGCCCTCGATCCACGCGGGGATCAGCTTCGCCCGCGTCTGGAGCGCGAGGCGTGCGGGAATCGTCGACCACGGCGGATCGACGGGCGTCCACTGGCCCCAGCGGACCGCACTCACCTCGCCCGCAGGAAACGCCGCGATGAGATGGCCCGCCTTGAGCCATTCGATCGCCTGCCGCAGCGCGGCCGCGTTGCGCCGCGCGGCGCCGGGGCCGCCGAACGGATCGACGAAGATCAGGTTTGGCGCGAGGAACGGGATCCGCTCGAGCATCGAGTTCGCGAGGAACCTGACATCGGGTCGTCTCGCGAGGAGCGTCGTGAGCAGCGCGACGCTGTCGGCCCCGCCGAACGGATGGTTGCAGCAGACGATTGCCGCGCCCGTCTTCGGGACCCTCGCGAGCTCCTCGTCGCGCAGCGTGGTGGTGATTCCCGTCTCGTCGACGATCCGCTCGCCGAGGGTCCGCGCGCGATCGCCCATCTCGACCCGCGAGGCGATTGCCGCGATCTCCGCGATGCCGAGGACCTCCTCTGCGATCCGGAGCGGGCCGTCGACGATTCCGCGGAGCAAACCGCTTCGCGGGCGCGGGAGGCCGAGCGCAAGAGTTCCGTCGGTGTGGCTGGAGTCGGAGACCATGGCCGCATCCTCGCCCGCCCCGAAGGAGAGGCAAGGGACCTCGGGTTCAATTCACCCAAGAAACATCGGAATCCTCACAGATGGGGAACAATTCCCGTCGGCGCGCGTCCGTTGCGGTTCGGGCCGCGCGGCGCCGGTCACTTGAACTCGGCGCGCAGCACCTTCAGGCCGTCGACGAGGCGCTTGATGTGCGTCGCCTCGTGCGCGGCCGAGATCTGGACGCGCAGGCGCGCATGTCCCTCGGGAACGACCGGGAAGCCGAAGCCGATCACGAACACGCCGAGCTCGAGCAGGCGCTTCGACATCGCGATCGCCTTCGCCGTGTCGTGGACGATGATCGGACAGATCGCGGTCGGGCTGTCGAGCACCTCGAACCCCGCCTCGCGGATGCCGGCGCGCGCCGCGTCGACGTTCGCGCGCAGCTTCGCGACGCGCTGCGGCTCGCGCATCAGGACCTCGATGGCCTTGTCGGCGCTGCACGCGATCGTGCAGGGAAGCGCGTTCGAGAAGAGCGTGGGCCGTCCGCGCTGGATCAGAAGGTCGATCGCCTTGCGCGAGCCGGCGATGTAGCCGCCCGCGCCGCCGCCGAGCGCCTTGCCGAGCGTGCCGGTGATGTAGTCGATCTGCGTGCCGTTGAGCCCCTGGTGCTCGTGGGTGCCGCGGCCGGTCGCGCCCATCACGCCCGTGCCGTGCGAGTCGTCGACCACGAGGTACGCGCCGAACTCGTCGCAGAGCCTGCGCATCGCGGGAAGATCGGCGATGTCGCCCTCCATCGAGAAGACGCCGTCGGTGACGACCCAGATCGTGCCCGTCATCTCGGGGTTCGCGCGCGCCTCGGCCAGCTTCGCGCGCAGCGACGCGAGGTCGTTGTGGCGGTAGACGGTCTTGAGGAGGCCCTTCTTGATCACGGCCGCGAGGCGGATTCCGTCGATGATCGACGCGTGGTTCAGTTCATCGGAGATGATGATGTCGCCCGCCTCGCAGAGGGTCGGGAAGATCGCCTCGTTCGCGTTCCAGCAGCTCGTGAAGGTGTACGAGGCCTCGACGCCGTAGAACTCGGCGATGCGCGCCTCGAGCGAATGATGGCAGTCGAAGGTGCCGCAGATGAAGCGGACGCTCGCGGTGCCCGCGCCGTACTTGCGGATCCCCGCGATGCCCGCCTCGACCACCTCGGGGTGGTTCGCGAGCCCAAGGTAGTTGTTCGAGCAGAAGCACGCGACCTCGCCGTAGCCCTTCAGCTTCACGGTCGCGTCCATCGGACCTTCGATGGTCTGGAGGTGCTTCAACTGACCGCTCTGGCGGAGCGTGTCGAGGATCTGCTGGGTGCGCGACGGGAAGGTGGGAACAGCGAGCGTTGTCATGGGGCGGAGTCTACACCCGCTCAGTTCTTGTCGGAACATACGGAAGCCATCGCGGCGGGGATCGCGGCGAGAATCACGGTGGGAATCACGCTGGGGATCACGCTGGGGATCACACTGGGGATCACACTGGGGATCACACGGGCAGCGTGGCGACACCGACGGACACCGCCGCAGCGGCCATGGCGCGATCGAGGGTGAGGAGCCGGGCGCCGCGACGCGCCGCGAACGCCACGTAGACCGCGTCGTAGGAACTGAGCCCGCAAGTCTCGGCGATCCGGCACGTGCGATCGAAGTCGTCATGCGACGAAACGGATTCGAGAGTCACGCCGAGCGTCTCGAAGTGCTCTTGAATCGCCCGCGCAAGGCGATCGGGCTCCACGCCAATGACGGACGCAGGATCGGCATTCATCCCGAGCCGCTGCGCTCGCCGACGCAGTTGCACGATAGCGTTCGTCACCTCGAGTGCCAGGCACTCTGGCGCGATCAAGTCCTCGTGTTCGTCCTCGTGTTCGTCCTCGTGTTCGTCCTCGTGTTCATCCTCGTACTCGTCCTTCACTTCGTCGTGTCCGGGGTCGCTTCCGCCCTTTGGCGCAACACGCTCAGGAGCCTCCCGCCGACCGTCCTTCCGAATGGAGGCCTCACTCCGCACTTCGCCGCTTCGGCGCTCGCTCCTTCCGCCATCCTCGCCAAGCAGCGCCCTCAAGACAGCGTCGCTCGACGGTTCTCCCAGCACGACGGAAAGAAATGCAGACGCATCCACCACGATCATTCCAAGCCCTCCCGCGCCAACTTCTTCAACTCCGCCGCACCCAATCCAACGCCCTCACGGTGTCCGTCGCGGCGTCCGTCGCGGCGTCCCTCGCGGCGTCCCTCGCGGCGTCCCTCGCGGCGGAAGATCTCCTTGACCACCGCACGATCCGCCGCTGACGCGTCCCGAAGGCGCCGGAGCCGCGCTGCGAGC
>JBIKWD010000045.1:0-17691 GCA_044356505.1 Phycisphaerales bacterium
TCCGACGGAACGCTCTTCTGCATCTTCACGGTCGGCGGCGCAGCGCTCGCGCTTGCGTATCTCCCCCGCCAGGCGTTGTGGGGGCTCGCAGCGCTCGGATTCGTCGCAAGCCTCGCCACGTTCGCGTTCCTGCCGTGGGGCAGGATGAATCCCCTGCCGGCGACCGGCGAGTTCACGCTGACGCAGCTCGGCTTCGTGCTCCCGACGATCGTCTTCGGGTTCATGCTCTCGCCGAACCTCGACCTCACCTTCCACCGCGCAAGGCAGGAAGTCCCCGAAGGCAAGGCGCCGACGAACTTCCTCGTCTTCGGGCTTGGCTTCGCGACCATGCTGCTCCTGACGGCGTGCTACCTCAAGTCGCCGCAGGGCCTCACGAACCCGGCCGTGCGCGCCCACATCGTCCTCCAGCTCATCCTGACCTCCGCGCTCCACCTCTCGGAGATCCGCGGCACGCTGCTGCGCGGGCGAACGCGGGCGATCCTCATCTTCGCCGCCCTCGCGATAGGCCTCGCCACCGCTCTCCTCGCTCCGTCGAAGGACACCTATCTCCGCTACCTCGGCCTCTACGGCCTGGTCTTCCCCGCCTACGCGGCGCTTGCGCTGCGCACGGTCGGCCGACCGAGCCTCTGGGCGCTCGTCGGACTCGGGATCGCCGTCGCGGCGGTGGTCCCGCTCATCGACGACGCCTTCCTGAACGGGCCGACGGCGTCGGCCGTGTTCGCGGTGATCGTCCCGCTCGGCGCCATCGCCTTCATGTGCCGGCGGTGAGCCATCGGTGCCGCGCGGCCGCACCAAAACCACCTGACTTTCGTCATTCCCGAGAAGAAACCCCTTCAGCGCTCGGGCTTCGGCGCGTACTTTTCCGATAGTCACGCGGTCCGAAACGGCGAGCGCTGCGCGCGCCTTCTCGGGATAGCCCACCACGATTGCCATGGCGAACCCTCTCCAGCCACTTGCGAAGAAGGACTTCGACTACGCCGCGGCGCAGCATCTGCTGAACCGTGCAGGCTTCGGCGGCACACCCGCGCAGGTGCGGGCCCTCGTCGAGCTTGGCCTCGACGACGCCGTCGACTACATCGTCGACTTCAAGGGCGAGGCCGCGGGGCCGACGGCGGCCGAGTTCCGCGGCATCATGCGCGGCGAGACGCCCGAGGAGCGCGAGACGCTCCGCCGCGCGCGCGCCGCCGGCGACGAGGAGACGATCGCGCGGCTCCAGGGCGAGCGGCAGGCGCGCGAGAAGTCCGACCGCGAGCAGCTCGCCGAGATGCAGAAGTGGTGGCTCGCCAAGATGATCTCGACCGGCCGGCCGCTCGAGGAGAAGCTCACGCTCTTCTGGCACGGCCACTTCGCCACCGGCTACCGCACCATCGAGAACAGCTACCACATGCTGCGGCAGAACGCGTTCCTGCGGGCGAACGCGGCCGGCAACTTCGCGGATCTCGTGCGCGGCATCATCCGCGACCCCGCGATGCTTAAGTACCTCGACAACGACGAGAACCGCCGCCGCAGTCCGAACGAGAACCTCGCGCGCGAGCTGATGGAGCTCTTCACGCTCGGCGAGGGCAACGACTACACCGAGCGCGACATCAAGGAAGGCGCGCGCGCCCTGACGGGCATGACCTTCCGCGGCGACGACTTCTTCTTCAACCAGCAGGAGCACGACCCGACGCCGAAGACGATCCTCGGCCGCACGGGCGGCTTCTCGGGCGACGAGTTCGTGTCGATCATCCTCGAGCACCCCGTCTGCTCGCGCTTCATCGTGTCGAAGCTCTACAAGTTCCTCGTGAACGACGCTCCCACGCCGCCCAAGGACGCGGGCGACGCCGTGTCGAGGCTCGCGAAGGAGTTCCGGGCCAAGCGCTACGAGATCCGTCCGATCCTCAAGACGCTCTTCCGCTCGCAGCACTTCTACGCGAAGGACAACCGTCTCTCCGTCGTCAAGAGCCCGACGCAGCTGATGGTGCAGACGATCCGCAGCCTCGGCACGCCCGTCCGCGAGATGAGCGCGCTCGCGCAGGCGGGCGACCTCATGGGCCAGCAGCTCTTCCAGCCGCCGAGCGTGAAGGGCTGGGACGGCGGACGCGCGTGGATCAACACCGCGACCCTCTTCGTGCGCCAGAACGTCGCCGTCTACCTCGTCACGGGCCGCCGTCCCGCCGCGTTCGACTGGGATCCGTCGGAACTCTCCTACGACGTCTCGCCGCTCGTCGCGCATCTGCGCGACTCGGGCGGCGGCGTCGACCCGCACGAGGCCGTGCGCGCGATCGCGGCCTTCGCGCTCGGCGGCGAGCCCGCGCCCGAGCGTCTCGACGAACTCGACCGCTTCCTCGGCTCGCTCGGAGGAACCGTGACCGACGACCGCGTGAAGGCGATGCTCTGCCTGATCGGCGCCATGCCCGAGTACCAGCTCTGCTGAAAGCGAACCCATGATGCCCGACAACGCCTTCACCCGCCGGCTCTTCCTCGAACGAAGCCTCACGCTCGCTTCGCTGGCGGCGACGGTCCCCTGCTTCATCGAGCGGAGCGCGCTCGGCATGCTCGGAAACCCGCTGCTTTCGTCGCAGCCCGGCGTGCCCGACCAGCGCATCCTCGTCATCGTGCAGCTCGGCGGCGGCAACGACGGCCTCAACACCGTGGTGCCCTATGGCTCGCCCGACTACTACAACGCGCGGCCGCAGATCGGTCTCCGCGCGCCCGGCGCCGCCGCGCAGAACGGCCAGCAGGCAGCGCTCGACCTCGCGAACGCGCAGGGAATCGGCCTGCACCCGAACCTCACGGGCTTCAAGGAGCTCTACGACGGCGGGCTGCTCACGGTCGTGCAGGGCGTCGGCTACCCGAACCCGAACCGCTCGCACTTCACCTCGATGGACATCTGGCAAACGGGCCGCCTCGACGCGAAGGGCTCGGGCTGGATCGGCCGCTACTTCGACAACACCTGCAACGGCACCCCGATCCCCGAGGGCGCCGTCGCGATCGGCCGCAACGCGCCGCTCGCGATGCAGGGCGACATCCAGAAGCCGATCGCGTTCGAGAGCCCGTCGCTCTTCCGCTGGCTCGGCGAGGATCTGCACCGCGCGATGAAGGATCCCTACGACGCCATCAACCGCGCAGGTGCCGTCGGCGGCGCCGCGGCCGGCACGCAGCGCGAGTTCCTCATGCGCACGGCGCTCGACGCGCAGGTCGCGAGCGACAAGATCCGCGCAGCGGTCGCCAAGCAGCCGCTCGTCCAGTACCCGCAGAGCGGCCTCGCCAACCAGCTGAAGACGGTCGGCGCGATGATCCGGGCCGAGATGCCGACGCGCGTCTACTACGCGTCGATGGGCGGCTTCGACACCCACGGCGGGCAGCTTGGGACGCACGCGAACCTCATGCGCCAGCTCGGCGACGCGGTGCTTGCCTTCCAGAACGATCTCAAGGCGCAGGGGAACGAAGGCCGCGTGCTCACGATGGTGTTCAGCGAGTTCGGCCGCCGCGTGAAGCAGAACGCCTCGAACGGCACCGACCACGGCACGGCCGCGCCGATGTTCCTGATCGGCCCGTCGCTCAAGGCGGGTGTCTGCGGCAACCACCCGTCGCTCACGGACCTCGACCAAGGCGACCTCAAGTACGGGATCGACTTCCGGTCTGTCTACACGTCGATCCTCGAGGACTGGATGAAGGCGCCAGCCGACAAGATCCTCCGCGGGAAGTTCGCGAAGCCGGAGCTCATCGCAGCACGCGCGAGGGCGTGACGAACCCGGGCGCGGGCGGCTACGATCGCGCCATGATCCGACCCGCCTGCATCGCCCTCGCGTCCGCATCGCTCGCCGTTCTCGCCGTTGGCTGCAAGCGAAACGCGCCCGCGCCCGCCGTCGAGACGGTGAAGCTGGGCGCGCCCGTCGAGATGACGATTCCCGTGACGGGCATGCACTGCGAGGGCTGCGAAGGCGCGATCTGCGGCAAGGTCGAGAAGATCGAGGGCGTGACCGCCGTCAAGGCAAGCCATGTCGACGAAGCCGTGGTGGTGACCGCGCCGCCCGAGCAGCGCGCCGCGATCGAGGGCGCGATCACGAAGCTCGGCTACACGATCAGGTGATCTGAGGGTTCTATCTACCCTCGAGCGCGCAGCGCGAGCGACAGCGATCGACGAAGACAGCCCTTCATGGGTGCCACTGCTTCTAGCAGTGCCGCGCGTGTGTTTGCTCGGTCGACTCCCCACTACTGGAAGTAGTGCCACCCGTTTTGGCTGTCGACTCGGGCGTCTGGTGCTCGGGCTTCGCCCTCGACCTGTCGCTCACGCTCACGCCTCGACAGCCGCGCGCACGCGCGCGACCACTTCATCGAGCGTGCCCTTCTGCCTTGCGCCGGCGGCGTGGACGTGGCCTCCGCCTCCGAAGCGGCCCGCGAGCTCGTTGACGTCGACGAACGCGCCGTCGGGGCCTGCCGGCTTCGAGCGGAAGCTGAGCTTCACGACGCCGTTGGCGGTGTCCTCGACCAGCAGCACCGAGGCGCGCACCGCCGCGACCTCCATCGGCATGTTGACGACGCCCGACGACTCCTCCATCTCGGCGCCCGTCTCGGTGAAGTCGAAGGCGCGAAGCCGCATGATCGAGATCGCGCCGCCTGCTGCGAACTCGAGGCTCGAGAGCGCGCGGCCCTGGAGCCGCACGCGGCCCGCCCGGCTCGACTGCTCGATCTGCTGGTACATCGCGTCCTTGTCGACGCCCGCCGCGAGCAGCCGCGACGCGAGCGCGAACTCGGCCGCGCGCGCGTTCGGGAAGCGGAACCAGCCGGTGTCGGTCGCGAGCCCGAGGTAGAGCGCCTCCGCGACCGAGTAGCGGCCGCGCCCGTCGGCGCCGAACGACAGATCGACGTTGAGCGCATCGACAAGGCGGATCAGGAGCGCCGTGCACGAGCCGCACGAGACGTCGACCACGCGGTGCGCAGCGACCGCGTCGCCCCGCGCATGGTGGTCGAAGCCGATCACGCGCCCGGACATCGCCCGCAGCCACGGCGCGATGATCTCGAGCTGGGTCCACGCGCCCGTGTCGACCACGACCGCGAGGTCGAAGTCGCCGTCCGGCAGCGTCGGATTGCGCGGATCGATGATCGCGATCGCGTCGTCGCCCTGGAAGAGCCGCATGTTTCCTTCGCACGGCCCCACCATCCATCCCTCGGCGCGCACGCCGATCGCGCAGCAGAGCCGCACGACCGCCAGCACAGAACCCATCGCGTCGCCGTCGGGCTTCTGGTGCGTGGTGACAAGCACCCGCGTCGCCCCCCGGAGGGCGTCGGCCAGCGACTCGATCGACGTGTTGGTCTCGTAGGGCATGGAACGCGGCGCGACAAGACCCCGCGCGAGGAGCGCAGTCTACACAGCGTTCGCCTCCGCGGCCGCCGTCAGCACCGCAGCGCGGTCGATCTCCATGCGCGCAAGAAGCGCGTCGAGCCCGTCGAAGCGCTCCTGACCGCGGATCCACGCCAGAAACCGCAGCCGCAGCTCAAACCCGTACCAGTCGAGCGGAAATGCGCGAGGTCGCCCATCACGCTCGAGCAGCGTCGCCTCGCAGGTGCGCGGGCTTTCACCGAAGGTCGGCTTCGTTCCCACCGAGATCGCGGCGATTGCGCGCGAGCCGTCCGGAAGCGTCGCCTCGCCCGCGTACACGCCATCCGCCGGCAAAATGCGGCCGCGGGCATCGAGGTTCATCGTGGGCCAGCCGATTGTGCGGCCGCGCTGGTCGCCGCGCGTGGTCGGACAGCGGAGTTCGTACGGCCGGCCGAAGACGCGCGCCGCATCGGCGATGCGGCCCTCGGCAAGCAGGTCGCGCGCCACCGAACTCCGCGCCTCCACCCGGTCGCCGTCGCCTAGCACGACCGTGCATGCGCTCGCCTCGACGACCTCGAAGCCGAACAACGCGCCCTGCGCGCGCAAGGTGTCGAGCGAGCCCGCCCGCCCCCTGCCGAATCGGAAGTCCGGCCCCTCGACCACCACGCCGAAGCGAAGCCGACGATGCAGGTCAGCAATGAACGCCTCCGGGGATAGTCCGAGAACTTCTGGAGTCGGCTCCAACTCGACCACGTCCTCGACCCCGCAGAGCGAGCGGAGCAGTTCCGCGCGCTCCGCCTGCGGGGTGAGCCGCCCCATCGGAACCTCCGGCCGCAGCACCGCCGCCGGCAGCGGCTCGAAGGTCACGGCGGCCACGCCCCCACCGATCGCGGCCTCGCGGGCGATGCGAAAGAGGTGCTGGTGGCCGCGATGGACCCCATCGAAGTTGCCGATGACGATTGCCTGACGAGACATCGGTGTTCCTCCGCGCGGCGACCGTTCGGCGTGCACGCGGGCCTTGGCTATCCTGTCCCTCCCCCTACGGAATCTTCCGCAGGGTCAACGCCTCGGAACATACACGAAATGACCTCCGCGCCTTCCCAGCACGCCGTCACCCCGGACGCCTCGGCCATCACCGACGAACTCGCGAGCACCTTCCGCGACACAGCAGCGAGCTTCGTGCCCTGGTTCGTCTCGCAGATGCCACCGAGCTACTTCCAGGACACCGACCGCGCGAGCCAACTGGCGCACCTGCGCGCGATCATCGCCGCGCGCGCGTCGGGGCGCCCTGCCGACCTCACGCTGAAGAGCGAGGACGGCCGCCAGCTCACCCTCATCCGCAGCCAGAACTACCCCGGCATCCTCGCCGAACTCGTCGCGCAGCTGCCGCTCGACCGCTCGCTGCGCGCCGCGAAGATCCACTCGAGTTTCGACGGCAGCCTCGTCCTCGACACCTTCGTCTTCGGCGACCCCGAGCCCTTCGACAGCCGCGACCCGCGCCAGGCCGCGAAGCTGACCGAGACGATCAAGTACGCGAAGGACCAGAAGCTCGACTGGACGCCCGACCAGATCTCGGCGTACTTCGCGGGCTGCTCGGCCGAATACGTGCTCACCTGCACGCCGCTGCGCGTCGCAGCGCACTGGAGGCTCTTCAGCCGCGTGAGCGGGACCGACGGCACCGTCATCGAGCTCGAGCCCGAGTCGCATCCGACGATGAGCCGCATCGTCGTCGTCGTCGAGAACGCGCGCACGCGCACCATGCTCGAGCGCACCGCCGCGATCCTCGCGCGCCACAGGATCTCGATCCACCGCGCCTACCTCGACATCGTCAAGGACGGCAAGGCCGGCTCCGTGACCTTCGTCGGCTTCGTGGTGCAGGGCGCCGACGGCAAGGCGATCTCCCCCTCGAGCGACCTCTGGAAGGCCGTCGTCTCCGACCTCCGCCGCATCAAGTGGATCGACGACAAGGCGATCGAGATCGCTGGCCGTCACGCGGGCATCGCGCTCGACCGCGCCGAGGCGATGGTCGCCCTCTGCAACCTCGCGCACCAGGTGCTCTCGCCGCAGAACCGCTACCTCTGGACGCGGGAGCGCATCCAGGGCTTCGCCGAAGAGGCGATCCCGGTCTCGATGGCGATCGTCGACCTGCTCGTCAGGCGCTTCGACCCGGCGCAGCCGTCGTCGGACGCCGACTTCGCCGCCGCGCGCGCCAAGGTCGAGGCCGACATCGCCCGCCACCCGAGCGAGATGCACCGCGCAGCGCTCACGAAGATGCTCGACGGCGTGGCCGCCACGCTGCGCACCAACTTCTTCCTCGCGGACCGCTTCGCGCTGTGCCTCCGCATCGATCCGGCGTACCTCGCCAACGGCGACCGCCCCGAGAAGCCCTACGCGACCTTCTTCGTGCACGGCCGTCAGTTCGACGGGTTCCACAACCGCTTCCAGGACATCGCCCGCGGCGGACTCCGCGTGATCCGCACGCAGAACACCGCGCAGCACACCCGCGAGAGCGAGCGGCTCTTCGACGAGGTCTACGGCCTCTCGTGGGCGCAGCAGCTCAAGAACAAGGACATTCCCGAGGGCGGCGCCAAGGCCGCGATCCTGCTCGAACCCCACGCGACGGTCGACCGCTGCGTGAAGGCGTTCGTCGACTCGGTGCTCGACCTGATCGTCCAGACGCCCGAGGTGAAGAAGCTCGTGGTCGACCGCTTCGGCCGCGAGGAACTCATCTATCTCGGCCCGGATGAGAACATCACCCCCGCGCACATCGTGTGGATCGTCGACCGCGCGCGCCTGCGCGGCTACTCGATGCCGACCGCGTTCATGAGCTCGAAGCCCGGCGCGGGCATCAACCACAAGGTCTACGGCGTGACGAGCGAAGGCGTCAATGTCTTCCTCGACATCGCGCTGAAGGCCCGCGGCATCGACCCGCGCAAGCAGAAGTTCACGATCAAGATCACGGGCGGCCCAGACGGCGATGTCGCGGGCAACATGATGCGCATCCTCGACCGCGACTACGGCAAGAACGCCGTGATCGTCGGCGTCGGCGACGGCTCCGGCTGCGGCGAGGACCCCGAGGGCCTCGACCACGCCGAGCTCCTGCGCCTCTTCAACGAAGGCCTGCCGATCGCGAGCTTCGACAAGAAGAAGCTATCGCCGAAGGGCCGCATCGTGTCGGTCGACGAGCCCGACGGCGCGCAGCTGCGCAACACGATGCACAACCGCCTCGTCACCGACGCGTTCGTGCCGGGCGGTGGCCGCCCCGCCACGATCCACGAGGGCAACTGGCAGGACTTCCTCACCGCCGACGGCAAGCCGAGCACCATGGTGATCTCGGAGGGCGCGAACCTCTTCATCACGCCTGCGGCGCGCGAGGAGATCGCCAAGCGCGGCGCGACGGTGATCAAGGACTCGTCCGCGAACAAGTGCGGCGTGATCTGCTCGAGCTACGAGATCAGCGCGTGCATGGTGCTTTCCGACGAGGAGTTCCTCTCGATCAAGGACACCTATGTGTCGCAGGTGCTCGAGCGGCTGCGCGAGCTGGCGCGCGTCGAGGCAGAGTTCCTCATGCGCGCCGCGAAGACGCACCCGAACCTGTCGCTGCCGAAGATCTCGGTCGAGCTCTCGAAGGTCATCAACACGAGCGCGGCGGCGATCGCCGCGGGTGTTCCGAACTGGCCGGCCGAGGACCGCGAGCTTGCGAAGCAGATGATCCGCGATCACCTGCCGAAGGTGCTCTTCGACTTCGCGGGCGACCGCGTGTGGAAGAGCCTGCCGCAGTCGTACCAGACCTGGATCATCGCGAATCGCCTCGCGAGCTCGATCGCGTACCGCGAGGGCCTAGACTTCTTCGAAGGCTCGACGCCGGCCGAGGTCGCGGACCTCGCGCGGCGCTACATGAAGAGCGACCTCGCGAACCGCGACATCGTGGCCAAGGTGCGCGCATCGGCCCTCGCCGACAAGGAGCACATCGCGTCGCTCCTCGAGCGCGGCGGCGCGCGCGCGGGAATCTGAGCGGCTGCATGCGCGCACGCATGAACGCCCGCGGGCTTCAGCCCGTGGCGCGAGCCCGTGTCCTTCGTGCGGCACGGGCGCAAGCGCGAGGCGCCCGGTCTACGCCGTTGAAGGCGAAGCCGAGCGCCCCGCGACGAGGTGGCTGCGATGGGTCGCGCGTTCATCACGCGCGGCGGCGGCGGTGGGCGAAGAGCCCCGCGACTCCGAGCAGGCCGACGGCGCCCGGCGCGGGAATCTGGCTGAACTCCTGGCGCACGAACGAGCACGACGAGAAGCCGCCGGGCGTGTTCGCGAAGAACTTCAGGTTCTTGTTGCACTCGAGCGAGCGGTAGCCGAGCGGGTTCTGCGCGCTGAAGTCGATTTCATCCGACATCTGGATCGATGACGGCGGGCCGAAGTTGTAGAAGGTGTTGAGGTTGCCGATCAGGTTGCCCGTGTCGGTCTCGAAGATCGTCTCCGCGACGCGGGCGAACGAGCCCGTGCCGCCCGAGACGCCGTTGAACGCGAGATGCGCGTCGATGAGGCGCACGCCTTGCGCCCAGAACTCGGGAAGCACCTCGACCTTGTACTGGAGGTTCATGTCCTGGACGGTCTGGTCGTTCGGGCCGCCGTCGACGAACGGACCCGTGAGGTCGAAGCCGATCGTGCGCAGTCCGTACTGGTTGACGGACTCCGAGATCTTCGCGGTGAGGTCGAACTGCTGGATGTTGAAGTTCGGCGTGGTGACGTACTGCATCGTGAAGAGCTTGTCGTCGATGATGAACATCCGGTCGCTTCCGGTCGCCATGAGCGCGCCGAGGTTCACCGTCTGGTTGTTCTGCAGGACGATCACGCCGTGCGCGGCCCCCGAGGCCGCGAATGCCGCGGCGGGTGCCAGAATGCAGAGACTCTTCACGCCGAAGGTCCTGACGCCGAAACCCATCGCTCCGAGGATCTTGATGCCGAGGATCTTGGTGCCACGGATCTGCTGGAATCGCTTCATGTTCTCTTCCTCCCAATCTTCGCCAGCCCAGTACGCGACGCGCCGTGCGCCGCCGTGATGGCAGGCGTGGGATCGTTTCAGCCTCGGGCCTCTGCGGCAACCGGCAGCAGCGGCGTCTCGCGGAGTTCAGGCGGATCGCGCATCGAATCCGAGGGACGGTTCCCCGCGCGGCCGCCCGAAGGGTCAGCGCGACTCGGCGCCTCTTTCCGCAAGCCGCATGCGGAGCATCGCGCGCGTGGTCTCGTACTCCTGCGAGAGCAGCGTGTCGCGGCCGAACACGCGCGCGTCCTCGGCAAGCTGCGGCTGGTCGAGCATCTCGAGCGCGGACTTCGTCGAGCCCATCCGGTCGAGCGCGCGTGCGAGCCACACCGAGGCCTCGAGACGCTCGCGGAAGCGGGTCTGGTCGGCGGCGTAGAAGCGCGCGGCCTGCGCGAGCGCGTCGTAGCCGGCGGGCGCGCGACCGAGCTGGACGAGCACGCGGCCGAGCGCGAGGCGTTCGGCCATCGCGGCGCGTTCGTCGCCTGAGAAGAGCGAGAGCCGCAGCGCGCGCGCGTCGAGCTCGAGCGCGTCGCCGAACGGCACCTCGCGCGCGAGCCGGTCGGCGGTTTCGCCGAGGCGCCCGATCGCGTCGTCGCGCTTGCCGAGGTCGAGCTCCGCGCGCGAGAGGTCGATCGCGATCGCCGCGCTCTCGCGCGCCGATGCGTCGCTCCCGAGCGCTGCGAGCGCCTTCGAAAGCAGATCCACCGCCCCAGCCGCGTCGCCGTCGAGGCGCGCGAGCCGGCCGAGCACCGCAAGGCTCTCGGCATGCGCGCGTCCGCCGGCCTTCGCGTCGATCGCGGCCGCGCGCTCGGCGCAGGTGCGCGCATTCTCGCGCAGCGCGGCGCGCGCGGGCTCGTCGAGCGCGGGAATCGCCTGGTACGCGAAGCACATCGCCGCGACATTGCGGAACGCCCCCGCCATCTCCGCGCTGTCGGCGCCGTAGACCTTCTGCGCCGCCGCGAGGTAGCCCTTCACGAAGTCGAAGTCGACGCGCACGCGCGCCGAGTCGCGCGCGCGCAGATCGATCGCCATCGCCCGCACCGCGGCGCCCGTGAGCGCGAGGTAGCGCTCGGGCGGAAGGCGCTCGCTCAGTTGCGAGAGCACCTCGCCGCGCAGGAGTTCATGCACCGCGGGCGGCGCAAGTTCGGGCGTGCCGCCAGCCCAGATCTTGACCACGCCCTCGAGCAGTTCGCCCGAGGCGCCAAGATCCACCGCGCGCTTCTCCGCTTCCTTGATCGTGGCAGCCGCGGTCGTCGCGACGCGCTCTGCGGTCTCGAGCGCCTCGACCGCGGCCCTGCGCGACTCCTCGGCGGCGCCCTCCGCCTCGCGCTGCGCGGCGATCGCAGCGTCGCGCTCGGCCGACGCTTGGCCGCGCGAAAGCTCGGCATCCTCCGCGCGTCCGCGCTCGAACCACGCATACGCCCCGGCTCCGATCGCGGCGCCCGCAAGCAGCACGATCGCGGCCCCTGCCACGATGGGTCCTCGCCGGCGCGGCGCGCCACCGGTGCCGTAGCCTTCGAAGAGCGCGTTCGATTCCTCAGGACGCACGGATCAGCACCACCACGGCTTCACGGCCGGCTCGACGATGATCGCTTCCGACAGGAACGCCGCGGCGCGCTCGAGGCCTTCCTCGACCGACATGAGCGCGTCCTCGTGCTCGATCGAGAGCACATGGTCGTAGCCCTGGCGGCGCAGCATCGAGATGAACGGCTTCCAGAACTCGTGGCCGTGTCCGTAGCCGCAGGTGCGGAAGTTCCACGAGCGGTTGTTGAGGTCGCCGTACGGCCGCGCGTCGTTGTAGCCGTTGACGCGGCCCTGGTGGAGATGCAGTTCCGTGTCCTTCGCGTGGCAGTAGAAGAGAAGCCCCGCTTCGCCGAGGACGCGCGCGCTCTCGATCGGGTCGATGCCCTGCCAGAAGAAGTGCGACGGATCGAGGTTCGCGCCGAGGACGGGCTTCCCCTTGAGGCCCGAGGCCTTCATCGCGGCTGCGCTCAGGCGGATCAGCGTGTCGGGGTTGTAGACGCAGAAGCCGGGGTGCGCTTCCCACGCGACCTTCACGCCGTGCTTCGCGCAGAGGCGGGCCTGCGCCGACCAGTACGGCACGAGCACCTGCTTCCACTGGTACTCGAGGATCGCGAGGTAGTCCGGCGGCCACGCGCAGGTGACCCAGTTCGGCATCTTGTCGGTCTTCGAGCCGCCGGGGCAACCGGAGAACGTGATGACGACGTCGGTGCCGAGCGCGGGCGCGAGCTTGACGGCGTTCACGAAGTCGGTGTGGTCCTTCGCCGCGTGGCGCTTGTCGGGATGCACCGGGTTTCCGTGCACCGCGAGGCCGGACAGCGCGAGCCCGTGGTCCTTCAGGATGCCCTTGATGCGGTCCTGCTCCTTCTTCGAGGCAAGCACCGCGGCCGGATCGAAGAAAGGCTTGCCCGGATAGGCGCCCACGGGGAGTTCGATCGCGTCGAGCCGGATCTCCGCGCAGTACTGCGCGACGTCCTCGAGCTTCCGACCTGCAAACAGCGCCGCCATCACTCCGAGCTTCATGCGACCTCCACCTTCGTTCGAGCCTGCTTCGGGCGCCGCGGGACTGCCGTGGAACACGGCCGCAGCGCCGCCGAGCGCCCGAAAACTACCACCGATCGACTTCCGAGAGGAGGTCGCGGCGCCGAACCGCGGCAAAGCGCATCGCCAAGGCCCGTCCGCCGCGTACCATGCGCGCCATGCTCCTCGCGCCCTTCGTGGCCATCATCTGCCTTCAGGCGACGCCGCCTGTCGAGGCCCCGCCTGCCGCGCCTCCCCCCGCAGCGCCGGCGCCCGCGGGCCCCGACGCGAAGCCCGCCCCTTCCGAGGGCGCGGCGGACACCGCGGACGAAGCGACCCCGAGCGACCTGTCCCCCGAGAAGTACACCCGCGCCTACATCGTGGTCGACCGCGTCTCGACCGCGGCGGGAACCATCGAGAGCGAGGACGACTCCGTGATCGTCCTGCGCGACGACAAGGGCCGCGTCCGCAGCTTCACCAAGAACCGGGTGCTCGGCATCCAGTACCTGCTCGACGGACCGGCCGGGCGCCGCGTGCGGGTGATCTTCAACGACGGCCGCGTGCTGGTCGGCAAGCTTCTCGAGGACGGCTACGAGAACGTCTCGATCGAGATCGAGGGGATCGCCGCGAGGTATCCCCGCGAGGCCGTCGACGAGGTGCTCCCCTATCCGACCGACGCGGAGCTCTACGAGCGCTTCCGGTCGCGGGTCGAGCCCGACCAGTACGGCGCCCGCTACACGCTCGCCCTCTGGCTCTACCAGAAGAAGATGTACGTCGAGTCGAAGCGCGAGCTCGAGAGCCTGCTCGAGGCGACGAACCACTACGAGGCGAAGCAGCTCCTCGTCGAGGTCAACGCGCAGATGAAGCTGCTCGTGCCCCGCGACGACGCGTCCCCCGACGGCGACGCGCGGACCGCGCGCGGGAAGGACGAGCCGAAGTCCCCGCTTCTTTCGGCGGCCGAGGTCAACCTGATCCGCGTCTACGAGCTCGATCTCAACGACCCGCCGCGCCTGCAGGTGTCGGAGACGCTGATCTCGACCATGCTCGAGCGCTACACCGACAGCGAGCTCATCCCCGCCGGCAGCGCCAATCGCTCGGCCTTCTACACCAAGGAGCCGATCGAGATCGTCAAGACGCTCTTCGCCCTGAAGGCGCGCGACCTCTACGGCGAGATCAAGGTGCTCGGCGAGCCGGCGTCGCTCAACCTCTTCCGCCACCGCGTCCACAACGCGTGGATCATCAACAACTGCGCGACCAGCCGCTGCCACGGCGGGCCCGACGGCGGGCGTCTCTACCTCCACACGAAGAACTACAAGGATGCGGAGACGCGGATGACGAACATGCTCATCCTCACCCGCACCACGATCGACGGGATCCCGCTCGTCGACTTCGAGAAGCCGACCGACAGCCTCGTCTACCAGTACGCGCTGCCGCCGACCGAGGCCCGGAGGCCGCATCCGGATGTGCGGGGATGGAAGCCGATCCTCTCCACGGGCCGGCGCGGACTGCAGGAGGACTTCGTCAACTGGGTGCGCTCGATGAAGATCCAGCGCGGCGAGTACCCCGGGATCGACTACACCCCGCCAGGCCTCAAGCGCCCCGATCGCCCGACCCCGGGCGGTCCTGACCGCTGAACCATCATCCGTGGAAGACGTGCAGCGCCGCAGGGGCTCGAGCATCCCGTGCGCGGCGAAGTTGCCCCATGCGCGGCTGCTTGCGTTACACTCCCCGCTCACCCTCCAGCAGGGATTTTCTAGGAATCCACATTGGGAATCCACATGGCGTACCGCTCCTCGTTCCGTCTCGCGCGCCCGCTCTCCCTCGCCGTCGCCGGCTGCGTCGCGACGCTTCTCCTCTCGGGTTGCTCCGATCCGAGCGTCACCGCCCAGTCGAAGTTCGGCCAGGACCTGACGGCGATTGCCGAGGAGTACGGCAAGGCGCTCGGAGGCCGGCCGGACCTGCTGTCGGCTGCGCCGAGCGACGAAGGACTCGCCGCGCTCCGCGCGCTGGGCGACCGCGCCCGCGGGCTGAGCGGCGGGTCGTCGACCCAGGAAGAGTCGGCGCGCGCGCTGGCGGCGAGCATCTACCGCACGGCGGGCGCCATCGCGCTTGCGCGCGCGGCGGGCATCGAGAGCCAGCATGACGTCGTGCGCGGCATCGCGATCGCCGCCGACAGCCTCGCCGACGACCTCGACGCGATCGCAAGCGCGGGCGCGAACCTCGCGCTCGACGCGTCGCGCTCCGAGGCGCAGGACGCGAGGAACGGCGCATCGCAGTCGGCCCGCGCGCTCCAGACCGCGATCGCCTCGCTCGACAAGCCGCTCGGCGCCGCCACCAACCGCATGAGCGAGGCCGCGGCGCGGCTCGCCGCGCTCGACATGGAGAACGCAGTCCTCCTCCGCAAGGCCCGCGAGTCGAGCCCTGCGGTCGCGCTGACCTTCGTCGAGGAGTCCGCGAAGCTGCAGGCCGAGGCCCGCTCGACGCGCACCGCGATGTCGAACGACGCCATCGACGCCGGCGCGCTCACGACCGACCGCGGCCTTGCCGAACAGGGCCTGACCGCGGCCCAGAGCCTGCAGGCCGCGGCCGGCAAGGCGCTCGAGATGCTCGGCGCGTTCGAGGGCGACGTCGCGTCGAACGTGGAGAAGAGCGCGGAGATGGCCAAGGCCCTGCGCGCGCAGGCCGACTCGCTCCTCAAGGGAATCGCCGACGAGCGCGCGGGCGTCCTCCGCGCCTCCTACGACGCGGCGGCCGAGGACCTCGCGAAGAGCAATCCGAACGGCAGCCTCGCCTACGCCGTGATGACCGACGAACTGCGCCTGAAGCTCGTCGAGCTCAACGGCCTCGGTGCCCAGGGCCGCTCGCTGATGATCATGCTCGGCGACGGCGCGCCCGGCCTCGCGGACCTCAAGGCCTCCGCCGAAGCGGGAATCACCGCCCTCAAGGAGAAGGCGACCGCGGCGGCCGACCAGATGGCAAACGCCGGCGAGGATCCGACGCTCGCGTCGATCAAGACGTTCGTCGACGAGGTCAAGAAGAACGCCGACGGTCTCACGGTCGACACGCTGATGGCGCCGCCGGCCCCCGCTGCGAAGCCGAAGGCCGCGGCGAAGTCGAGCGGGCGCTCGATGTCGGGCGGCGCGAGCGGCGCTCCGGGCGCAAGCGAGTCGCTCGAGTCGATCGTGGAGCAGATGAACGCGGCCGCGGGCGACAGCGCAAGGTCGACCGAACTGCTCGGGATGTACGTCGACGATTCCAAGCCGATCGGCCGCGCCTTCAAGGACATGGTGACGGCCGGGACCTCGATGATGAAGCCGATCATCGACGCAGCGACCGAAAAGTTCGGCCCTGACGCCGCCGCCGAGATTCGCAAGAAGCTCGAGTCGAGCGCCGGCAGCATGGGTGGGCGCGGAGGCATGGGTGGCATGGATGGCGGGCTCTTCGTGAAGCTCACCGAGAAGTCCAACGACGGCTCCACCGCCGTCTTCGACACCGGCGACGGCCGCGAGCTCACCTTCCTCAAGACCTCTTCTGGCTGGCGCATCGACATCGCGGGATCGATGAAGCCCGAAGAGGCGCAGATGATCGAGCAGATGGGCTCGATGATGGGAATGATCACCGCCCCGATGAAGGCGGCGGCCGAGACCATCGCGGCCAAGATCCGCGCCGGCGAGCTCACCGCCGACGAACTGCCCGGGGCTCTTCTCGAGGAGATGGGCAAGTCGATGGGCGGCGGCTTCGGTGGCGGCGGTCGCCGTGGCGGCGGTCGCGGCGGCGACTGACCCGCATCGATCCAGACGAACGAATTCAACGGGCGGCCCCTGCCAAGGGGGCCGCTCTTTGTTTCCGCCCCGCTACGCTTCCGGCATGATTCCCCCGAACGCGCCGTCCAAGCCGAACGCGGGCTGGACCCTCATCACCCGCTTGAAGGCGGGCTTCCTCATCCTGACGGTGCTGCTCGCAATGATCGCGTGCGTCGGGCTGCAGCCGGTCCTCAAGGGGATCGCGACCGCGCAGGACGTGAAGGTCGAGGGAATGGCGCGGACGTATCTCGAGATGCCGTGGATAGGAGTCCTGCTGGGGATCCCTGCGCTCGCGTCTTGCGTGCCGCTGATCCGCGGATCGCGCCATCCGATCCTCTGGATGACGGTCGCGTCGATCCTTCTCATCCTGCCTTTCGCGTATCTCCTCATCGGGTTCCTCGGCGTGATCGGGCCGATGTACGAGTACCGGCCGCTATGAGCGAAGGCGCGGGACCGCACGACCGCGTGGCGCTGCGCGAAGCGGTCGAGGAGCGGGCGCGCGAACTCGGCTTCGCGCTCGTCGGCGTGGCGCGCGCGGCCCCGAGCGCGCGCGCGGGCGAGCTGCGCCGCTGGATCGCGGATGGGAAGCACGGCGAGATGGACTGGATCGCCGAGCGCGTCGAGCAGGCGGCCGATGTGCGCACGATGCTCAGGAACGCGCGCAGCGTGGTGTGCGTGGCCGACCGCTACCACGACGGGCGCCCGGACCGCGCCGAGCCAGGCGCGCCGCGCGGGCGCATCGCGCGGTACGCGCGCGGCAAGGACTACCACGACATGATCCGCGACCGTCTGCGCAGGCTCGGGCGCGCGATCCGCGAGCTGTCGCCCGGCTGCGAGACGCGGCTCACGGGCGACATGCACCCGATCCTCGAGCGCGAGCAGGCCGCGCGGGCGCTTCTCGGCGCGATCGGCAAGCACACGCTGTTGATCCATCCGGCGCGCGGGAGCTTCTTCCTGCTCGGCGAGATCGTGACCGACGCCGACATCGCGGCGAGCGACGAAAGCCC
>JBIKWD010000046.1:0-17420 GCA_044356505.1 Phycisphaerales bacterium
CTTGATGTGGCTGCGGGAGGCGCTCGTCGGTTGGTCGGAGACTCGATCTCGAATCGTCCGACGACGCGCTGGGGCCCGAAGCGGGTTCAAACTGCACTCTCTACAACGGCGTGCCGAGTGTAAGACAGGGTGCGAAGAGGTCGACGCGGGAGGGCGTTCTTCGCGGGGAATTGCGGCAATTGAACCCGTTCCGTACGAGTTCTCGGACGTATTGAGGTGGTGAGATAGAACAACCGGGGAGCCTCGCGGCTCCCCGGTGGGTTTGTTCTAGGGTCCGTCAGACAGAGCCTAGATGCTGTCCACGAGCGAACCTTCGATCGGACGCTCTCGCCTTACTTGAAGTTCTCGCCTTCCTCGGTCGCGGTCGCGCGTCCCTGCGGCGCAGGGGCCGAGGAGTTGGCGCGGGTCGACGTGATCTCGACGCTTGGCATCGGGACGAGGAACAGCTCGACGCGGCGGTTCATCTCGTTGCCACGTGCGCCGTTTGCCGCGATCGGACGGAACTCGCCGTAGCCGGCGACCATGAAGCGGTTGGCGTCGATGCCGTCGCCGACGAGCGCTTCACGCACGGAGATCGAACGGTGCGCGGACAGGTGCACGTTCGTCGGGTGCTGCGCTGCGGTCGCGCTGCGGCGGATCGGAACGTTGTCGGTGTGGCCGACGACGCGGACCTCGAGGTCGCGCGCATCGCTCGTGTTGAGGATCGACGCGACCTTGCCGAGCACGGCTTCCGCCTTCGACGTGAGCTTGGCGCTGCCGAGATCGAACGTCACGTCGCTCTTGAAGCGGAGCATGCCGCGCTTCTCGTCGTACTCGAAGACTTCGGGATTCGCGTTGGCGAGCTCGATGAGGCGCGAGTTCACGCTCTCGGGCAGCGGGCTCAGCGCGTTGACCTGCGCGAGCAGGTCTTCGTAGCGCTTCTGCAGCGCGTCGAGCGCGCTCTTGTCGCCGCCGACGAGTTCGCGCGCGCGGGCGAGGTCCGCGGCTGCCTCCGCGAGCTGGCGGCGGAGCGCCTCTTCGTTGGTGCGCGAGGTGTCGAACTCGTTCTGCAGCTGGAGGAGCTGCTGCTCCTTGCTGCGGTACGCGTTCATGAGGTCGTCGTACTGGCTCTGCGGGACGCAGCCGCCGAGCGCAAGAAGGCTGGCGCTTGAGACGAGGATTGCGGTGGTGATTGCGGGGCGCATGAGTTACCTGCTTGGTTTGCCTGCGGGGTTCCGGACTGCGTGAAATGAGACAACCGGGTCTTTCGCCGCGTCGCGCGACGCGGCGTGTGAATTGCTGTGCGCGTCGAGATGACTCGACGCGCGGGAGCATACGGAAAAACGGCGGGGATGTGGGGCGCTCGGCGGAAAAGAGCGGAAAGGCGACCGATGGGGGAGCCGTCCCGCGGAAGGAGCTCAGCCGCCGATCCGCTGCGACAGATGGGCGTCGCTGAACGCCTCCTCGAAGTCGTACACCGCCGCGAAGTCGTCGATCGAGTCGTCCGCGGTCTTCGACATGAGGCCGCCCGTGATCATCGCGTACACGATCCGTCCGAAGTCCTCGGTGCGCACGATGTTCCAGTGGCGGAGCACGGCGGGCGCAAGCATCCCGTACTGGAGGATCGCGTAGTCGCGCAGTCCGAGGCAAAGCTGCTGCCCCGACACGTGATGCATCTCCGGGTTCGCGAGGCCCGCGCCCCCGTTTCCGCGGAGCGAGGCTTCGTGCTGGACCCGCGCGCGCTCGACGGTGTGGCCGAGACCCTCGCGGACGAAGTGGAACGCCTCGACCGGGTAGCAGCCGGCGCGTTCGAGGATGGGCTTCCAGTCGATGTCGCCCTCTCGGGCGCGGGCCGTCGCCTGGGGCGACGCGGGTCCGAACGACACCGGCTGCCACTGAGCAGGCTCGGGCGGCTTGCCTCCGATCTGTCCCGGCGGTTCGGGAACGCGGTCGGGTTCCGGCTCGGGTCGCGGTTCAGGCTGTGGTTCGTGTTTTGGTTCGTGGTCTTCCGGCACGCAAGTCTTCCGGCAAGGTGTCCTTCGTCACGGACGCATTGCGCCCCGTGCACGCGAAGTGTAACGGCTCGGCGGAGCTCGAGGCGATTTTCGGCGCGTTTCCCGCGTGCGCGGGACCAGACCCACGAAGCGGCCAAGAAGACGCTACCTTCCTCGCGGGCGCTTCGGACGAGGCGCGCGACTGGCAGCGCTCGCCGAGGGATGGCGTCGCGCCGCCGAGTCGAAGGCCCGGAGGCGCACACGGATGGACGACGCCAAGCCAGATTCGACGGAACAGCGCGCGGCCGAGAGCGGGTCGCGGACGGGCGCCGACGGCGCCGGCGACCGCGGGCTCGACCTGCGTACCGCGCACCTCTGGCACCTGCAGCCGGTCCGCGATCTCCTCGTGATCGCGGTCGTCGTGCTGACGGTGTACGCCGGATACGCGATGCGCACGGTGACCGTGCCGCTGCTCGTGGCGATCGCGCTTGCGTATCTCGTCGAGCCGCTGGTGTCGCGCATGTCGCAGTGGCGCAGGATGAACAGACCGCTTGCGGTCGGGGCGATCCTGGCGGTGCTCGGGGCGGTGCTTTCGGTCGCGGTCGCGATCGTGGTGCCGCTCGCGGTCGGGCAGACGCTGTCGTTCGCGGAGAACCTTCGCAATCACCGTTACGACGGCGCGATCGCGCGGGTTGTCGAGGCCGTTCCCGAGGCGTACCGCGACGACGTCCAGAACTGGGTGAACCGCGTCGTCGCGCCGCAGCCGGCCGAGCCAGGAGCGCAGGCGCCCGCGACCGGCAGGACGGAGGACGAGACGCAGCGCGAGGCGACGTCCCCGCCAGGCGAGTCCCCGACGCAGCCCGTCGCGCCGAGCGCCGAGCCGGAGCAGTCGGCCGCAGCGGGGCCGAAGCTGTTCGAAAGGCTTCCTGAATCGGTGCGCACGGTCGGGCTCGACAACCCGTTCCTCTCGCTTCTTGGAGCGGGGTCGCGTCAGGTCTACGGGTTCGCGCTCGCCGTCCTGCAGCTCGGGCTCGTCGCGTTTCTCATTCCGTTCTACTTCTACTACTTCAGCGTGCACTGGCCGTCGATCACCGGCTTCTTCGCGAAGCTCGTGCCCGACGAGCGCAAGGGCGCCGTCTTCGAGATCGTCTCGGACATGGACAAGGCCGTCGCCGGGTTCGTGCGCGGCCGCATCGTGATCTGCGCGCTGATGGGCGTGATGTTCGCCGTCGGCTGGCAGATCTGCGGCGTACCCTACGGCATCGCGCTCGGGCTCATGACGGGCGCGTTCTCGATCGTTCCCTATCTCGGCGGCATCGGCGTTCCGCTCGCGGTGGGCCTGCTCGTCGTCGACCAGTTCGGCATGCCGCCCGACGAGCGCATGGCGGTGTGGGGAATGCTGCTCTGGCCGATCCTCGTGTTCGTCGTGGTGCAGACGATCGAAGGCTACCTGCTCACGCCTGTGATCGCGGGCAAGGCGACGAATCTCGATCCGGTCACGATCGTCGTCGCGATCCTCGCGGGCGGGTCGGTCGCGGGCGTGTACGGCATGCTGCTTGCGATTCCGCTCGCCGCCTGCGGAAAGATCGCGGTGAAGCGCATCGTGCTGCCGCGGCTGATCGAGTTTGCCCGCGGAAGAGCGGCGGACCCGCTTCCGATCGAAGGGGCGCTGGACGAGCAGCCTCGCGCGGAACTCGACGCCCTGCCGGGAATGGAGCTTCGCGACGGGAAGCAGGGCAGGAACGATCCGAGGAACGACAGCAAGGCCGATCGCAAGAACGGTCGCAAGAAGGGCCAACGCTGAGAGGAGAATCGCGGTTCATGAAGCTCTCGACACTCACAGCCGGTCTCGACACCGTGACCGCGACGCCGAACGATCCCGTCATCTGGAGCCTGTCCGAGGACTCTCGGCGGGTGAAGGAGGGCGCGTGCTTCTTCGCGCGCGCCGGCACCAGGACCGATGGCCGCGCGTTCATCGCCGATGCGATTCTCCGGGGCGCCGTCGCAGTCGTCGCGCCGAAGGGCACGCCCGCGCCCGACGGACTGCCCCCGTCCGTCGCGTGGGTAGAGGCGGCGGACCCTGCGCTCGCGGCCGCGATCATCGCCGAGCGTTTCCACGGTTCGCCCTCGCGCACGCTCGAGGTCGTCGGTGTGACCGGCACCAACGGAAAGACGACGATCGCCTACCTCGTGCAGCAGCTGCTCGCCGCGGCCGGCATGCGGACCGGCCTCGTCGGCACCGTCGAGATCGACGACGGCGCGACGCGCATCCCGTCCGCGCTCACCACGCCGCCGGCGCTCGAGCTGTCCGAACTCTTCGCGCGGATGGTCGACCACGGCTGCCGTGCCGCCGCGATGGAGGTTTCGAGCCACTCGCTCGACCAGAAGCGCGTGGCCGCGATTCGCTTCCGCACGGCGATCTTCACGAACCTCACGGGCGACCACCTCGACTACCACGGCACGATGGAGCGCTACGCAGCGGCGAAGGCGACGCTGTTCACGATGCTCGGTGGGGACGGAGGCAATCCGCCCGGCACCGCGATCGTCAACTCCGACGACCCGTGGCACGCCGTGATGGCCGACGCAGCGCGCGCCGTGGGCGCCCGCATCCTCCGCACCAGCCTCGTCGACCCGTCGGCGGAGTGCCTCGGCACCGTGCATCGGATGGGACTCGACTCGATGGACGTCACCTTCCGCGGGCCGTGGGGCATCATCGAGATGAAGCTTCCGCTCGTCGGGCGCCACAACGCCATGAACGCGCTCGAGGCGACGGCGGCGGCCTGGACATGCGGTGTCGGCGGGGAGCGCCTGGCGCAGGCGCTCGCGACCTGTTCGGCGCCGCCCGGGCGCCTGCAGCCGGTGGCGGTCGGCGGCGCAGGCTTCAGCGTGCTCGTCGACTACGCGCACTCGGACGACGCGCTCGCGAACGTGCTCGGCGCCTTGCGGCCGACCGTGCCGGCCGGCGGGCGGCTGCGGGTCGTCTTCGGCTGCGGCGGCGACAGGGACCGCACCAAGCGCCCGCGGATGGCGAAGGTCGCCTGCGAGGGCGCCGACGACGTCATCGTGACGAGCGACAACCCGCGCACCGAGGATCCCGAGGCGATCATCCGCGAGATCCTCGCCGGCGTGCCCGACGGGACGCGTGCGCGCGTCGCGGTCGAGGTCGACCGCGCCAAGGCGATCGCGCAGGCCGTCGCGAGCGCGCGCGAGGGCGACATCATCCTCATCGCCGGCAAGGGGCACGAGGACTACCAGATCATCGGCAACGAGAAGAAGAGCTTCGACGACCGCCGCGAGGCGGAGGCCGCGCTGCGGGTGCGCCTGTCGAGGTAGATGCGCCGCGATCGGGCCGGCGAAGAGGAGTGCAGCATGGCGAGCGTGTTCCGCGTCCACTGTCCGTCGGTCCAGTCGATCGTGATCGCGACGCGCGCGGAGGTCGTGCGCCGGCCTGCGCGCGAGGCGACCTCGCTCACCACCGATACGCGCGACGATCTTCGCGATGCGTGCTTCGTGGCGCTCCGAGGCGAGCGGTTCGACGGCCACGACTTCGTGGCGCTCGCCGCCGCGGGCGGCGCGTCGTTTGCGATTCTCGAGCGCGCGCCGTCGGCGGAGACCCTCGCGGGCCTGCCCTCCGGCTTCGGAGTCCTCGTCGTCCGCTCGACGCGCGCGGCGCTCGGCGCGATCGCACACGCGTGGCGGAAGAGCATCCTGAAGCTCCGCGTCGCCGCCGTCACCGGCAGCGCGGGCAAGACGACCACGCGCCGGCTCCTCGAGGGAATCCTCTCCGAGGCGGGCGTGACGCACGCGAGTCCCAAGAGCTTCAACAACGACATCGGAGTGCCGCTGACGCTCCTCTCGACGCCGGACGACGCCGCGTTCCTCGTCGCCGAGATCGGGATGAACCATCCCGGCGAGATCCTGCCGCTCACGGAACTCGCCGAACCCGAAGTCGCGATCGTGACCCTCGCGGGCCGCGCGCATCTCGAGGGACTCGGCTCCGTCGATGCCGTGGCGACCGAGAAGGCCTCGATCCTGACGGGCGTGTCGTCGGTCGGGGTCGGCGTCGTCAACGGCGACAATCCGCCGCTGCTCGCCGCCGTCGAGGCGCTGGTGGCGGCCGACCGCGCTCCCGGGCGAATCGTGCGCTTCGGCACGGGCGCCGGATGCCACTACCGCCTCGTCGGACGGGAACCGAAGGGATCCAGCCAGGAGATCGCGGTGCTCGTGCCGCGTGGAGTCGCTGTCGCGACGACCTTCACGGACGACCCCGTCGACGACGCTCCGCGCGGCCCACGCCGATACACGGTTGCGATGCCCGGCGAGCACAACGCGCTCAACGCCCTCGCCGCGATCGCGGCCGCCACCGAGATGGGCATCCCCGACGACGCGATCCGGCGGGGGCTTGCCAGGGTCGAGGCGAGCGACATGCGCCTCGAGCGGCTCGAGGTCGCAGGACGCGTGATCTACAACGACGCGTACAACGCCAATCCCGACGCGATGATCGCGTCGCTCGGCGCGTTCCGCGAGCTCGCGGCAGGGGCACCGCGGCGGGTCGCGATCCTCGGGGAGATGAAGGAGCTCGGAGCCGACGCGGCCGGGCTCCACGCCGAGGTCGGCCGCGCCGCTGCGGCGCGGCTCGGGGGGGGCGACGTGCTGGTCGCGGTCGGGCCGCACGCGGAGACCTTGGTCGAGGCCGCCCGTCGCGCCGGCTTCGCGGGCGAGACGCGCTGCGCTGGCGAGTTTTCCGAGGATTTCGCTGCCGAAACCGCGGCGGCGATACCTTCAGGTAGCGCGGTCCTTCTGAAAGGTAGCCGTGGCGCGCGGATGGAGCGCTTCCTCGACCCGCTCAGGTCCGCGTTCGCCTCGACGGGGTCCCGCTGACTTTGAAGGGTTCGCCCTCGAAATCCCGATAGATCGGGCCGCGAATGCTCTACATCCTGACGACGCGATTCCAGGATTGGCTCGATGAAGCGGGGCTGTACCGCGTCATCCAGGTCTTCACCCAGCTCGAGTTCCGCGCGCTTGCGGCGGGCGTCTGCTCGTTCCTCGTCGTGGTCCTCCTCGGGCCGCGGACGATTCGTTGGCTCAAGCGCCTCAAGGTCGGCGACAACCCCGAGTTCTACAACGCCACGCTCAACACCCTGAACCAGCCCAAGAAGGACACGCCCACGATGGGCGGGATCCTGATCGCCGGTTCGATCCTCCTCTCGCTCTTTCTCTTCGCGGACTTCGTCCACTCGCGCTACGTGCACCTCTCCCTGCTGGTGCTCCTCTGGTTCGCCGCGGTCGGGGCCTTCGACGACCGGCTCAAGCTGACCGCCGCGCGGCGCGCGGCCGGAACGCGCGAGGGGCTCTTCGCGAAGGAGAAGCTGCTCTTCCAGCTCGGCTGCGGCGCCCTCGTCGCGTTCTTCCTCTTCCATGCCGCTGAGCCCGAGATCAACCCGGCGGCGGTCTCGCTCAACGTGCCGTTCCAGCGCACCTACGAGCCGTCGACGCTCTCGAGCATCGGCGGCGCCGTGCTCAACCCGAACGTCTTCGTGCTCGGGCCGATCGTCTACGTGGTGCTGGGTGCCCTCTGGATCGCCGGAACCTCGAACGCCGTCAACATCACCGACGGGATGGACGGCCTCGCCGCGGGCACGATGTCGATCGTGAGCTTCGTGCTCATGGTCCTCTGCTGGGTGGCGAGCAACCAGACGGCATCGCAGTACCTGATGGTGCCCTACGTCCCCGGCGCGAAGGAGCTGATGGTGCTCGCCGGCGCGATGGGCGGAGCGTGCCTCGGGTTCCTCTGGTTCAACTGCAATCCCGCCCAGGTGTTCATGGGCGACACGGGTTCCCTCGCCCTCGGCGCGCTTCTTGCGTTCATCGCCGTCGCCATCCGCCAGGAGCTGCTTCTGCCGCTGATCGCAGGCCTCTACTACCTCGAGCTCGGAAGCAGCGCGCTGCAGGTCGCCTACTTCAAGTCGACCGGCGGCAAGCGGATCTTCCGCTGCGCGCCGATCCACCACCATTTCCACCTTGGCGGCTGGAGCGAGAATCAGGTCGTCGTGCGGTTCTGGATCGTCACCGCGATCCTCGGCGCGCTTGCGCTCGTATCCGTGAAGCTGCGTTGATCCGCACCGCCCGCGCGCCCCGGTCTCGCGTACCTTTCCCACATGGCACGGACGTCGGACCGACCGAAGCAGGGCGCTGGCCGCGCGTTGAGCCGCTTTGACCTTCGGGTCGGCGCGCTTGCGGCGCTTGCGCTCGGGGTTCTCGCGGTCCTCTCCCTGCAGCTCGCGAGGCTCTCGGTCGTCGAGCACGGCGTCCATCGTGCGAACGTCGAGCGCTACCTCGTGACCAAGCGGCTGCTTCCCGCGCCGCGCGGGCGCATCCTCGACCGCAGGGGCGAGGTGCTGGCTGCGGACCGGGCCGGCTGGGACGTCCTTGTCCGCTACGACGCGATCGCGGGGCGCTGGTCCACGGAGATGGCGCGGCGCGAGCTCGTCGCGGAACTCGGCCGACCGCGGTGGCTCGAGCTCTCGGTCGGAGAGCGCGCAGCGAAGCTCCTCGAGCGCCAGCGCAGGTTCGACGCCGTCCTCGAGTCCGTGTACGCGCGGATCCGCGAGGCGGGCGGCCTCGACGAGGCGGAGCTCGACCGCCGGCTCGACGCGGTCCTCTCCCGCGCCGCGCGCGAGTCGACGTCGCGGCGCGAGGCGCTCGCGGAGCGGGAAGAGCGGCTCTTCGGAGACGACGCCCGCCTCGCCGAGATCGACCGCGAGCGCGTGGCCTCGCAGCGAGGCGCCCATGTCGTCCTCGCCGACGTGCCCGATGAAGTGGCGTTCTACTTCCAGCGGCTTGCCGAGGAACTGCCCGGGACCGTCGAGGTCGAGCCGTCCACTCGCCGAACCCGGCCGTGGGAGCAGGTCGTGTTCGAGGTGGACCGGTCGACGTTTCCTTCTCCGATCCGCTCGTCGCGTAGGCTGCCGGTGACGCTGAACGGCGTGGCGGACCATCTCGTCGGATCGACGCGATCGCAGGTGTTTCCCGACGAACTCGCGCGACGGCCGCTCGTCGATCCGAACACGGGTGAGGTCGTCGACCTCGGCGGCTACCGCGCCGACCGCGACGTGGTGGGCGCAAGCGGCGTCGAGCGCGTGATGGAGCGTTCCCTGCGCGGGACGCGTGGCGTGGTCGAGCGCGATCTCGAGAAGGGCAGCGAGAGGCGCATCGAGCCGGTCGCGGGCGACGACGTGCAGGTGACGGTCGACATCCGCCTGCAGGCGCGCATCCAGGCGCTGTTCGCGCCCGAGGCGGGGCTCGCCGTGATCCAGCAGTACCAGCGTGGCGTCGACTCCGAGGGAAACCCCCGCGGCGGCCCTCTGCCGATCGGGTACGAGCTCGACGGCGCCGTCGTCGTGCTCGAGGTGTCGA
This sequence comes from Phycisphaerales bacterium, assembly GCA_044356505.1. Classification (GTDB taxonomy): domain Bacteria; phylum Planctomycetota; class Phycisphaerae; order Phycisphaerales; family SM1A02; genus QWPT01. The sequence goes on from JBIKWD010000046.1 coordinate 9,390, forward strand.
CCGGCGAGATCCTCGCAGCAGTCAGCCATCCGACGGTTGCGGACGGCGCGCTGATGTCGCCGGAGCGCCGCGCGCGGGAGGCGCCGGGGCTCTTCCGCCCGGTCGAGGGCGTGTACGAGCCGGGTTCGATCCTGAAGCCGCTCGTCTTCTGTGCGGCCGCTGCGGAAGGGCTTGCAACCGCCGGCGAGGAGATCGCCTGCAACGGGCACTTCTTTCCTGCAGAGAAGAACGCGCTGCGCTGCTGGACCTACCGGCCTCTCGAGGGCCGCACCGCGACCCACGGTCCGCTCGACGCGACCGGCGCTCTTGCTCGCAGCTGCAACATCTACTTCTACGAACTGGCGCGGCGCCTTGGCCCCGAGCGGATGGTCGAGTGGATGCGGCGCTTCGGTCTCGGCGCCGTGCCCGGCAGCGGGCTGGCTTTCGAGCGCCCGCGCGACGACGGCACGGTCGCGCTTGTCGGAGAGTCCGCAGGAAACCTGCCGAGCGAGGGCGACCGCGAGCGCTGGCGCAAGGACCGCGACGCGGCGTCGACGCTCATCCTCGGAATCGGCCAGGGGCCGCTCGGTTGGACGCCGCTCCACGCCGCGAACGCCTTCGCGACGCTCGCGCGGGGCGGCCGTTCGCTGCAGCCGACCTTCATCCGCGGCCTCGCGAGGCCGCCCGAGGTCGACCTCGGCATTCCCCGCGGCGCGATCGACGCCGTCTTCGCGGGGCTGCGCGGATCGGTGAACGAGGAGTTCGGGACGGGTCACCACATCACGCTCGACGGCGGCGTCCGCGAGCGGCTCTTCGACTTCGACGACCTCGACGTATGGGGCAAGACAGGCACCGCGACCACGGCGCTTCTCTCGCTCGACGGCGACGGCGACGGCAAGGCTGAGACCCGCGTGCGCACCGACCATGCGTGGTTCGTCGGACTGGTCGCGGAGAAGGGCGCGTCGCCGCGGTACGCCGTGGCGGTGCTTCTCGAGAACGGGGGGTCGGGTGGAAAGGTCGCCGCACCTGTCGGCGCCGCGGTGATCCGCGCGATCGCCGCCGAGGGCTATCTCGGCGAGCGGGCGCGGCATGGATCGGGCGGGGTGCCGACCCCATGACCCGCAGATCGTTCACGGCGGCCGAACTCTACGAGGGCACCGAGGCGACGTACCGTTCGCAGATCCGGCTCTCGACGCCCGCGTGGCTCGCCGTGGGAGCCGCGCTCGCGCTGTCGCTGGTGGGCGTCGCCGCGATCTCGACGACCGAGCCCGAACTTGCGGCGAGGCAGGCCGTCTATCTCGTGGTCGGGCTCGCAGCGGCCGCGCTTGCGACGCTCGTTCCGCCGAAGTCGCTGCGCATCGCGTCGTGGTTCGTGCTTGCGATCGCGATCGTGCTTCTCGTGTTCGTGCTGCTGCCGTTCGTGCCGCGGTCGATCGTGACGCCGCGCAACGGCGCGCGCGCGTGGATCGACCTCGGGATCGTCGACTTCCAGCCATCGGAGCTTGCCAAGATCGCCTTCATCCTGTGTCTCTCGCAGTGGCTGTCGCTGAGAGGAAGCCCGCGGACGCTGCGCGCGCTGCTCGTGCCGATCCTCATGCTGACGGCGCTCGTCGGACTCATCGTGCTCGAGCCCGATCTTGGCTCTGCGCTCCTCTTCTTCCCGACGATCCTCGCGATCCTGATCGCCGCGGGAATCCGTTGGCGACATGTGATCGTCGCGCTGGTCGCCGCCGCGGCGATCGTGCCCGCCGCGTACTTCGGCGCGCTGAAGCCGTACCAGCGCGCGCGGATCGATGCGATCGTCGCGCAGGTGAAGGGCGACACCCGCTTCGAGCGCGACATCGGGTTCCAGGGCTGGCGCGCCATGCGCCTCGTCGGATCGGGCGGGCTCGTCGGAAACGACAAGGAACATGCACGGGCGCTGATCGTCTACAACGCGCTGCCCGAGGAGCACAACGACATGATCTTCGCGGTGGTGGCATGCCGCTTCGGCATGCTCGGCGGCGCCGCGGTGCTCCTCTGCTACGCGATGCTCCTGCTCGGCGCGCTCGCCGTCGCCGTCTCGACGCGCGATGGATTCTCGAAACTGGTCGCGGTCGGCATCGGTGCGCTGCTCTTCGCGCAGATGTCGGTCAACATCGGAATGACAATCGGCCTCCTTCCGATCACGGGCGTGACGCTTCCGTTCGTGAGCTACGGAGGAAGCAGCCTGGTGGCGTCATGGGCGCTCGTGGGGATCCTCGTCAGCGTTGGAATCAGGCCGCCGGTCGGCGGCGACAAGAGCGAGTTCGATGGAGATTCGATCGATGGGTGATGCACGCTCCCGGCCCGATGGCGACGACCGGATTGACCGCATGGCGCGCGAGTCGGAGCTCGCGCGATGGCTCGCGTTCGATCCGGAGCCTGCGTCGATCCCGTGCGACGCTGCGGCGCGCGGGCAGCTCGCGCGGCAGGGAATCGAGCTCTCCCCCGAGGAAGAGGCGTTGCTTGCGCGCTACCTCGGCATGCTGTTCGCGACCAACGAGCGCTTCAACCTCACCCGGATCGACAGCGAGAGCGCGTGGTCCCGCCACGTCGTCGACAGCCTTACGCTGCTTGCGCCGCTTGCGGCGCTCGAAGCGGTCGAGTCCGCGATCGACATCGGTTCCGGCGGCGGTCTTCCCGCGATTCCGCTTGCGATCGCGCGCCCGGACATCGGATGGACGCTCGTCGAGGCGACCGGCAAGAAGGCGCGGTTCCTCGAGGCGGTGGCCGCGAAGCTCGGGCTTGCGAACGTCGCGGTCGTCCACGGCCGTGCCGAAGCGGTCGCGCGGGGGCCGCTGCGCGAGAAGTTCGATGTCGCGACCTCGCGCGCGGTCGGCGCGCTCGACGGGCTCGCGGTCGTATCGGTTCCCTGTCTGCGGATCGGGGGAATGATGCTCGCGATCAAGGGCGAGCGCGCGTCCGAGGAGATCGCGGCGGCCAAGCAGACGCTCTACGAACTGCACGTGTCCGTGGTCGGCGAGATACGGACGGAGACGAACACCATCGTCGCGATCGAGAAGCAGCGCAAGACGCCCGCGAAGTTCCCGTAAGGCTTGCGCGCGGGGTCAGGCGTCGTTCCAGTTGGCGATGAGGATCTTGAGGTCCTCGGCGCCGACCGAGCCGTTCGCGTCGATGTCGGCGGGGCCCGCTCCGCCCCAGTTGGCGAGGAGGATCGCCAGATCGCGGGCGGTGACGAGCGTGTCGAGGTCGAGATCGCAGCGGCGACGCAGGACCTCGGCCTGGAAGAGCGATTCGTCGTCCGAAGTGACCGCGAGGTCGCCGTCGAAGTCGAAGCGCATGCAGGCGGGAGAGGGGGTTCCGCTCGCCGCCCGGCACACGGCGAGCGCTGCTTCATCGGCGGCGTCGAGGTCGCCGTCCGCGTCCGAGTCGCCGAGCAGGGTCGGGTGGACGATCGTGTATCGCCCCGGCGGCGCGGATCCGATCGTGCGTACCGCGCCATCGGGGAAGTAGACCGTCGCTTCGTCGACCCCGGGATGGTTCCGGGTGCCGAAGTGAAGGGCCAGCGTGTTCTGCCCGAGGTATCCGACGCCGCCCGCGTGGAGTTCGCGGACGACCGTGCGCGCCCCGAGCCGGGCGACGATCCGCGCGCCGACCGCGTCGGTGTTGAGATCGACGCCGTCGAGCTTGAAGCGGACGCTCGACGGGGACGGCGTCGTGTTGATGTAGAGGAAGATGTTTGCTCCGAGATCGGACACCAGCAGGTCGTTGTCGCCGTCGTTGTCGATGTCTGAAAACACGGTGCAGTAGCTCCATCGCGTCGCGAGGCCGGCGGCGCCGCCAGCGTTCGGAACAAGCTGCGCGGGCGGGGTCCCCGGATTGCGCCAGAGCTTGTTGGGCGCGAACTGGTGGTTCACGTAGAGGTCGAGGTTCGCGTCGTCGTCGAGATCGACGAAGAGCGCGCCCCAGCCGACGACAAGATCCTCGACACCCCAGAGCGTCTCTGCGCGGATGAAGGTCCCGTCGCCTTGGCCGAGCATCAGCGGGTTGACGCCGAAGACGGGTCCGTCGGCGGTGGGAATGTTCGTCACGAGGAAGTCGGGGAAGCCGTTGCCGTCGAAGTCGCCGCAGGCGGCGCCCATCGAGAAGCAGGCGACGTCGGCGCCGCTGCCCGCGGAGATCTCAACGAGATTGCCGCCGTCGTTGCGCCAGAGCTGGTTCTCCTCGAAGAGCGGGGGAAGATGCCCGCGGTCGTTCGACACGTAGAGATCCTGGTCGCCGTCGAGGTCGATGTCGCTGAAGACGCCGAGGAAGGTGCGGCCGACGCGGTTGACTCCGATCTCAGGCGCGATGTCTACGAGCGCGGTCCGGTCGTTGCGGTAGAGCCGGCTTCGTCGCGAGAGCGCCGGAGCGTCGGTGGTCGCGTACGACGCCACGTACATGTCGAGGTCGCCGTCCCGGTCGATGTCCGCAAGCGATACCGCCTTCGCAGCGGTCGGCATCGCGAGGGCTGACTCGATCGCCATGGGCGTGAACTGGAGGTTGCCGAGGTTGCGATAGATGCGCGACGGCTGATTCGCCTGGGTCAACACGACGTCCGGCAGCCTGTCGCCGTCGAGGTCGGCGACGGCGATCGCGGATGCCTGCGGCAGCGACGCGATGCCGCTCGACGCCGAGACGTTCGTGAAGTGGCCGGTGCCGTTGTTTCGGAAGACCCCGACCTGTCCGTTCAGGCGCCCGAGCGCCACCACGTCGTCGTCGCCGTCGCGGTCGAGATCGGCGCAGGCGAGCCCGAACCCGTAGAGGCCGTTTGTCTGCGGAATGCCCTGGACGGGGTAGACGAGGCCGCGGCCGACAGCCTGGTCGACCAAGGTGATCGACTGCGCGTGAAGGGTGGTTGCTGCGAACAGAACGGCGACGAAACAGCCCTGTCGAGAAAGTGCCCGCCCGTTCGCCGTCAACCGCAAGGCGGACGGGCGACAGAACATGCTTCCTTCAGCCTACACCCGCACGCCGCCGATGCAACGTTCAGCCGTCAACAAAGATGGCGTTCGTAGGAGAATCCACCGTCGGGAGGTCTTCCGCTGGAAGACGAGACCTCGCCTCGGCCCGTCGGACGAGTGGCCGCCGAGCCGGGCAGTCAGCAGCCGCGCCCGAAGCCGCGGAGCGCCCCAAGGGCCTGTCGGACGGACGCCGCGTCCAGCACGTAGGTGCCGCCGCGAAGTCCCATGCGGGCCGGAAGGTCGGTCAAACCCAGAATCTCCCCGGTCTCGGGCCGTTCAAGGAGCACGATCGCGGCGGAGATGCAGGCGTCGGCGGGGGTGCCAAGCTCGACCGAGATGGTCGCTTCCCCGGCCGGGTTCGAGAGCCGGCCTCGGCCCTTGAGCGGCTGACCGAAAGGCCGACCTGCGATCCGTCCGCCCGCTGCGCCCTCATGCCGCACGTCCGGGCCGGCGAACTCGAGGGACGCTTCTACGGCGAGCTCGAGTGCACCGTCGGCGCCCGTCGACAGCGGCTCCAGAGCCAGCACAAGCGTTCCGGTCCGTGCGACTCGCCAGCGGATCTCCGCGCAGGCAGACGCGCGCGACTGCGCCGTACGGGTGTAGCCGGCGGGCTTGGGTGCCATGCGGGTCATCGTGGCGCCCCCAGGACGCGGGCGAGGATCTTGGTGGCGCGCTCGATTCCCTTTCCCGACTTCGAGATGGCGTTTGCGAGCCCGTCGAAGAACACGCAGAGGGCGAGAAGTTCCTCGATCCGCTGGTCGTGCGAGCGTTCGCGCTCGGTCTTCCTGCCGCCGCGCGAGGCGAGCTTGCATCCGCCGAGCTGCTCGATCAGCGGGTCGAACTCCCGGCGTTTGCGGGCGCGCAGGATGGTGTAGAAGAGCTTCCAGACGTCCTGCTCCGCCTGATGGAACTCGCGACGATCGCCGCGCGCGGTGCCGCGGGAGCCGGCGCCCAGCTTCGGGTTGACCCGCTGCACGAGCCCCCAGTCGACGAGCTGCTTCAAGGTGGTGGAGACGCTGCCGCGGGAGATCGAGAGGCGCTCCATGATGTCCTCGGCGGCGAGCGGTTCGCCGGCGATGAAGAGAAGCGCGTGCACTTCGGCCATGCTGCGCTGGACGCCCCAGCGCGTCCCCATCTCGCCCCAGAAGCCGATGAAGCGGTCCTGCGCGGCACGGACCTCCTCGTCGCGGGCGGTGTCGGCGTCGGAGTGCGCGGAAGCCACGGCGACGGGTTCCCGGGATGCACGGCGGACTGCGGTCATGCAGGAAGCGTACGGAATCGACGGCGGCCCTGCAACCGAACGTTCAGAAATTTCTGAAAGTTCGGTTGCCACGGAGCGATTACGGAGGCGCCCGCCAGGCTCTGCGGCAATGAAACAGGCCCCGTTCGGGGGAACGGGGCCTGATGAACGAATCGGATTGCGACCGCGGAAATCAGCGGAAGCCGGTGTCGCTGATGCTCGGCACCGACACGACGCCGTTGGTGGCGCGCGTGCGGATGTGATACTCGTAGACGACGCCAATCTGGGCGGTGCTGTCGAGGTGGCTGGGGCTGGTCACCGTGCGGATCTTCGTGAACGCAGCGGTCGACCCGGCCACGCGACGCCAGACTTCCCAGCTGACCTGCGTGGTCGCGCCTGTCGGGGTCCAGGTGATCTGGACGAAGCCTGGGAACGTGCCGTCGGAAGCCGCGACGCCAGTCGGAGGCTGCACGACCGCATAGCCGGTGTTCGGCGAGCCGCGGTCGCTGTAGCTGTTGAACTGGGCCGAGCGGCCGGCGACCGCGTAGACGTACACGGCGCCCGGTTCGGCCGTGGTGTCGTCGAACGTAAGCGTCGACGCCGAGAGGTTGGTCGCGATCGGCGAGGAAGGCCACGGATCGCGGCCCGAGCGCTTGCGCCACACGTTGTAGCCGTTCGGGTTCCACGTCGCTGGCTTGGTCCAGGTCAGACGCACCCTGTCGGTGAAGGTTCCGTCGGTCGCAGCAGTCATCGACGGCGGCGGAAGCACGAAGCCGAGGTCCGGCTCGCTCGGCGCCGAGAGGCCGAGGAAGTTGCTGAACGAGACGACCTTGTAGTTGTAGGCAAGGTCAGGGAGCGCCTGGAGGTCGCTCCAGCGGCTCTGGTTGCCCACGAGATAGGCGACCTGCACGTAGTCGCCGCCCGCCGTAGAGCGGTAGACGTAGACACCGTTGACCGAACCCGGGAGGTTCCAGGAGAGGCGGACACGGTCGCTGAGCGGCGGCGTGGTGCCGTTGATCGAGCCGGTGGCAAGCAGATTGAACGGACCTGGGGTTGAGCGGAAACCGGTGTCGGTCGACGGGGCGCTCTCCACGGCGCCGTAGAGCGCGCGGACTTCGTAGAAGTAGACCGCGCCCGGCGTCGTCTCAGGAGGCGTTCCACCGTCCCAGGCCGGATCGGGGTTGTCGTAGGTCCCATCGTCGTCGTAGCTGAGCAGGGTGCTCGGAACCTCGTCGATCTTGAGCGGGGTGGTGGTTGCGGTTCCGCGGTAGACGATGTACAGGTCCGGCGCTCCGCTGATCGGCTCCTGCCAGGTCAGGGCGACGCGGTTCGAGAACGTTCCGTCGGAAGCAGCGAAAGCCAGCGGACCGACCACGCCCTTGAAGCCCTCGTTGGGGCCGACCCAGACGTCGGACGGCAGTCCGGTTGCGGTCAGGACGGTGCGGATTCGGTACTCGTAGACCGTGCCCGCGACGGCGGAGAAATCGGAGTAGAGGGAAACGCCCGAGGCGACATTCAGGTCGAGGTCGCTCCACGCCGGGGCGCCGACGATGCGGCGCTGGATCTCGTAGCGGAGCGGAGCCTGCGCGGGCGGAACCCACGTCAGCTGCACGGCGTCGACGAACGAGCCATCGGAGGCCTCGAACGACGACGGGTCGAAGACGGGGCAGTCCGCCGACAGGCAGCCGAGCGGCGTGAGGAACACGTCCATCTGCGTCTTGTTGGCACCCGCGAACTCGAGCGTGATGTTCGCAAGGCCACCAGGACACAGGTGGCAGTAGCTCATGATCGTGCCGTTCGAGATGCAGCCGCCCGGAGACGTGCAGC
>JBIKWD010000213.1:0-4968 GCA_044356505.1 Phycisphaerales bacterium
CTGGAGGCGCGCCGGGCGGCGGCGTGGATGCGCCCGCCGCGAGCGACGGCCCTGCGCCCGTACTCTCGCGGTAGGCCCGCGCGATCTCGGCGGGCGCGCCGTAGTCGGCGATCGCGCGCTCGGCCGTCGCGCCCGCGCGAACCGCGGATCGCAGGTGCACTTCGGCATCGATCAACGCGTCGTGCCTGAGAGCCACATCGCAGCCATCGAGTTCGGCCGCGAGTTGCTGCAGGTAGGCGCGGATCGGGTCGCGGCTTGCGGTATGTTCATGGATGCGCTCATCAGCGGACATCGATCTCTCCTAGAACCCTGTTGACCCATCGGTTGGTGCGGCGCCAGGTCGCGACCCACGCTGCAAGCATCCGCTTGCCGTCTGCCGTGAGCGTGAAGCACTTGCGCGCAGGGCCCTCGTTCGACGGCACCAGCGTGCTGCGAACAAGGCCGTCGGCCTCCATCGTGCGGAGCATCGGGTAGAGCGTCCCCTGCTTGAAGGAAAGCCCCTCGGGGGCCTCGTCGGCGAGGCGACGCGCGATCTCGTAGCCGTGGATCGGCTCGTCGGCGCCCGCGATCGTCGCAAGGACGACGAGCCAGGCGGTTCCGACGCTCAGGTCGCGTTCGATCTTGTTGGGCAGGCCAGGTGGCATGGGCATGGCAGTAATGTAGTAGATACACTACTTGGGAAACCACACGAGCATGATTTCGCCGTCCTGTGGATTTCGTCGGAAGACTCCGGCCCGATAGACTGCCGATCTCGGTGGTCCGCCTGCTGCCCATCTCCCTCGAGACCTTCGAACCCGTCGCGGGCGCCGCGCTTCGCCGAGAACCGGTTCTGAACCAGGTCCAACTGGGGATCATCGAGGCGATGCAGGCCGACCCGACCCGCTATCCGGGCGGCATCCGTCTCGTCGCGATGCAGGACGGGTCGACCGGTGCGATCGGCCTTGCCTCGCAGACGCCGCCCTACAAGGTCGTCGTATCGGTCGCGACCGCCGAGCTCGCGCATGCGCTCGGGCGGGAGTTCGCGGCGCGGTTTACGGAAACAAGGGTGGTGCACGGACCCGACGACGCCGCGCGGGCCTTCGCACAGGGCGCTGGCGCGCTCGAACCGACGGTTGTCACCAACGAGGCCGTGTTCGAACTGCGCACGCTCACTCCCCCGCCTCCTGTCGCCGGCCGAGCGCGCCTCGCGGAGCCGCGCGATGCGGAGATCCTTCAGACTTGGTGCGATGCCTTCACCGACGAGGCGCAGTCCGACGGCACCCCGAAGGACCCGAAGGCGGGCGCGCGCATGGCGATCTCGGGGCGCACCTGGATCTGGCTGCGCGCCGATGGCCTTCCCGTCTCCATGGCGAACAACCCACGCCGTGTCGGAGGCTGGTGGGCGATCGGCCCGGTGTACACCCCGCCCGAACACCGCGGCCACGGCTACGCCTCAGGGGTGGTCGCCCACGCGAGCGGGCTCGCCCTCGCGAGCGGCGCACCCGGCTGCACGCTGTTCACCGACCTCTCGAACCCGATCTCGAACCGCATCTACGAGCGGCTTGGGTACAGGCGGGTCGGAACCTGCGTGACGCTGAAGTGGTGACGATGTCGCTCCCCGCCGCACACCACCGCGTCCCTGTCGTGCTGCTCGCCTTTGCGCTCGCCGGCGTCGCAGCGTGCACGCCCCGCTCGGACCGAACTCCGGCTCGCGACCCTGCACCCGCACCGAGCGCGCACTCGCCCGAACTGAAGCCTGGCACGCGGCTCGTCCTGAAGCTTCCCGAGCTTCCTCCGACGCTCTACGCCATGCAGTCGGAAGCGGACTCGCCGACGCAGCTGTGCATCAAACTGCCGGACAACTACACGCCCTCGCGCACCTTCCCGCTGTTCGTCTTCCTGTACGGCGGTCACGGCGGGCCGGGCGCCGGCGCGGGGCGCGGGCAGGAGATCATGCAGAACCGCGACTGCATCTTCGTGAATCTCCCGCTCTTCAAGGAGCGGATCGACCCCGACGGACCGTACAAGGGCATGATGATCACACCCGAGCAGGACGGCGCCGCGATCTGCAGCGCCTACGGCGCGATGCTCAGGAAGATCTACGACACGGTCCCCAACATCGACACCAGCCGCAACATCATCGGCGGCATGTCGAACGGCGCACATTCGATCGTCGCGATGTTCGAGCACGGCGACCCGTACCTCATGGGGTTGTTCCAGAACCTGATCCTGATCGAGGGCGGCTTTCACGCGGTGAAGGAATTCCCGCGCTATCGCGGGAAGCGCATGCTCGTGCTTTACGGCGACTACGCCGGACAGGACGATTGGCTCGGCAAGCGGATGCGCGAGCAGCTGCCGGGGCTGGTCGCGAGCTTCACCGCGAAGGCCGCGGCGAACGGCATCGAGGTCACGGGACTCGAGATGAACGACACGGGCCACGACATGCCGCCCCGCTTCAACATCGAGGTCGAGCGCTGGGTGAAGAGGCAACTGGGCGAATAGGCACGGCTTGCGCTGCCGTATCCTGCGCGCATGCCACCCACGATCCGGCCCATCGAGCCGCGAGACCTTTCGGAGATCCGCGCAGAGTTGCAGAAGCACTGGGGCTCGACCGAGATCTGGTCGCTGGGCCGCTGCCACAAGGCCGATGCGCTGCTTGGCTTCGTCGCCGAGGCAGCAGGCGCGTTTGCGGGCCTCGTCACCGTGAACATCGACCCCGGAAACTGGCAGTGCGAGGTGATCACGCTGAGTAGCCGCGGCAAGTCGGCGGGTACTGGCGCCGCGTTGCTGGCGGCGGCGGAGCGTCACGCGCGCGAGAGCGGCTGTCGGCGGATCTACCTCACGACGACCAACGACAACACGAACGCCATGCGCTTCTACCAGCGGCATGGCTGGCGGATGGCCCAGCTGCACGCGGGCATCGTCGATCGCGTGCGCACGCTGCTGCCCGAACTGCCGCTGACTGGCTTCGACGGGATCCAGATCCGAGACGAGATCGAGTTCGAGCGGTGGCTCGACGACGACGCACAGCGATAGGCGCGGCCGAAGGGGACGCGCGCTCGCGCCGAGCGTGACCGTCGTGGTTGCGCTGCGAAGGATTGTTCGCGATACTCTCGCCGATACTCTCGCAGGGGCTGACGCCGCGAGGCCTCGGCTCAACTCATCTCGTGAATCGTCGGCGAACGCGTTGAAGGCCTTCGGACACGCAAGGCCCCAATCGGAGATCGATCCATGCTGAACTCTGCCGTCGTGAGCGCGTGGCTCTGGGTGCATGTCGGCGTGCTGCTCGTCGTGATGGGCTATGCGATCTGCGGGCACGCCATGTTTCCTCGAATCGTCGAGACGGGGCGTCGGCGGCTCGATGACCGTCCGCTGCGCACGCTGTTCGTCGGGCTCGCGATCTCCCTTCCGTGGGTCGGCGTCGCGATCGCGCTTGCGAACGCTCCGAACGGCGCGTTGAAGTTCGTGGGCGCGCTGCTTGGCCTCGCGTGGATCGCGCTCGCGCTCGTCGGGACCGCGTCGATCGCGCTGCGAGTCGGAACACGCGGCGAGACTGCTCCGCCACGCTGGACCACGGTCGCGCGCGGCGCTGGGTTCGTGGCGCTGACCTGGATGCTCCCAATCCTCGGCTGGTTCGTCGTGCTGCCGCTGACGCTTGCATGCGGCGTCGGTTGTCTCGTCGGTCGCCTCGCGGGTCGTCACGGGGGCCGTTCGCCGCTTCCACCCGCGAGCAATCCAACTCCCCCGCTGCCCGCCGTCTGAATTGGCTTCACCGCAGCCGCTTGAAGCGAGCTCTTCCGTGACGATCCACACGCGCCGAACCTTTCTGCAAACGGCTGGGACCTTCGGCGTACTCGCGTCGCTTGGCATGTTCGGGCGTGGATGCCAGCGGCTCGAGGAGTCGGCGCTCGACGCGGCCTTCGGGCCGGACGACGGGCCGTTCCGACCGCCGCAAGGCGATTCGATCGACGAGGTCACGCATGCGTTGCAGCGCCTCGCCTTTGGCGCGCGGCTTGGCGACCGCGCGCGGCTCGAAGGCCTTGCGAAGGGCGGCAGCGCGATCGACGCGTTCCTCGCCGAACAGCTGGACCCCGCGTCGATCGACGACACGCGCTGTGACTGGCGGCTCGGCGGCATCGAGCCGCTGCAGGTCCCGCGTTCCGAGCACTACGAGTTCACGCCCGAACAGATGCTCCTCGCGATCGGGCAGTCGCGCATCATCCGCGCGGTGTACTCGCGCAGGCAGCTGCACGAGGTGATGGTCGAGTTCTGGACAGACCACCTCAACATCGTCGCGTCGAAGGGCGAATGCCGCTGGGTTCGCTTCGCCGACGAGCTCGAGGTCGTGCGTCCGCACGCGCTTGGCCGCTTCCGCGACCTCGTCCGCGCGAGCGCGACGAGCCCGGCGATGCTCATCTACCTCGACGGGCACGACAACAAGGTCGTGCACCCAGAAGACAAGCCGAACGAGAACTACGCGCGCGAGCTGCTCGAACTCCACACGCTCGGTGTCGACGGCGGCTACACGCAGCGCGATGTCTTCGAGGCAGCGCGGTGCCTTTCGGGCTGGACCTACGGGCACGAGTTCTGGCGCGGGCGCGTTTCGCGCGTGGCGTTCGACCCGACGCGTCACGACCAAGGCGAGAAGGAAGTGCTCGGCGTGCGTATTCCCGCGGGCGGCGACGAGGATGACCTCGAACGGCTGCTCGACATCGTGTGCGTGCACCCGTCGACCGCGCATCATGTCGCACGGAGGCTTTGCCGCGCGTTTCTCAGCGATCCTGCGCCAGCTGCGGCCGTCGACCTCGTCGCAGAGTCGTTCCGCGCGTCCGATGGGCAGATTCCTGCGGTCCTGCGCACGCTCTTTGCGACGCCCGAGTTCCGCGCGTCGCGCGGCACGCTCCTGAAGCGCCCGTTCCGATTCCTTGCGAGCGCGCTGCGCGCGACCGACGCGCGGACCGACGCAGGCGCCAACCTCATCGATTCGCT
>JBIKWD010000047.1:0-17320 GCA_044356505.1 Phycisphaerales bacterium
GACCCGGCCGGGCGCATGGCCGAGCTGCGCGAGGTGCAGCCCGAGGCCCCGCCGATGGCGATCCTGTCGTGGCAGGAGAGCGCCGCCGATCTTGCGTCGCGCGTCATGGTGCGCTCGGACTTCGTGGTAGAGGCCTCCGGCGGACGTCATCGCGGCGCGACGAGCGCGAGCGGACAGGCCGAGCGCGCGAGGCACGGGCTGTTCGACCTTCGGCGCGTGCTCGTCTTCGCGAGCACGTTCGGCGAAGTGCTCGCGAAGATGACGGTCGAAGAGATCCAGGCGCGTCTCGAGCGACGCAGCCGCGACGACGGCGGCGTCGACTTCCTTGCGCGTGGCGAGCTCGTCCTGAACGGCGCGCGCCTCGGGCGCTGCACGGGTTCGCTGGTCGCGCTCTCCGGCGATCTCCTCGTCGTCGCCGGCAAGCCGCGCGGCAGGATCGAGATCAAGGTCGACGGCAGCGCCGTGACGCTGACGGTGCCGGCCGAGGGCGCTGCGCCGAAGTGCGTGTCGGTGCGCAAGCTGCGCGTCGTCGCCGTCCCATCTGCGCTCGCCGATGGAGTCGGTGTCGCGGCCGATGGCTTCGAGTTCGTCGACCGCGATGGAGCCGTGCTCGTCGCCGTCGCAGCCGACGGCCACGTCCGTCGCATGAAGCCCGCCGTGGCTGCGAAGGCTGCGGCGTCACGGGCGCTGAAGCTCGGCGACCTCGCCGCGCTCGCCGAAGGCGATGTGCTCGACGGCAGCCACGCGCGTTTCGCGCGGGTTGCGCGGCCGATCTCGCCCGGAGCCTGCGGCGTCGTGGCCGAGACCGCCTACTACCGCGCGCGGTTCAGGCAGCAGGGCGGCTCGAAGCGGGTCTATGCGCTCCCTTCGTCGCGCAAACTCGATGGAACGGTCTTCATCGACGGTTCGCCGCGCGAGCACGCCGGGGCGTGTCCGTTCGAAATCGCCTCCGGCGGCATGCACACGATCGTCGCAGCGGTCGCAAACGACGGGCTGCCGTCGACCGGCCGTGCGGCAGGTGCGCCGACCGGCGTCTTCGGCGCGCTCGTCGAGCTTGCGCCGCTCAAGGCGGTGAAGCGCGACGCGGTGCCGCAGCCGCCGCGCGACGCGACGGCGGTCGGACGCTTCGTCTGGGGACTCGACTTCAACGACGATGTGTCGCACCGGACCATGCGCTGGACGTTTCCGCCGCAGAAGCAGGACGTCGTCGTGTGGCTCCCGCCGCGGGCGGCGGCCGCGATGGCGGCGGGCGATCATGGATTCCGTCTGAACGGCGAGCTTCTCCCATGCATCGGTCCGGCGGACAGCGCTTCATTCGTCGTGCTGCCGGCCGCGAAGCTGGTGCCGATGAAGCCGAAGGCCCTGAAGAAGGGCGAGAAGCCGCCCAAGGCGCGCAACGCCGTGCTCGAGCCCGGCGACAACGAGCTGGTGTACGACGGCGTGCCGCACGCGGATGTCAAGGATGCGCGTCTCTTCGCGGTGAAGGCCGAGGTCGCCGCCGAGTGGGCGTTCATGCGCGTCGCGCCGCCTGCGAGCTGGGCGCGCGCGAGATCGGTCGCGAAGTCGGCGCCCGGCAGGAAGACGGGCGTGCCGACCTGGTTCCGCACGACGATTCATCTCGAGGCGCCGCGCGAGCTCGGGTTGCGGGCTGTGTTCGCGGCCGGCGCGCGCGCGACGGTGCTTGTGAACGGTGCGAGCGCGATCGTACAGGACGGCGCGAGCGGCGTCGCGGGTGGAAAGGGCGCTGCGCGCAATCTCGTGCGGACGGCGACTGTGCCGGCCGCCGAAGTGCGCGCGGGCGCCAACGAGATCCTCGTGTTCTCGCCCGACGGCCGCATGCCCGGACTCACGGTGGTGTGAGGGAGCGCCCGCAGGCGCGACCGCTACGACACCCTCGCGCGCGGCATCCACGTGAGCGCAAGGCCGCCGACGGCGAGCGCGGCCGCGGGCGGAAGCACGACGCCCGCGATGTTCATCCACATCGGATGCGGGATCACGATCAGGGTGATCGAGACGAACGCGACGCTCAGGATCGCGACAGCGACCGAGAGCGGCACGAAGTTGGCGCCAGACACTCGGCACGCGGCGAACACGCCGAGCGCAGCGCCGAGCGTCCAGGCGGCCACGACGGCGATGAGCGCACCGAGCGGCATGTCGTGCATCGCGGCGGCGATCGCGTCGCGGGCGGAGGGGTCGCCCTTCTGCATCAGCGCCTTCGCATCCAGCATCGACTGCGGTGGCTCGAACAGGCGCATGCCGAGGTTCTCGAACAGGCCCGTGAACGCAGCCATCACGAGGATGCCCGCGGGCAGCGCGAGCGCGAAGCGGATCTTGCGGAGGTCCATGCGGTGAAGGGTAACGGCGGCGCGTTCGGTCGGAGCGGGCGATGCCGGGTGCGTGAGGGGTCGTGCGGTAGGGCATGACGAGCGCGGAGCGAAGCGAAGCGCGAGCGGACGGTGCTGGGGTCGCAGGACGTCCCGTGTGGCACTACCCCCTGCGCAGCAGGGGGTAGTGGCGGCCGCGAACGCGCCGAGGGCCCTCAGCCTGCAGGCAAGGCGCGCAGGGTGCGTTCGATGCCGCCATCACCAGATGGTGTCGCCACACGATCTTGAGCGGTCGCGCCTGCGGGCGCTCCCTCTGGCTGGGGCGACACGCCTCGCCAACCTGCTCGCGCTTCGCTTCGCTCCGCGCTCGTGGACGCTGGCTGGATCTGCGCGCTTCGCGCTCGGGCGGCCTTTCCGTGGCCCCCGCGCCCGCTCAGTGCAGCGTGCTCGGATGCCACACCGTCTTCAGGTCGACGAACGGCGAGATCGCGAACGGCGAATGCCAGAACGCGTCGTCGTCGAACGCAGGCGCGTCGTGGAAGAGATGCACGCGCTTGAGGTTCTCCGCGGCGCCGAGTTCGAGGGCCTTCGCGTCGGCCGCGGAAAGCCGCGCGCCCGCGACGCCCGCGATCTCGCGGTGCGACGCGATCCACGGGCAGAGCTCCGCGCGCGCACCCGTGAGGATGTTCACGATGCCCGCCGGCACGTCGCTCGTCGCGACCGCCTCCGCGAACGCGATCGCGAGCGGCGCGTTCGCCGCGGGCTTGCCCGCCACCGGCGCGATCACGATCGCGGAGTTCCCCGCCGCGACGACGGGCAGCAGCAGCGACACCATCGAGAGGAGCGGCCGCTCATCGGGCATCACCACCGCGACCGTACCCATCGCCTCGGGCATCGTGAAGACGAAGTACGGCCCGGCGACCGGCTGCTTGCCGCCGAGCACCGCCGCGATCTTGTCGGTCCAGCCCGCGTAGCACACGCAGCGGTCGACCGCGCGGTCGACTTCCTTCGTCGCGTCGGCCTTCGAGCGGCCTTCGATCGACACCATCAGCGACGCAAACTCCGCGCGGCGCGCCTCGAGCATCTCGGCGAGCCGGTAGAGCACCTGCCCGCGGTTGTACGCGGTGGCCGCGGCCCACTTCGGCTGCGCGGCGCTCGCGGCCTCGACCGCATCGCGCAGGTCCTTGCGGCTCGCGTGCGACGCGTGCGCGAACGCGCGCTTCTTCGCATCGAGCACCAGCACCGTGCGGCCGCTCTCGCTCCGCGGGAACGCGCCGTTCACATAGAGCTTGAGCGTCTTCGCGACCTCGACGCGTCCGCTGTTGAGTGTCGCGCTCATCGTCCACCTCCGAGCTTCACATACGCCGCGAGACCCTGCCGCCCGCCTTCGCGGCCGAAGCCCGACTCCTTGTATCCGCCGAACGGCGCGCTCGCGTCGAAGCGGTTGAAGGTGTTGAGCCACACGACGCCCGCGTTCAGGCGGTTCGCCATCTCGAGGGCGCGCGCTGCCTTTTCGGTCCACACGCCGGCGCTGAGCCCGTAGGTCGTGTTGTTGGCGCGCTGCACCGCTTCTTCAGGCGTACGGAAGGTCATCACGCTGAGGACCGGCCCGAAGATCTCCTCGCGCGCGATCGTGTGCGACGGCTGCACCCCCGTGAAGATGCACGGGCGGCACCAGAAGCCCTTCTTCGGCAGGTCGCAGGCGACCTCGAACTTCTCCGCGCCCTCTTCGGACCCCGCCTTCAGATACCGCTCGATCGTCGCCAGCTGCGCCTTCGAGTTGATCGCGCCGACATCGGTGTTCTTGTCGAGCGGGTCGCCCACGCGCAGCGAGCGCATGCGGTTCCGCAGGCGGTCGATGAAGTCCTCGTGGATCGACTCCTCGACGAAGAGCCGCGAACCCGCGCAGCAGACGTGACCTTGGTTGAACCAGATGCCGCTCACGACGCCTTCGACCGCCTGGTCGAGCGCCGCGTCTGCGAACACGATGTTCGGGCTCTTGCCGCCGAGTTCGAGCGTGAGCTTCACGCCCGAACCCGCGAGCGCCTTCGCGATCGCCTTGCCGACCTCGGTCGAACCTGTGAACGCGACCTTGTCGACCTTGCCCTTCGCCGCGAGCGCGGTGATCGCGCGTCCTGCATCGGGGCCGCCGGTCACGATGTTGACGACGCCGTCGGGCAGGCCGCACTCCTGGAGGATCTCCGCGAGCATGAGCGCCGTGAGCGGCGTGGTCTCGGCGGGCTTGAGGACGCAGGTGTTGCCGCACGCAAGCGCGGGCGCGAGCTTCCACGCAGCCATCAGGAGCGGGAAGTTCCACGGGATGATCTGTCCGCACACGCCGACCGGCTGCGGCTTCGCGCCCGCGAACGCATAGTCGAGCTTGTCGCACCAGCCCGCGTGGTGGAAGAAGTGCTGCGCCACGAGCGGGAGGTCCTCGTCGCGCGACTCCTTGATCGGCTTGCCGCCGTTCATCGACTCGAGCACCGCGAGCTCGCGCGAGCGCTCCTGGATGCGGCGCGCGATGCGGAAGAGGATCTTGGCGCGCTCGGCCGGCTTCGTCTTCGCCCACTTGGGGAGCGCCTTGCGCGCCGCGTCGACCGCGCGGGCGACATCGGCCTCGCCCGCGTCGGCGACCGTGGCGATCGCGTCCTCGGTGGCGGGGTTGATGGTCTTGAACGCCGCGCCCGACTTCGGTTCGACGAAACGGCCCCCGATGAACAGGCCGTACTCGGACCTGAGCGTTGGTCGGACGCTTTCCGGCGCAGGGGCGTAGGCAAATGGCGCGATGGTCACGGCGGTGAGTGTAACGGGGGGCGAATCTCGGACCGCGCTCATGGCGAAGTCCACCGCATGACTCGTCTCCTCTCCCGGTGGCCGCTCGCCCTCCTCGTCCTCGCACCCCTCGCCGCCTGCGCTTCGACGGAGTCCGACCCGAACAAGATCCCCGAGCCCGTGAAGGCGACCGATGGCGGCAGCGGTTCCGCCCCCGGCGCCGTGTCGGCCGAGGAGAAGGCGACCGCCGACGCAACGAAGACCACCGAGGTCCAGCTCCACTCCGGCCGCGCCTCCGAGCCCGGCGCCGAGGAGTGCCAGCCCGTGCGCACGCCCGAGCTCATCACCCGCGTCGGCGGCGACATGACGGCCCAGATCGAGATCCGTGGCGGACTCTTTCGCTTCGGTCCGTCGCAGATCGAGAGCCCGCTTCCCGCCGGCTACCCCGAGCCGACGCCGCCCGGCGCGATCGACATCAAGCGCTACCCGACCGTGCGCCGCGCCGAGTATGTCTCGAGCGGCAACGCGGGCATGGGCATGAACATGGGCTTCTTCCCGCTGTTCAACCACATCAAGGACAACGACATCGCGATGACGAGCCCCGTCGAGATGGACTACCGCGACATGTTCGAGCCCGGCACCGGCAAGCAGGCGCCCAAGGACTCGATGTCGTGGACGATGAGCTTCCTCTACCGCACCAAGGACCTCGCGCCGACGGGCAAGGACGGCAAGATCGTCATCACCGACCGGCCCGAGCTCACGGTGCTTTCGGTCGGCATGAACGGGCCGTACGGCACGGGCGTCGTCGAGAAGGGCCTGCGCCAGCTGAACGCCTGGCTTGCCGAGCATCCCGAGTGGGAAGTCGCCGGCGACCCGCGCGCGTTCCACTACAACGGTCCGTACATCTCGAACCGCGTGAAGTGGTCGGAAGTGCAGATTCCGGTGCAGAAGAAGGACTGACGGCGCTCTTTCCCGAAAGAGCGCGCGCCGCCTCAACTGGGCGAGCCGTTCTTGCCGACGAAAGCGGCATGTCCGCGGCGCCGTCGTCGAACCAACCCGTCACCGTCACGCTCGACATCGGCGGCACCAACGCGAAGGCGCGGTGCGCGCACTGGACCGACAAGCGTGCGACGCCGTCCGGCCCGGACTACACCCCGGACCGGCTCGTGCGCGACCTCGCCACGCTCCTCGCCGGCGAGCGCGTCGACCGCATCGCCATCGGTCTTCCGACGCCGATCAGGCACGGGCGTCCGCAGAGGGATCCGGTCAACCTCGGCAAGGGATGGATCGACTTCGACTACCGCCGCGCGTTCGGCGTGCCGGTCAAGCTTCTGAACGACGCGGCGATGCAGGCGATCGGCAGCTACCGCGCGGCCGGGCTTCGCGACGAGACCATGCTGTTCCTCGGCCTCGGCACGGGGCTCGGAACCTGCATGATCGCAGGCCGCCGCGTGCTGCCGATGGAGCTCGCGCATCTTCCCTACCGCAAGGGAATGAGCTTCGAAGACTATCTCGGCGTTCGCGGCCGCGGGCGCCTCGGCACCCGCAAGTGGCGCGGGCACGTCACCGAGTGCGTGAAGATCCTGCGTGCCGCGCTGCTTCCCGACGCGATCGTGATCGGCGGCGGCAACGCGAAGGCGCTCAGGGAAGTGCCGGAAGGCTGCATCCTCGGGGCCAACGCGAACGCCTTCCTGGGCGGCTACGCGGTCTGGGAAGACGAGTGGGCGGGCGCCGCGACGGAACTTTGAAGGCGGCGAACGGCGCAGGGACCGTCAAGCGTGCGCGGGCGCCGGCATGCGCGTCGAGAGTTCCTCGAGCTGCGACAGCACCCACGACATCGGCTTGCGGCGCGTCGGAAGCTTCTCGAGGCAGTCCTGGATGAGCACCGAGAGCTGTTCGGGCACCGAGCGGTCGCCGAGGTGGATCGGCGTGCCTGGTCCGAGGCGTTCAGGCGGAAGCACGAGCGTCTTCGCGGTCGGCGTGTGCTGCGTCGCGGGCGAGTGAAGCCGCGTGAGGATCCAGTACATCGTCGCGCCGAAGTTGAAGACGTCGGTCAGCTCGGTGACGGGCTCGTACTGCTTGGTTTCCTTGCCCTTCGCGTCCTTGCTCGCGCGCACCTCGGTCGCCTGCTCGGGGGCGATGAATCCCGGCGAACCCTGGAGCCTCGCCTTCATCGTCCCGATCTTCGCGGCCTGCCCGAGGTCGATCACCTTGGTGCGGCGGTCGTCGGTGTAGAGGATGTTGAGCGGCTTCATGTCGGCGTGGACGAAGCCCTTCGAGTGCATGTGCGAGAGCGCGCTGGCGACGTCGCGGAAGACCTTGAGGCACTCGGCCATCGGCGGGCGCTTCTGCTCCGACATCGGCGAGGCGTCGACGAGCTCCATCACGAGGCCGAGATCGCGGGCGTTGCGGGCGAGCCACGAGCCCTGGTGCTGCAGCGCCACCAGCTTGCGGATCGCCGGATGGTCGAGCTTGCTGCCGACCTCCCACTCTGCGCGGAGCTGATCGAGGTAGCGGTCTTCGCGATCGCCCTCCGAGATGACGTGCTTGAGGGCGTACGCGGTGTGCGACTTGAGGTCCTCGACCTCGTAGACCCTGCTCCACGCGCCGTCTCCGATGTGCTTGCGCACCCGGTACCCGAAGAGCGTTCCCTTCGCCATGCGCCGCTGCGCGGCCGGAATCGTGTCGCTCATCGGACACCCCCTGCGCCCGTGCGTGGGCGGAGTGACAGACAGCGCTCGGACTTCGCCGAGCCGCTTCCTTGCGGGGGTGCGCCGACAGGCGCGGAATCCTTGCAACGACACTCTGACATGGACTGGAACCGACGTGTAACCGGAGGGAACGGGTTACGGGCCGCGGGATTGCGACCGAAGAGAAATGACTGAAGGAAAGAAGATACGCGAAAGCCACTCCCCTTTGCAGGGGATCGCACGAGGATTCGGCAAATATCTCGGTGCGCGGGCCCGGCTTCCGCGGTCGTGCGGCAAGGCGGCGCCCGCTGCTCGGGCGGTTGCGGATTGATCTCGGAACCAGCCGCACGACCCGTGCGGCCGACGCAGATCAACGGCGTTGATCATGCCGCCTTCGGGCGCGAAGTTCCGCCATCGGGCACGAACCCCATCGCGAGGTCAAGCCTCGGCGAAGTCGTCGCGGGCTGCGTATCCGCCGCGCGCGAGCCTCGCGATCTGCCGCAGGATGTCGTTGAGAAGCGTCGATGCGCCGAAGCGGAACAGGTGGGGTTGCAGCCATTCCGGGCCGAGCGTCTCCTGCACCATCACGAGCTGCGCGATCGCGGCCTTCGCGCTTCGGATCCCCCCCGCGGGCTTCATGCCGATGCGCACGCCGGTCTCGCGGTAGGCATCGCGGATCGCCTCGAGCATGACGAGCACGACGGGCATGGTCGCCGCGGGCGTGACCTTGCCGGTCGAGGTCTTGATGAAGACGTCGCCGTCGGCGGCGGGGCCGACGGAGAGCGCCGCGCGGATCGCGAGGTCGCTCGCGTAGCGCACGGCATCGAGCGTCTCGAGCTCGCCGGTCTCGAGGATGATCTTGAGGTGCGCGGGGCCGCACGCTTCGCGGACGCTGGCGATCTCGTCGGCGACCCGCGCGTACTCGCCTGCGAGGAACGCGCCGCGGCTGATCACCATGTCGATCTCGTCCGCACCTGCCTCGACGGCCCGGCGCGTGTCGTCGAGCCGCACCTCGAGCGGGAACTGTCCGCTCGGGAAACCGGTCGCGACCGCGGCGACCTTGACGCCCGAGCCTGCGAGCGTTTCGCGCGCGGTGGCGACGAGGTTCGGGTAGACGCAGATCGCGGCGACGCTTGGAATGGGCGCGCGGCCGGATGCACGGAGCGCGGCGTCGAGCGCGGGCGCAGGTGCGATCGCCTTGCGGCACAGCGACCGGACCTTCTCGGGGGAGTCCTTTCCCTCGAGCGTCGTCAGGTCGGTCATCGAGACCGCGAGCCGGAGCGCAAGATCCTTCGAAGCGGCCTTGATCGAGCGCTTTCCGAAGCTGTCCGCGCGCCGCGACGCCATGACGGAGTCGACCGCGCGGCGCGGCGGGAGCTGGACCGGGTGCGGCCCGCGGGATTCGAGAGAGCGATGATGCGCTTCGGACGACACGGCTCAGCCACCGCGTGCCGCTCGGAAGAGCGCGGGCAGGCTCGCACCGCCGCGCAGCGCGAGCCGCGGGTTGGCGCCGCCATCCATCCCGTAGATGAGCAGCATTTCCGAGCGGTTGTCGATGATGTAGAGCGTCTCGTACGGGTCTTCGTCGGGACCTTGTCCGACCGAACTCGTGATGGCGATCACGCCGCCCTGGCCCATGAGGGCGGTGCCGGCATCGGCCGACTGCTCGAGCCTGCCGGCCTGCACGATCGCCAGCGCCGTGATGGCGCAGGCGGACACGGTGAGCAGGGCTTTCGAGATCTCCATCGCGTCTCCAGTGGTGCGGTTTCGGTTCGGCGTGTTCGGTCTGGCTTTGAAGCGCACCGGTCAGTTCGACCGCGGCCGCATCAGCTCGGCGGCGTCGGCCAATGTGCTTCGATAGCCGAGCCCCTTGATCTGCTTGGCCCTGGGATCCCACTGCACGGCGATCATGTCCTGCGTCGCTTCATCGACGATGTAGAGCGCATGGGTCTCGGTGCCCTCGATGCGCCCCGATGCGGCGGTGTAGGTTCCGCGGGGCCTCTGCTGCGCGCGTGCCGCTGCCGAGAGCTCGATGACCGCGAGGAACCCGAGCGCGGCGATGTTCGCGGCGACGAGGACCCGGATCGCGCCAGGGCGCGTGCGCTTGGGAGGCTGGGGCTTGCGTTCGGGCATCGGTACGGGCGCGGAGCGATCAGAGGTCCTGGTGCGAACGCTTCGACGGCATCAGCGAGATCGCGACGATGATGCCGAACAGCACGGCTCCGACGAGGTAGCCGATGATCGGACTCGTGTTGGGCGTGAACCCCGGCGCCGGGGGCGCGTCTTCCTGCGCTGCCGCGAGCGCGGTGATGGCGAGAGGAGCGACGAGCGAGATCGTGCGGAACAGGCGCATCGGGGCAGGATACGGCAGCGGCGAGGGCTGCGCGAGGGGCATGACGGATTTACGCAGGGTTTGCGAGGCCTTGCAGCTCGATCCGTCCGTCGCGCGTGACGGCGCGCGCGAACGCGTGCAGCGGATCGTGGTCGAATGCGACGATCCAGCCTTCGTCGGCGGCACGCCCGAGAACGCGGCGCTTCGAGAGCATCGCTTCGTAGGCCATCATGTCGTAGCCGAGGCTCGCCGCGGGATGCGCGTGGAGGATGGTCGGGCACGCGTCGCCGGCGAAGAGGTGCGGTGCCGTGCCGCCCTCGGCGCTCGTGCCGTCGACGAGCACCGACTGGTGGCCCCAGGTGTGGCCCGCGGTCGGAAGCAGCGTGAAGCCCTGGAGAGGCGTGCAATGGCCGTCGTGGAGCTCGACCTGCGATGCGATCGGGTCGAGGTGCGTGCGGAGATAGGTGCGCGTCATGGTGCTCTTGTTCGCGAGGGCGTCGTGCCACTCGGTGCGCTGCACGTGGATGCGCGCGCGGGGGAAAGTGGGCACGGGGCCGCCGTCCGCGGCGACGGTGAGGCCGCCCGCGTGGTCGAAGTGGAGGTGCGTCACGACGACATGCGCGATGTCGGCGGGTGCGACGCCCGCCTCGCGCAGCGCGTCGACCGCGGTGCGGCGGTCGAGCGCGTAGGTGGCACGTTCCTTGTCGGTCCACTTGTCGCCGCAGCCGGCTTCGACGAGCACGAGCCCGTCGCGCGCGGTCTCGACGAGGAGCGACCGCGTCGAGAGCGCGATGCGGTTGTCGGCGTCGGGGGTCGTCCACTGGGACCACATGGTCTTGGGAATGAGCCCGAACATGCCGCCGCCATCGAGGCGGAACGCGCCGGTGCGGAGCGGAGTGATGCGGTGGAGGGCGGGGGACATGGTGAAAGGCTAGCGCATCAGGTCGGTGGCGCTGACGCTCACGAAGGCGGAGCGCAGCGAAGCCTGAGCGGACGATGGATCGTGTCGCAGGATGTGCCGTGTGGCACTATCCCCCTGCGCAGCAGGGGGTAGTGGCGGCCACGAACGCGGGGTGTGCTTTCAGCCTGCAGCCTGAGCGCACACGGCGCGTTCGAGTCCGCCATCACCAGAGGTGATGCCACACGGCACATCCTGCGAAGCCGTCGCCAACATGCTCGCGCTTCGCTTCGCTCCGCGCTCGTGATGGCACTTCGCCTGCTTCCCGCCAGAGGGAGCGGCCGCAGCCGCGCGAGTTCAGCCGTCGGCGTCAGCCGCACCAGAGGGAGCGGCCGCAGCCGCGACCGCTAAAGAAACGTCCGCACGATCTCGAACGCGATCAGCGCGATGATGATCCACTCGAGCAGCTCGCTGCGGTACTGCGACTGACGGCTCTCGAGCCGCTCCGTCACCGAGCCGAGCGTCTCGAGCTTGCGCGCGATCGACTTCTCCCAATCCTCGATGCGGAAGCGCCTGCCCGCCGCGCGCTGGACGCGCGCGAGCGACGCGTCGCCGAACAGCTTCAGCGCGTTCGTCACGCCGTCGAAGAGCGCGGCGCCCTCGAGCTCGAGCTCGGTCAGCTTGCGCAGGTTCGCGCGCAGTCGGAAGCGCGAGAAGAGGCTGCGGTCGTTCGCCATCGCCCACACCTGGTCGAGGCCGCGGTCGAGCTCGCTGTCGAGATGCTTGAGCTCGACAAGCTGCACATTCGCGAGCTCAAGCACCGCGAGCGTCGCAGCCGGCTGCGCGTCGACCACGAACGCAGCCGCCCAGTCGACGAGCACGAGGTCGTGCTGTCCGTACGCAAGCGCGTTCGCGGTCGCGTCCGCGGTTTCCTCGGTGGAGAGCGGCTGGTCCTCGAGCTGCACGAGCGCGGCGAGGTTGTCTGCGCCGAACGCAGCGACAGAGGGTACGACGCCGCCCGTGCTCGCCGGGTCGACGACGAACACGATGTAGTCCTCGGGCGCGCCGCGCAGCTCGGGCCGCGACGCTGCGTCGCCGAGCGTCGCGAGCGTCTCCTCGACGCACGCGCGCGCCGCGGCCGCAAGCGCCGTGTTGTTCCAGAGCGCGGCCGCCAGCGCGCGGAGCTGCGCCGGCGAACCGGCGATCGGAACGCGGAACGCCACGCTCACGGCGCCGAAGTCGTAGAGCGTCGCCTCGACGGCCGTCTCCGTCCGCCACGCGCCGATCGCGATCGGCGCGCGCTCGACCACGATTCGCAGCGGCTTCTGCGAGAAGTCCGCATCGGCCGGGACGCGCCGGCTCTGCGGCAGCGCCTCGCGCGCGCTCGCGGGAAAGCGCGCGGCCGCGCGGGCGAGATCGATGGCGAACGCGGCTTCAAACGCGAAGAACGCGCGGCACTCGCCCGTGACGCTGTGGATCGAAGGTATCTGCATGGCGCTTCCCGCGCTGCGCGCACACGCCTACTTGACGGTGACCTTCACCGAACGCACGTCGGCAGCGGGCACGTTCCGTTCCCACGGCCGCTTGAGCTCGAACACGATGATCGTCTCTCCGCGGCCGACGAGATCGAAGCGGAACTCCTCGATCATCGGTCCGCCAGGGATCGCTTCGCCCGCCGCCCGTCGCGACGATTGTCCCGCAAGCTTCACGACCTTCCCGTCGTAGCTCGTCGCCGCCCATGCGTAACCCGTGCCCGCATTGAACGGAAGCGTCGCCGTGTAGGTCAAGCCCCTCGCGGCCGCGACCTCGTCGACCGACTCGCGCGAAGGCTCATGCACGAGATGAGGCTGCGTCGACACGCACGCGGCGAGCGCGCACGCAAGCAGTGCAACGGAGAGTGCTGTGCGCATGGAAGGCCTCCATCCGCGCGACGGCTCACGAGAGGAGCGCGTCGGGGTCCTCGAGCATCTTGACGACGGTGTTGAGGAACCGCGCGCCTTCGGCGCCGTCGACGACGCGGTGGTCGCACGAGAGCGAGAGCGGCAGCACGAGGCCTGCGTAGAACTTGCCGTCCTTCACGCAGACGCGCTCCTTCGCGCGGCCGGCGGCGAGGATCGCGACCTCGGGGTAGTTGATGACGGGCGTCGCGAACATGCCGCCGTAGCTGCCGACGTTCGAGATCGTGAAGGTTCCGCCGAGCGAATCCTCGCGCGCGATCGTGCGGTCCTTGCACTTCGCGGCGAGCGTCTTCACGCTCTGCGCCATCTGTACGGGCGCGAGCGCGCCGGCGTTCCTGACGACGGGCACCATGAGGCCTGCGTCGGTGTCGACCGCGCAGCCGAGGTTCACGGCGCTCTTCAGGATGATCTCGCCCTTCGCGTCGTCGACGACCGCGTTCAGGCTCGGGTGCTTCTTCAGCCCGCGGCAGATCGCCGTCATGATGAAGGGCAGCATCGAGAGCTTCTCGCCGACGACCTTCGAGTATTCGCGGCGCTTCGCCTCGAGCGCGGTGACATCGGCCTCGTCGACCACGGTGAAGTGGACCGCGGTCTGCACGCTGCGCGAGAGCGCCTCGGCGATCTTGCGACGGACGCCGCGGAACGGCACGCGCTGCGCGACATCGTTCTGGTCGATGTAGACGGAGCCCGGCGCGATCGTGGCCGCGCGCGGCGCGAAGCCGGCGACGCCGGCCGCACTCGGCTCGACCATCGTGGCGGTGCCACCCTCGGCGAACGCTGCGACATCGCTCGCGGTCACGCGGCCACCGCGGCCGGAGCCGGGGACCTTCTGGATGTCGACGCCGAACTTCCTCGCGAGCCCGCGCACGGCGGGGGTCGCCATCGCCTTGCCATCGCGCACGGCGACCGCGGCCTCGGGCGCGCGGCGCGCGAAGCGGTCGCTGACGGTGAGCGTGCCCGACATCGTGCCGACGACGGTGCCCTGATCGCCTTCCGCCGCGGGTGCGCCCGCTGCGATCTGGCTCGACATGCAGGCGTTGCCGTTCGAACTCGCGCTGGCGGCGCCGACCGCGACGGGCGCGGGGGCCGCGGCGGCCTTCGCGGCGCCGTAGCGCACGAGGACCGCGCCCACCTTGATGACGTCGCCGGGCTTGCCGCAGATCTCGGTCACGGTGCCCGCCCACGGCGACGGCACCTCGACGAGGGCCTTGTCGGTCTGCATCTCGGCGAGCGTCTGCGACTCCTTCACGGTGTCGCCCGCCTTCACCTTCCAGCTGATGAGCTCCGCCTCGGCGAGACCCTCGCCAAGGTCGGGAAGCAGGAAGTGGCTCTTGTCCGAGGGTTGCTTGACTCCGGCCATCGTGGATCCTCAAACGCGCCGAAAGGGCGCGAGGCGTGTTGTACCACAGCGGGTGGTCGCGGCAGCACGGGAAGGGAGGCGGGGAGGGTAGGCTGTGCGCCGCGAGGTCGCCACGCCTCGAAGGAGCGCGACATGCACGAAACAGCCGAGAACTCGGCCGACGCCGGAAGCGAGATCGACTGGACCCTGCCGTACGACGCGCGGCGGCCCGCCGTGTGCGGGTCGATGGCGGTCGCGACGAGCCAGCCGCTCGCAGCGCAGGCGGGGCTCGAGATCATGCGCCGCGGGGGCAATGCGGCCGATGCGGCGGTGGCGACCGCAGCGGCGATGGCGGTGCTCGAGCCGACGACGAACGGGATCGGCGGCGACGCGTTCGCGCTTGCGGTCTTCAACGGCGAGGTCGTCGGGCTCAACGCGTCGGGCCGTTCGCCCGCGCGGCAGCCGCGCAGCGCGTTCGACGGGAAGCGCGGCATGCCGGTGCGAGGCTGGGAGCCGGTCACGGTGCCGGGCGCCGTCGCGGGCTGGACCGCGATGTGGAAGCGCTTCGGGCGTCTGCCGTTCGCAGACTTGATGGAACCCGCGATCCGCTTCGCGCGCGACGGATATCTCGTGGCGCCGCGCACTGCGGACCTCTGGGCGCGCGCGTACCCCGCGCTTGCGCCGTTCGCCGAGTGGAAGCGCGTGTTCGCGCCGAACGGGCGCGCGCCGCGCGCGGCCGAGCGCATCGTGCTCGCCGACCACGCGCGCACGCTCGAGGAGATCGCGCGCACCGAGGGCGCGTCGTTCTACACGGGTTCGCTCGCGCGTCGCATCGCCGACGCAGCGCGCGCAGACGGCGCGTTGCTCGATGAACGCGATCTCGCCGCGCACAAGGCCGAGTGGGTCACGCCGCTCGAGTCGCCTTTCGGCGCGTCGACGATGTGCGCGATTCCGCCGAACGGCCAAGGCATCGCCGCGCAGATCGCGCGCGGAATACTCGAGGTTTCGACGGCCAATCCGCGTTTCGCCGACCTATCGCCCGATTGCGCCGACGCCGTGCATCTCGCGGCCGAGGCGATGAAGCTCGCGTTCCGAACCGTGCACCGCGAGGTGGGCGACCCGGCCGCGATGCGCGTCACCACCGCGTCGCTCCTCGACCGCGCGGCGCTTGCGAAGCTCGCGGCCGAGATCGACCCGACGCGCGCGCAGGACTTCAACCACGGACCGCCGAAGACCGGCGGCACGATCCTCCTCTGCACGGCCGATGCGGACGGCAACATGGTGTCGCTCATCCAGTCGAACTACCAGGGATTCGGCTCGGGCATCGTGATCCCGGGCACCGGCATCGCGATGCACAACCGCGGCGCGTGCTTCACGCTCGAGAAGGGACATGTGAACGAGTACGCGCCCGCGAAGCTGCCGTACCACACGATCATCCCCGGCCTGCTCGTCGCGCGCGACGCGGCGTCGGGCAAGGCGCGGCCGCATGTCGCGTTCGGCTGCATGGGCGGCTACATGCAGCCGCAGGGGCAGTTGCAGATCGCATCGCGGATGGAAGACCACCGCGCAAACCCGCAGGCCGCGCTCGACGCGCCGCGGTGGCAGGTGAGCGAGGGACTCAAGCTCGATGTCGAGCCTGGGTTCCCCGCCGACACGCTCGCCGAACTGCGAAGCCGCGGACACGAGCTGAAGGTCGCGGGCGAGAAGTCGATCGCTTTCGGCCGCGCCCAGTGCATTCGGCGCGTCGCGGACGGCTACATCGCGGCGAGCGACTGCCGCGGCGACGCGCAGGCGGTCGTGGCGTAGGCGTTACAGTACGCGTCCGAAACGGAGATCCCATGCTCGCGAAGTCGTTCATCCTCGTCGCTCTCGCCGCCATTCCGCTTCTTGCGACGGTGCAGACCGCGCCAACCGGCGAGTCGAAGAAGGACGCGCCGCCGAAGGCGACCGCGGGCGGCGACACGACGCACGACGGCAAGCCGCTCTCGCTCGGCGAGAAGGTCGAGCTCTTCAACGGCAAGGACACGACCGGCTGGAAGGCGTTCGTGCCTGATCTGACGAAGGACAAGAAGGACCCGATGTCGGTGTGGAGCGTGAAGGACGGCGTCCTCCAGTGCGCGGGCCGGCCGATCGGCTACATCCAGACCGAGGCGCTCTACGACAACTACGTGCTCGAGCTCGAGTGGCGCTTCGATCCCGCGAAGGGCGAGGGCAACTCGGGTGTCCTTCTCCGCACGATCGGCGACGACACCGTGTGGCCGAAGTCGATGGAGGCGCAGCTTCACTCGAAGAACGCAGGCGATTTCTGGAACATCGGCGAGTACATCGCCACGGTCGATTCGTCGCGCACCAACGGGCGCCACACCGCGAAGCTGCACGCGACCAACGAGAAGCCGCTCGGCGAGTGGAACAAGTACCGCATCGTCGTGAACGGCGGCACGATCGAGCTCTGGGTGAACGGCCTCCTGCAGAACATCGCGACCGGCGTCGAGGTGAACAAGGGCCGCATCGCGCTGCAGAGCGAGGGCGCGTACATCGAGTTCAGGAACATCAGCCTGCGGCCGATTCAGAATTGAAGCCTGAAGACGCACACGGTTCCCCGGGCGCGCCTCGTGACCCCCGCGGCCTCGGCACGCGCCTCGCGCACACCGCGCGCGACCCGGCCGCGAACCGCGGGTTCGTCAACACGCCGATCCACCGCGGCTCGACCGTCCTCTTCAAGACGCTCGACGAACTTGAAGCGGCGATGACGGCGAACACGCGCACGGGGCCGTACACCTACGGGCTGATCGGGAACCCGAACTCGCGCGAGCTCGAGCGCATGCTCGCGTCGCTCGACGGCGCGGCGGGCGCGGTCGTCGTCGAGAGCGGGCTCGCGGCTGTGTCGGTCGCGCTCTTCTCGTCGCTCGTCGCGGGCGATCACCTCTTGATGACCGACTCGTGCTACGGGCCGACGCGGTACCTCTGCACGCAGGTCCTCGCGAAGCTCGGCGTCGAGACCACCTTC
>JBIKWD010000048.1:0-17284 GCA_044356505.1 Phycisphaerales bacterium
TCGCGGCCGTCGTGCTTGCGTTCGTGCCGCCCGCGGGGCGCCCGACGCTGCCCGAGGGTGCCGTGACGCGCGGCGAGGCGCTCGAGCAGGCGCTGGTTGCGGCCGTCACGAAGGTGCGTGCGCCGGGAGGGGAGTCGTGGGCCATCGCCATCGACCCTGCCGACATCAACGCGTGGCTCGCGACGCGCCTCCCGAAGTGGGTGGCGCACGACCCCGAGTTCGCGCCGTTCGCGGCGGCGAGCGAAGTGCGGATCGGCTCCGAGGATGGCGCGGTGATCCTCGAGACGCCGATCGGCCCGAACGCGCTCGGTCTGATCGCGACCGTCCGCATGTCGCTCGAGCTTGGGGAGGGCGACGAGCGGCTGCGCACCGACATCGGCGGGGTGCGGGTCGGCCGCCTTCCCATCCCGCTCGCCGACGCGGGGCTCGACGCGGCGGGCAAGGTCCAGGCCGAACTGCAGCGCCTCGAGGCGCGTCACCCCGGACGCCGCTTCCGGCTCGGTGACGGGCGATTCATCGAGGTTCGCGCCATCTCCTGCGAGGACGGCCGCATCAAGATCCGCTTCGCCACGCTTCCCGCGGGCGCATCGGAAGGCTGAACAGCCGCGCCACCGTCGCGGGGGGTTCGGCTACATTGCGCCTTCCATGCCAGAGCTCACGATCAATGGCAAGAAGTACTCCTTCAAGCCCGGCCAGACCATCATCCAGGCGGCCCTCGACCACGAGGTCGAGATTCCGCACTACTGCTACCACCCGGGCCTCTCGGTGGTCGCGAACTGCCGCATCTGCCTCGGCGAGGTCTGGGCGCCGAACCCCCGTTCGGGCAAGCTCGAGCCCTTCCCGAAGCTCGTGCCGACCTGCCAGCAGGCGGCCGCCGACGGCATGGTCGTCTACACCGATAGCCCCAAGGCCGTCGCCAACCAGAAGGCGGTCATGGAGTTCCTGCTCATCAACCACCCGGTCGACTGCCCGGTGTGCGACCAGGCGGGCGAGTGCCACCTGCAGGACTACTCCTACCAGTACGGCCGCGGCCAGAGCCGCTTCACCGAGGCGAAGAACAAGCAGCCGAAGAAGGATGTCGGCCCGCATGTCCTCCTCTACAGCGACCGCTGCATCATGTGCACGCGCTGCGTCCGCTTCACCCGCGAGGTGACCGGAACGAACGAACTGATGGTCGACGGCCGCGGCTCGACCGAGCAGATCGACGTCTTCCCCGGCATGGCGCTCGACAACGAGCTTTCGGGCAACGTCGTCGACCTCTGCCCGGTCGGCGCCCTCCTCGACAAGGACTTCCTGTTCCAGCAGCGCGTCTGGTTCCTGAAGAAGACGCCGTCGATCGACGGCCTCACGGCCTCCGGCGACAACATCTCCGTCGAGCACAACGACGGCAAGGTCTACCGCGTGAAGCCGCGCGCGAACGACGCCGTCAACAAGTGGTGGATCACCGATGAAGTGCGCTACGGCTGGAAGTTCGTGCACTCCGACGCGCGCCTCACGATGCCCTCGATCAAGGGCCGCGACGCGTTCGACCCGCTGAAGCCGGTCGAGGCGTGGCAGGCCGCCGTCGCTGCCGTCGACAGCGCCATGACGTCGCTGCGCGCCGTCGCCAGGAAACACCTCGCGCTCCTTGTGAGCCCAATGCTCTCGTGCGAGGACGCGTATCACCTCGCGCGCTACGCGCTGTCGGTCGACCCCGACGCGCTCCTCGCGGTCGGTCCGGTGCCCGTCCATGGCCACGACAAGACCTTCCCCGGCGGCTTCACGATCCGCGCTGAGAAGGCGCCCAACGCGCGCGGCGTCCGCCGCGTGCTCGAGGCGCTCGCGGGCGGCAGGCCCGTCGCCAACGCGCAGGGCTTCGAGCAGGCGCTCACGAGCGGCCAGTACGGTGCAGCGCTCGTCACCGGCAACTATCCGAGCAACTGGGTGACGCCGTC
Source organism: Phycisphaerales bacterium (assembly GCA_044356505.1). Lineage (GTDB taxonomy): Bacteria > Planctomycetota > Phycisphaerae > Phycisphaerales > SM1A02 > QWPT01. The sequence goes on from JBIKWD010000048.1 coordinate 1,935, forward strand.
GATGGCGGCGGCGCTCAAGGGCGTCGCCACCGTCGTCGCGATCGACACGCTTCCGAACGCCGTCACCGAGATGGCGACGGTGGTGCTGCCGGGCGCTGCGTGGGTCGAGAAGGCCGGTTCGTTCGAGAACGCGACCAACCGCCTGCAGGGCTTCGAGCAGGCGATCGATCCGGTCGAGTTCGCGAAGAGCGAGTCGCAGATCGCGCTCGACCTCGCGGCCGCGCGCGCCGGCAAGCCTGCGGCGGGGTACGACGCGGCGGCCACGCGTATCGAGATGGCCAAGATCGCAGGCCTGGAGTCGATGACGAGCGCGCACCATGCGCCCGAGGCGTCGGCGACGGTCGAGAGCGACATGGTGCTCGTAGAGATCTGAGAGGGAAATCTGAGAGGGAGCTCTGAGAGGAAAGTCCGGGCAGCCGGAGTCCGAGCGGCCGCCAACCGCTCCGCGATTCGAACGGTGCCTGGCACGTGCCGCTCAGTGCCAGGCACTGGACGGCACGTGCCGTGCACGAAGCGGCCTGGCGGTAAGTCCATTCTCCTCAAGTGTTTGCATCGACAGCGTGTCGGTGCCAGGCACGTGCCAGGCAGTGCCAGGCACTGCACGGCACGTGCCGTGCACGCATCCGGATCAAGCGAGCCGCCGCAGCGGCGAGCGCTCGAACATGCTTCCACAGCGCGCCGACATCCGTGAAGTCTGGACCCAGGCCTGGCCCACGGTCATCACGATGCTCAGCTACACGCTGATGCAGTTCGTCGACAGCCTGATGGTGTCGGTCCTCGGTCCGCTCGAAGTGGCCGCCCAAGGCAACGGCGGCTCGTGGAGCTGGGTCGCCATCTCCTTCGGCTTCGGAATCCTCTCGCTCGTCAACACGCTCGTCGCGCAGCGCGTCGGCGCCGGGCGCACCGACGAGATCGCGCGCTACGGCTGGGCCGGGCTGTGGCTGGCGGGCGGCTACTGGCTCGTCGTCCTCCTCCCGTTCGCGCTCGTGATCGGCCCCTTGTTCACCGCGATGGGCCACGAGCCGCGCCTCGTCGAGATGGAGACCGCGTACGCGCAGATCCTGCTCGGCGCCGGCGTCGTCACTGTCGGCGCCAAGGCGCTCGCGAACTTCTTCTTCGGCCTCCAGCGGCCGAAGGTCGTCACCGCCGCGGCCATCGCGGGAAACGTCGCGAACGTCCTCGCGAACTACATATTCATCTACGGCGAGCGCGGCCTGCCCGAGCTCGGGCTCCCCGGGGTCCCCGGCATGCCCGGGTTCGGCGTCGTCGGCGCCGCGATCGGCACGGCGATCGGATCGACGGTCGAAGCGCTCGTCCCGCTCGCGATGTTCCTCTCGCGGCGCCTCGACGCCGCCTACGCGATCCGCCGCGCCTGGCGCCCCGATCTCCCGGCGATCCGCGACATCATCCGCCTCGGCTGGGCCGCGGGCCTTCAGTTCGGAAACGAGATGGTCTGCTGGGCGATCTTCATGACCGTGCTCGCCGGCGGCTTCGGCAGCGCGCACATGACCGCAGGCTGGGCCGCGATGCGGTTCGTGCACATGTCGTTCATGCCCGCCGTGGGTCTTTCGACAGCAGCGACGAGCCTCGTCGGCAAGCACATCGGCGAACGCGATCTCGGGCGCGCCGAGCGCTCGGCGCACGCGGCCGTCTTCATCGCCGTCGTGTGGATGACCGTCTGCGCGGTCGTCTTCGTCGTCTTCCGCAACGAACTCACCGCCGTCTTCATCGACGACGGCGCGCCGCCGGACCTCGCGGCGCAGATCCGCCGCATCGGCGCCGAGATCTTCATCTGCGCCGCGATCTTCCAGACGCTCGACGCGATCGGCATCGTCTACACCGGCGCCCTCCGCGGCGCGGGCGACACCGTGTTCCCCGGCGTCCTCACCGTCGCCCTCTCGTGGACGGTCATCGTCGGCGGCGGCTACGCGATGGTGCGGTTCCTCCCGCAGCTCGAGGCGACGGGCCCGTGGCTCGCAGCGACCGCCTACATCGCGATCCTCGGCGTGGTGCTCGCGATCCGCTTCGAGCGGGGCGGATGGAAGCGCCTCCACATCCTCGATCACTCGAAGCCCTGACAGTCGCGGGACAGCCGTGCCCGCGGTTATAGGGCATAGCGCCGCCGCCGCCATATGCAGTCGTCCCCGCAGCGGCTACACTCGACGCCCTTCGCCTCCTCGCGGGACGGTTTCCGCCGGGGCGCGCGATTTTTCTCCGGAAGCACACGACGATGAGCGGACTCGACACGGTGATCGGTGGCAAGGCAGGCAACCCCGAGCAGGTCAAGAAGCACCTTGCCGAAGCGGAGCGCCTCGAGAAGGCCGGCGATCGCGCGGGCGCCGTGCGCGAACTCCGCGCCGCGAACGAGATCAGCGACGACCATGGCGTCACCTTCAAGCTCGCGTACATGCTCGACCTCCTCGGCGAGGAGAACGAGGCCGTCGCGCTCTACACCGAGATCACGAGCTGCCGCAAGCCGCACATCAACGCGCTCGTGAACCTCGCCGTCATCTGCGAGGACCGCGGCGAGCTCGGACGCGCCGAGCGCCTGCTGCGCCAGGTCGTCGAGACCGACCCGAACCACGCGCGCGGCCGGCTCTTCCTCAAGGACGTGATGGCGAGCAAGGACATGCAGGTCGAGACCGAGGCGAGCTTCGTCGGCCCCTCGAGCGCGATCCTCGACACGCCCGTCACCGACTTCGAACTCTCGGTGCGCGCGCGCAACTGCCTCAAGAAGATGCAGATCCGCACGCTCGGCGACCTCCTCAAGATCACCGAGGCCGAGCTCCTCAGCTACAAGAACTTCGGCGAGCAGTCGCTCGTCGAGATCAAGGCCATGCTCTCGCAGAAGGGCCTGCGCCTCGGGCAGAACCTCGAGGGCGCCGGCCGCGGCGGCATCCGCAAGGACATCCTCGAGGAGCTCAAGGCGATCGTTCCCGAGACGACGCTCAACAAGCCGATCTCAGCGCTCGAGCTCTCCGTCCGCGCGCGCAAGGCCCTGCAGCTTCTCAACATCGCGACGGTGGGCGAACTCGCCTCGCGCACCGAGGCCGAGCTCATGGGCGTCAAGAACTTCGGCGCCACAAGCCTTCACGAGATCCGCGAGCGCCTTGGCCAGCACGGCCTGACGCTCCGCCAGCTGAGCTGATTCGCCTTCGGAAAGGCCCGACGCGTCCCGCGACGGCGGGGTAGGATTCCGTCCTGCCCCAGCGGAGGATTGCTGCATGGACCCGCAGAACCTCGAACGCCGTCGTCGATTCCTGCTTCTTGCTTCCGCGGTCGCCGCAGCCGGCGCTGCCGTCGGAGTCGTCTCGTGCCAGCAGCCGCAGGGCATGCGGCCCGCGCCGGGTTCGCCCGCAGGCGGCGGCGCGAAGCAGCCGGCGGGCGGTACAAGCGCCGAGCCGACACCGTCGAAGACCACCGGCGACAAGACGACGTCGGGCGAGTCCAAGCCGGCTGCGGAGAAGGACAAGCCCAAGCCGCAGCCTGTCGAGCGGCCGGCGCCGCCGTCGAGCGAGCCGACGATCCGCATCAAGACCGGTTCGCTTCCGAAGGGCGCCGCCCGCATCGAGATCACCGGGCCCGGTCCCGAAGTCTGGATCGTCGAGCGCGGCTCGGGTCGCCCCGGCACCGTGGCCGCGTCGCCGGTGAGGTTCGAATGGACGGATGCAGGCTGGCGCGTCACCGAGGCCGTCGACACGCGCGATCCGCGGATCGTCGCGGTTCCCGCGCGCGCCGAGCTCGACGTCGCTCCGCTGCGCGGCGAACCGCGGCAGCTCACGGCCTTCGGAAGCACATGGCCCGGGACGATCAGGCTCGTGCCGCAGCCGAACGATCCCGACAATCCCGTCGACGTCGTGCACGATGTGCCCATGGAGGCGTATCTCCCCGGCGTCATCGCCAAGGAGCTCTTCAACGGATGGGGCGTCGCGACGCACCGCGCGCAGGCGATCGCGGCCCGCAGCTGGGCGCTCTGCGAGATGGCCATGTGGCGTACGCGGCGGCATTTCGACGCGGTCGCCGGCGAACAGGGCCAGGCCTGGATCGGCGCGACCGCGCATAAGCGCAGCCTTGACGCGGTCGCCGCGACGCGCGGCGAGACGCTCGTCTACGCATCGCGGGTGGTGCCGGCCTACTACTCGAGCTGCTGCGGCGGCGCCCGTGCCGCGGCGCGCGACGCGATCTCGACGTCGGTCGTGAACGACATCGCGCCGCTCGCCGTCAGCGGCTCCGACGGCCGCGACTGCTGCTCGTGGAGCCCGACGTACCAGTGGCAGGCTTCCTTCGACGCTGCGGCCTTCGCGCGCACGTTGCCCGTGTGGGCGCGTGCCGAGGGCTACGCATCGCTCTTCAAGGTCGACGGCATCCGCCGCGTCGAGGTCGCCGAGCGCAACAAGGCGGGACGCCCCGTCGTCTTCACCATCACCGATGCGAAGGGCGCGCCGTTCCAGGTGCTCGCCGAGCGACTGCGGTGGGCGCTCAACGCCGATCCGCGCAACCCGCAGAACCTCCGGCCGGCGAAGGAGCGCGTGAAGAGCGCGAACTTCGAGCCGTTCCTCAAGGCGTCGGGCAAGACGAGCGAACTCGTGATCTCGGGCCGCGGCCATGGCCATGGCGTCGGGATGTGCCAGTACGGCGCAGAGGCGATGGCGAAGAAGGGCGCGACGATGGCCGCGATCCTCGCGCGCTACTACCCGGGCGCGTCGATCGAGAAGTCGTATGCGTGACGCGCGCGGGGCGGCGCCTGACGCGCCCGCCCGTTCCGCTACATTCCGCGCATGAAGTCCCCGCATCCAGGCCGCCGGCTCCGCGACGCGATGGCGCGCGGCACCGTCTTCGTCCCAGGCGCGTTCAACGCGCTCGTCGCACGCGCCGTCGCGCGCGCCGGCTTCGAGGCGACCTACATCTCGGGCGGCGCGACCGCGAATGTCGCCGGCTACCCAGACATCGGCCTCATCACCCTCACCGAGATGTGCCGCACGATCCGCGAGATCGGCGACGCGTCGGGCCTTCCCGTCATCGCCGACGCGGACACAGGCTACGGCGAGGTCGAGTGCTGCGTGCGCACCGTCGTCGAGTATGAGCGCTCGGGCGCGGCCGCGCTCCATCTTGAGGACCAGGTGTTTCCCAAGCGCTGCGGGCATCTCGACGGCAAGGACCTCGTCTCGCCCCAGGCGATGGCGGACAAGGTCGCCGCCATGGCGAAGCACCGTCTTTCCGCGGACTTCGTCATCATCGCCCGTACCGACGCGCGGCATGTGACGGGCTTCGACGACATGGTCGCGCGCGCGAACCTCTACCGCGAGGCGGGCGCGGACGTGGTCTTTCCGGAAGGCCTCCACGACGGCGACGAGTTCGCGCGCTTCATGAAGGCGTCGCCCGGCGCGACGCTCGCGAACATGACCGAGTTCGGCAAGACAAAGCACCTGACGCGCGACGAGTTCCGCGCGCTCGGCGTGTCGATCGTGATCTACCCGCTGTCGCTGATGCGCATGGCGATGAAGGCGGTCGACGAGGGACTCGCGGCGCTCGCGAAGGACGGCGGCTTCGAGCCCTCGCTCGCGCGCATGCAGTCGCGCAAGGAGCTCTACGAGCTGCTTGAATACACGCCCGGCGAGCAGTGGAACTTCCCGCAGCGTTGACGCGATCACAGATCGAACTGGATCAAGCTGCCGCTGCCTGAGTTCTGGACCGCCCAGAAGGCGATGACGGCGCCGAGCGCGAGGAGCGACACCACGAGGACGGCGATCGCGACGCCGAGGCCCTTGCGTGGCGACTCCGGGAACGATGGCGGAAGCGGCCGCAATGACACCACGCTGTAGCCGCCCGTCCACCAGTTGCTGACCTTGAGGCGCGGGCGCTCGAGGAGCGCCGCGTCGGGCGGCCGGATGGGAGGATGGGCGGCCGCGCGCGGGGCCGCGTCCGGACGCAGCGTGCGGGCGAGGAAGGCCTCCTCCGCGCTCGTCTGCCGCTCGAGCTGCGCGCCACCCATCGACGGCAGGTCGGCCGGACGCACCGCGCCGGGATCGTCGCCGAGGATGGCGCGGTCGAGATCGGCGAGCATCTCCTCGGCGTCGCGGTAGCGGCGCTCGAAGTCGGCCATCGCGCGGCGCGCGATCCACTGCAGGCACGCGGGGCTCTTCTTACGGAAGCTGCTGAGCACGCCGTGCGCGGGGAAGGTCCCTTCGAGCGCGAAGTACAGCACCGCTCCCGCGCCGTAGAGGTCGAAGCGCGCCGCATCGACCTCGGACACGCGCGCGCCGCGCAGCGCCTGCCGGACGAGCTCGGGATCGCGGAAGTACTCGGTTCCGTGCGTCGTCAGCGTCATGTGCGAGGCGAGCGGCGTCACGAGCCCGAGGTCGACGAGCGTGGCGCGCCCCTCGTGCACGATCGCGTTTTCAGGCTTGATGTCCTTGTGCCAGAGACCCTCTGCGTGCCAGTCGCGCAGCGTCGCCACGATGTCGCGCACGAGCGACGCGACGAGCACGAGCCGCTCGCGGTCGAGTCCGTCGTCGCCGTTGGTGCCCGCGGCCTCGTGCATGTTGCGCACGAAGCGTCCGAGGTCGATGCCCTCGTAGTAGCGCATCACGTAGTGGAAGCGACGCTCCGACGCCTCGTGGTCGAGCACGAGCCCGAGCTTGCGCGCGGCGTCAAGCGAACGGCCTTCGCGCAGCATCTCGGCGGCGTGCGTGCCTTCGTCGAAGTCGAAGCTCTTGATGACCACGTGGCCGCCCGCGAGGTTCAGCTTGCGGCGCGTGCGCGCGTCGGGCTCGGCGACGAAGAGGCGCGCGCCCGAACCTCCGCGGGCGAGTTCGCGCAGGATCGTGTAGCCGGGGAACTCGACCGCCGCGCCTCGCGCCGGCGTCTCTTCGCCGAGCGCGACCCGCAGGCGCGCGCCCACATGCCCGCTGAGCGCGGAGAGGCCCACGAGCTCGAGCGGTCGCAGGACGAGCGCCGATCCAAGCGCCCTGAGCGCCGTGACTGTCTCGTTTCCCGCTGCGTTCAGCGCGTCGAGCGCGCTGCGGGGACGGAGGATCACGAGCCTCGCGACGGCGACCGGCAGAAGCGCGAGCGCCACGATGACGCCTCCGAGGAAGCGGACGACGTCGGTGAGGAGCGCCTTGAGCGAGCGGCCGACGTGGGTGAGGAGCGTCGCGGTGACGATGCCGAGCCGCCCGACGACCAAGGCCGTCGCGACAAGCGCCACGCACGCCACGATCGTCCCGAGGATCGCGAGGAGCCACTCAACTCCCTGCACGCCTGCCGCCTCCCGGACCAGCCTTGCGCCGGGCTGCGTCGCGTTCGGCGAGGTCGCGCGCGACGAGCTCCTCCTGCGCGCGCCAGATCTCGCCGAGCGCGTCGTCGAACGCGGCATCGTCCTCCGCGAGCCCTGCGCGAGAGGGTTCGGTGCGCTCGTCGTCGGTATAGCTCCACTGCTCGATGGCCACGGCGAGCTCGGTGCGGAGCGACTCGCGCACGCGCTGGCAGTGGCGCGTCACGGTCGGCTCGCTGACGCCGAGAAGCTCACCGATCTCCTTGCCCTGCTTCGACTCGAGGACGCGCATGCGGTACGCCTCGAAGTGGATGAACTCCGCGCGCCTCTGCGCCGCGCGGATCGCAGCGTGCACCTTCGCCGCCATCACGCGGCGCTCGTACTCGTCGTCGGGTTGCGGCACGCGCGCCTCGCCCATCCAGGCGTCGTCCAGGCTCGATCCGCGCTTGCCGCTGCCGCGCTTCTGCGCGTAGCGGCGGTCCATCTCGTCGCCGAGCACGTGCTTCGCGATGGCGAGGAGCCACGTCGAGAACCGAACGCCGCGCTGCGGGTCGAAGCGTTCGATCGAGTCGGAGAGCGCGGCGAGCGTGTCCTGCGTGAGGTCGCGGAGCGTCTCCTCGCCGAGGCGGCCGTTGCCCCAGCGCGCGAGCGTTCCGCGGATGACGGGACCGAACGCCTCCCAGAGCTCGAACCATGCCTGCTCGTCGCGCGCGCGGAGCCTACGGAGGAAGGCGGTGTCGACCGGATGCATGTGCGGAATTGTGGCCATGGCCGACGCGGTTTGGAGGGCCACGGGACGATTTTCAGCTCATCGGGCGCTTTCGGGATCCGCCGCGCTACGGATCGGCCGCTTCGGAGCGCGTGGCGCCTCGTTGGGCGACAGAAGCTGATAGGAGAAGTCGCCGGTCTTCTTGTTCCGGGTCCACTTCAACACGAGTTCTCGGGGCTCGAGGCCGCGGGTCGTCAGGACCGGCGGGGTCGGATGGGCGGCCTCGAGCTTGCGTTCGGCCGGTCCCGAGCGCGACGGGCGCCGCGCCGGGATCAGATCGAACGTCGGCTGCGCCTTCGCGAGGTCGTCCTTCGGAATCTCGAGGATCGGACCGGCGGCGGAGAGCGTCTCCTTGCGGCCGTGGATCGTGACCTCGATCGTGAAGTTCCGCTCGCGCAGTTCGGACACGAGTTCGTCGAGGCTGTCGACCGTGACGCCCTCGCGAGAGAGGGTGCGCAGCCCCTCCGCGAGGAAGCTGATGCGCGCGGCGGCGGCGCTGAAGGCCGACGGCTTCATCTTCACGGCCCAGTCGCGCCATGCGCGTTCGAAGCTCGCGACGTCGTTTGTGCCGAAGGCCTGCACGAAGGCGCGTTCGCTGTCCATGCCGCTGTGCAGCAGCCTGAGGTAGCCCTCGAAGGGACGCTGGTAGCGGCCGCCCTCGGCCCAGCCGAGGAACTGGACCATCGACCACGCCTGCACGTACTGGACGGAGGCGTTGCCACCGCGGACGTTGGCGTTCCACTGGTCGTTCGACATGGTGAGGAGGCGCACGAAATCGACGGTCGTCCCCGTGTCGATCGCGCGCTGGACCGCGGCGACGGCTCCGGGACTCGCCTGGCCGACGATCACGCGACCATCGACGACCACCGCCTCGCCGAAGAACTCGGCGAGCCCCTCGTTGACCCAGGGCGGCAGCGTTCCCGCAAAGCGGCTGAAGGCGTACTGGTGGAAGCCCTCGTGCTGGATCACGTGGAAGATGCGGGTGCGGGGCAGGTCCTCGACGAAGAAGGCGAGGGCCGCGCCAGCGGGGGAGGCGAAGAACATCCCGCCGCTGCCGGTGGCGTTCACGCCGTAGCGGTTGCGGAGGACGCCGAGGTAGTCGGCCTCCCGCTTGAACATGAGGACGAACGGAATCTCGGGAGCCTGCTGCGGGATGCCCGCGAGGCGCCGCGCGTACTCCTCGTACATGAGGTCGAGGTGCGCCGCGTAGATCTGCGCTTCGGCGGGGTCGAGGTCGCTGAGGATGCGGTAGTGCTTGGAGCGGAGTTCGCGGCCCGCCTTCGCGAACCAGTCGCCGCCCGGGCGCTGGTCAGGCGGCTCCTGCCCGTGGGCGACGGCCGTCCCGAGGAGGAGGGCTCCGAGCAGGGCGGCAAGGAAGGGCAGGGCGCTGCGTGGTCGCATCGGTGCGTCGGCATGGCCTCTGGACAGCGGGGAGGCCGGCGAAGATACGCACGTTTGCGGAGTTCGGAGGCAGGACCGGGCTCGGGAGTCGGAAATGTTGGGTGGATAACGGCGATACCGACCCTCGTCGGGTTCATCTGGAGGGGTCAGGCGGTCTTGCACAGCCCGAAAGCGTGATTTTCGACTTTTTGGACGCCTTTTCCTCGCCTCGATCGGTTCTTGGGTGACAATGAACACGGTTGGCTTCGGCCAGCTCGCAGACGATTTAGGGACCGTCTGCGTTTCGCAAGCCTTCGGGTTGAGGGACCTGAAGGCGGGCGGAGGTAAAAAGGGACGGCGTTGCGCCGCTAGAGCGCGACGCCTGTGAACGGCGGAAAGGGAACCTGCCGCTCACACGCACACGCTCGAGGACGCTCGGGCGTGTTGCCGTTTTGGGAGCGTTCGCGACTCGCTTCGCTTTCGCTCACTCCGGCGCTACGGCCGCGGGGCGGCCTCTGACGCGGGTCGGAGCGTTCGCGACTCGCTTCGCTTTCGCTCACTCTGGCGCTACGGCCGCGGGGCGGCCTCTGACGCGGGTCGGAGCGTTCGCGACTCGCTTCGCTTTCATCCGAACGGCGCACGGCACGTGCCAGTCAGTGCCGTGCACCCGTCAGTTGGTCCGGCGGAACTGGTAGGCGCCCTTCGTCGCGCCCCAGACCTGCTTGCCCGCGTCGTCGAAGCCGCGGTCCCAGGTGTCGAGCCCATCGTCGCGCAGGACTACCTCGCTCGTCGCGTAGCTCGCCCCGCGCATCGAACTCTCGCAATCGCGTTCATGGGTCGCCCCGACCCACGCGTCCGCGGAGCGCCGCAGAACGATCGAGCATCCCGCGCGCGGAACCAGCGCCTCCGGGCTGTCCGACTCAAACCTCGCCGGATCGCTCCACGCGCCGATTCGCGCGCGCGGGTTCGGCAACTCATAGACGAAGCTCTCGACCGAACCGTCGCCGCGGTCGATCAGCCGGTACACGCGCTGCCGATACGGACGCTCGAGCGCCGTCGCCATCGCCTGCTCGACGTAGAGCCACGGGCCGTCCGTACGCGACGTCCAGATCGGGGTCGTGTACAGCCGCACATCGAAAAACTCGGGATCGACCTTCGACTGCGCCTCGCTCGAGAACGAGCCGGCGAGGCGGGCGGCGACCTCGGAGACGCCGCTTGGGACGGGCGCCTTCTCGGCAGGCCTCGTCTCCCCGCCGGCGACCTTCGCCGGGCCCGCGCATCCGGCGACGAGTGCGGCGACGGAGGCGGCGGCGGCAAGCCCCCTCGACAGCGTGGCGGCGGGGCTCCGGAAAGGTCGAGCGTACGTCATGTCCGCACTGTACCGCAGCCCTCCCTCGTGGCGAGCCTTGTGTAGACTCCTGTCTTCCGTCTCGGCGTTTTTGCCGTCCTTCCGTTCTGCTGGAGATCCCTCGATGAGCACTGCATCCGCCCCGTCCCCGAAGCCAGTCGACACCCGCGGCCTCGCCGGCCAGACCGTCGGCGACACCTCCATCTGCGCGGTCACCCAGACCGAGCTCATCTACCGCGGCTACGAGATCGCCGATCTCGCCGAGAACGCGACCTTCGAGGAAGTGGCGCATCTCCTCCTCGTCGGCCACAAGCCGTCGGCGGCCGAACTCGCTGCGTTCAAGGCCGAGATCGCCTCGATGCGCGCGATCCCCGCGAGCGTGCGCGACGCGGTCGTCCGCATCGCGAAGGAGAGCCCCAACGCCCACCCGATGTCGATCCTGCGCTCGGGAGTGTCGCTCCTTTCGCACCTCGACCCGGACTGCGAGGACAATTCGCCGGCCGCCGGGCTCCGCAAGGCCAAGCGCCTCCTCGCGCAGATCCCGTCGATCATCGGCGCGTGCCAGATGACGCTCGACGGCAAGGCGCCGGTCGACCCGGATGCATCGCTCGGCCATTCCGCGAACCTCATGTGGATGATGAGCGGCCGGAAGCCCGACGAACTCGCGGCGAAGATCATGGACGTGTCGCTCGTCCTCTACGCGGAGCACGACTTCAACGCGTCGACCTTCTCCTGCCGCACGATCGCCTCGACCGAGACCGACATGCACAGCGCGGTGTGCGGCGGCATCGGCGCGCTCAAGGGCCCGCTGCATGGCGGCGCCAACGAGATGGCGATGGAGATGCTGAAGGACATCGATCGTGATTGCGCGGGCGGCAAGATGACGGTCGACGCGTGGATGCAGCGCGCCTTCGCAGAGAAGCGCAAGCTGATGGGCTTCGGCCACCGCGTCTACAAGAACGGCGACCACCGCGCGGGCATCCTGCGGCGCTGGGGCCTCAAGCTCGCCGAGAAGCAGGGGCCGGGCTCGAAGAAGTGGTTCGACATGGGCGACGAGGTGCAGGCGATCATGCTGCGCGACAAGAACATCCACCCGAACGTCGACTTCCCGTGCGGCATGACCTACTTCATCATGGGCATCCCCGTGCCGCAGTACACGCCGATCTTCGTGGCGAGCCGCATCACCGGCTGGTGCGCGCACATCATGGAGCAGCACGCGAACAACCGCATCATCCGCCCGCTCGCGAGCTACACGGGCCCGATGAATCTCAAGTGGAAGGCGTGAAGTCCGCGCCCGGGGCGCGCGACCGATGATGATTTCGACGGAAGACCAAGCGAAAACCCCGGCCTGCTCGACAGGCCGGGGTTCTTCGCTGGTGAAGGTGGCCCGCGCTCAAGGCACGCGATGCACGGCCGTCACGGCCGCCGCCGCCGGAATGATCAGCTGCGAGCCGTTGAAGTAGATCGTCGAGGTTCCGGCCGTGTTGGTGCCGGAGCTCGTCGGCGCGAAGTTGATCAGCGCGTTGCCGTCGCCGCTCGCCGACGACGCGGCCCACGCGCCGACCATCGAAAGCGTCCACTGGCCCGAAGAGGTCACCCACGCGGCATCGGTGTCCTCGGCGGTCAGCGTGTAGCCGACATCCGAAAGATCGAGGCCCCAGCTCCACGTTCCGGCCGTGACCGAGCCGAGCGATGTCGGCGTGAACGCAAGGATGTCCTCGTCGGCCGTGCCCGAGATGCCGGTCACGGTGGGGTTGTCGACGGTCGAGATGCCGATCGCGCCCGACGGGAGGATCGCGATCGACTCGATGTTCTCGCCTGTCGTCGTGAGGCCGACGTCGGTCGCGTCGAAGTAGAACGCCCACGTTCCCGCCGTGTTCTCGCCGAGCGACGTCGGGGTGAAGCGAACGATGTCCTCGGCGCCGACCGACGTGCCGTTCGGGCCGCCCGTCAGGCCGGCGATCGTCGTCGCCGATGCGAACGAGAGAAGGATGTCGCCCGTCGCCGTCACCGCCATGCCGTCGATCGCTCGACCGCCGATGCCGACGTCGGAGCCGTCGAAGTAGCGCCGCCACGTGGCGGTGGCGCCGTCGTACTCCGCGATGTCTTCAGGCGGAACGATGCCGGCCGCGCCGATCGTCGGGGTTCCCGTGAAGCAGACGAGGATCCTGCCCGAGGTGGTGGGCGTGCTCCAGCCGGGGTTCGTCGCGTTGGTCAGGGCGCGGTTGAGGTTGACGCGTCCCACGCCGAGCTTTCCGGCGACGGATGGATTCAGCGCGTCGATCTGGTCGACGGTCGTGCGCACGCGGTGCCAGACCTGGCCCGCGGTCCAGGTCGGGAACTGGCTCCAGACGTTGGCGACGACTCCCGCGACGAGCGGGCACGCCATCGAGGTGCCGTCGAGCGGCGCCGTGTAGTCGTTGTTCGGATCGCTGCCGACGTGGTAGCTCGACACGATCGCGACGCCGGGGGCGGAGATGTCGACCCATGTGCCGTAGTTCGAGAACGAGGCGCGCACGTCGGACTGGTTCGTCGCGGCGACCGAATAGACGTCCTCGCGGCTGTTGAGATAGGCGGGCGTCTGCGAGTTCGAGTTGCCGGCCGCGGCGAAGACGAGGCCGCCGGCCGAGATGAAGTAGTCGAGCGCCGCCGCGATGCCGCCCGTGTTCGACGAACCCCACGAGCAGCTGGCGATGCGCGCACCGTTGTTGGCTGCGTAGTAGAGGGCCGACGCGGCCGAATCCATGCGCACGACGCCGACTTCCTGCCCGCCGGAGTTTCCGCTGTGGCCCATCCGCAGCGCCATCACGCGCACACCGTCGCCCGTCGTCGTCGGTGAACCGCCGGCGAAGCCGCCCGCGACGCTCGCCGTGCCGTAGCCGTTGTTGTTGATCGCCGCGACGATGCCTGCGCAGTGCGTGCCGTGGCCGTTGAAGTCGCGCGGGTCGTTGTCGGCCCCGGTGCAGTCCTCACCGGTCCAGCAGGTGATCGCGGGCGCAGACACGAAGTCCCAGCCGATCCAGTCGTCGATGAAGCCGTTGCCGTCATCGTCGACTCCCGCGACGCCCGCCTTCTCGGCGGCGTTGATCCACATGTTTCCCGCCGCTGCGGAGGTGTTCGTGATGCTCGCGGCGGAGCCGCCGAGGTCCTTGTGGAAGTAGCGCACGCCGCTGTCGAGGACCGCGACGATCACCGATGGCGCGCCGTTCTGGATGTCGAAACCCTCGGGGGCGTCGATGTCGCGGTCGCTCGCCTGGTTCAGATGCCATTGCGACGGATAGCTCGGGTCGTTCGGCGGAGCGAAGAAGGTGTGGACGCCGATCGGCTCGACCTTGCGGACAAGCGGATCGGCCGCGAAGTCGGCCATCGCCGCCTCGAGCGTGGTCTTGCCGAGGTCGACGGTGACGACCGCGAACCCGCTCGGATCGCGGAGGCTGCCGTCCGCGATCTTCGCCTTCAACGCGGGAGCCGGGTCGCCGGCGAACAGCTTGCGGATGACCGACACGCCGTGCCGCGCGCAGGTGTCGTCGAGCAGGTCGATGCCCACGCGCCCCTCTGCGGCGAGGTTCGTGCGCCGGAGCGCGTCGGTCGCCTCGGGCCCGAACTCGACGATGAACTCGTCGGGCACGATCCACTCGGCCTGACCGAGCTCGGCGAGCCAGGGATCGGCCTTGACGGCGCCGAAGTCGGCGAGATGCGACTGGTTCGGGTTCTTCGCGACACGCGTTCCGACCTGCGGTGCCGCCGAGACGGCGAGGGTCAGCGAACCGATGCTTGCGAGCATGACGGCGTGGGTACGGATCTTCATAGAGCGGGCTCCTCTTGAGATGGTGGGGGGACTCTCAGGCTCTGTGCCGCGGCGCGCGCATGGATCGTCATGCGCCGGAATGGCCCCCAAACTAGCGACGAGATGCGCACATTCAAGGACAATTCGGGAATTCTAAAAACGTAGGTCGGCGGTTCCTGCCCGCCCGCGGACCCCATCCTCCGCCCGGGAGCGCCCCGTCTATCAGCAGATCCGCGGCCTTCGGCCCCTCGGATCGGGGCTGCTACATTCCGCCTCCCATGTCGAACGTCAAGACCATCGCCGTCATCGGCGCCGGGACCATGGGTTCCGGCATCGCCCTCACAGCGGCCCAGACCGGGTTCAGCGCCGTCCAGATCGATGTCAGCCAGGCCGCCCTCGACAAGGCAAAGGCCGGCCACGCCAAGAGCCTCGGCCGGCTCGTCGAGAAGGGCAAGCTGCAGCAGGCCGACGCGGATGCCGCCCTCAGGCGCATCTCCTACGTCACCTCGCTCGCGGACGCCAAGGGCGCCGACTGGGTGGTCGAGGCGGCCACCGAGAACGTCGAGCTCAAGAAGAAGATCTTCAGGGAGATGCAGGCGACCTTCCGCGAGGACGTGGTCCTTGCGACCAACACCTCGAGCATCTCGATCACCGACATCGCGAGCGCGGTCGGCAAGGACGCGCCCCGCGTGATCGGAATGCACTTCTTCAACCCGGTGCCGATCATGAAGCTCGTCGAGGTCATCAAGGGCCTCGCGACGAGCGAGGAGACCACCGCGCGCACGATCGAGCT
>JBIKWD010000049.1:0-17273 GCA_044356505.1 Phycisphaerales bacterium
GTTCCATCGACCGTCGGCAGGCCTGCCCCGACCCGTTCCAGGTCGTGGTTGGCAGCGTGTTTCTGTGGTGTTCGCGGCTTTGTCCTGTTCCCGCCCGCGCGAGACGTGGGCCACATTCCGGAGAGAGGAATCATGCAAGCTCCCCTCAGGCTTCTCGGGGTCGCCACCGTCGCGGCTGTGTCCTCGCTCGTCGCGTCGAGCGCGTCGGCGTCGGTGATCGCCTTCAACCAGCAGTTCGTGTGGGAGTCGTACGTGACCGCCCAGGGCAACGCGATCCTGCTCGAGGACTTCAACGACATCGCGGACGGCTTCTACTCGTCGCCGTTCTCGCAGAGCGTCGGGTCGGTGACGTGGACGGCGACCGCAGGCGGGGGGCTCTTCGCGTTCGGCGGCCAGCTCTCGACGAACAATCCAGAGGCCCTGACGTTCACCTTCGGACCGGACGTCCGCGGCGTGGGCGGCAACTTCTTCGGCACCGACATCAACTTCAACGTCGTGCCTTCGATCGCCACCGTCAGCCTCTCGAACGGGACCAGCTACGTCGGTCTCGTGAACGCAGCGACGGCCTACACCGGCTTCTACGCGACGAGCGCGTTCATCACCGCGATCACCATCTCGGCGGCTCCTGCGTCCGGTTCGCCCGCGGTCTATCCGACCGTCGACAACCTGCAGTTCGCCGTGGTCCCGACCCCGGGCGCCCTCGCGCTTCTCGGCCTCGCTGGTCTCGCCGGCACCCGTCGCCGTCGCTGACCCTCCGGGCAGGTTCGACCGCGCACACGCCATCGACCGACACGGCCCCGCCTTCGGGCGGGGAGGTTCCTTTGCCCGATAAATCGTGACAAGCAGGCGTGTTCCCCATGGATTCTCGGCCGCTTGGCCCTGTCTCCAGGCCCGACCGCAAAAATGCGGGCGAAATGACCGTGGTCCGCCTTGTGGAAACGGAATCTGGCGGCATACTGCGTATCGGAGCGAGGTAGACGGGACGCGGTTCTTCCGCCGTCTGGTCCCTGCTCATTTCCCTCAAATGAGATCTCCCTTTCGGGAAGCACAGGGCCTCGGCTGAGGCGACCCCGCGACCGGGTTTCCGGTTCGGCCGCGTTGCGTTTCGAGATCTGCGAGTACCGTTCCCTCTCTTGTTCCTGGAGCCCTCAATGTCCTTCTTCCGGTTGGCCACTGTCGCCGCGATGGCCGCCTTCGCCGCTGCCGAAACCTCGTCGGCTGCGATCACGATCTTCAACAGCAAGACCCTCTACGACGACCAGACCGCGCTCCTGTCGCAGTCGCTCGAGAACTTCGATGCCTACAGCGGCTCGTACACCAGCCCGCTTGTCGGCGTCGCCGGCGACGTGACCTGGTCGGCGACCTCCGCGAGCGGCTTCCAGATCGACGGAGGCAAGATGTCGACCTCGATGCCCGGATCGATGACGATCAACTTCTCCGGGGTCGATGTGTTCGGCGTGTACGGCAACTTCTTCGGAACCGATGTCAACGGCAACCTCGCGCCCGGCCTCGTGTTCGTGACGCTCGCCGACGGAACAGGCTCGCTCCTGTTCGTGAACGATCCGACCACCTTCTTCGGCTTCTACTCGAACGACGTCGCGATCACGAGCATCTCCGTGTCGGCGGCCGCGTTCCCCTCGGGCGTGCCGGTCCTCCGCGCGAGCGTCGACAACCTCGGCTTCTCGTACGTGATCCCGGCCCCGGGCGCGATGGCGCTCCTCGGCCTCGCCGGCATCGTCGGCCGTCGTCGCCGCTGATCGGATGTGAACCCGACAACTTGATTCCGCAGGCCCCTGAACGAGAGCGGGGGCCTGCGGTGTTTTTCGTCGGGGACGAGCCGAGCCCGTACCGGCACCGAAGCGCTCGGCCGCCCCCGGCGGCCGACGGGGAGCCGTGAGCTGCCACAAGTCGCCGCTGGCCAAAGGCCGGCGGGTGCCACGTGCTTGCGAACCTAGCTGAACCCCCCGAAGCCTCGACAGTGCGGCGCGCAGCGCCGGCCCCGTGACCAGCACCGGAGGGAGCGGCCGCAGCCGCGACCGCTCAAATCACGCTCTCCCTCAGCCCGCCGCGATTCACTCGCGGCGAGGCTGGCCAGAGGTCGCGGCCGCAGCCGCGACCGCTCAAATCACCACCGCTCAGACATTGAACAGGAAGTGCGTGATGTCCCCGTCGTGCATGACGTACGACTTGCCTTCCGCGCGCAGCTTGCCGGCCTCGCGGATCGCCTTCTCGCTGCCGAGCTGCTCGAGGTCGGCCAAGGTGAAGATCTCGGCGCGGATGAAGCCGCGCTCGAAGTCGGTATGGATCACGCCGGCGGCCTGCGGGGCGGTGAAGCCCTTGTGGATCGTCCAGGCGCGGATCTCCTTCTCGCCCGCGGTGAAGTAGCTCTGGAGGCCGAGCAGGTCGTACGCGGCGCGGATGACGGCGTTGAGCGCCGGCTCCTTCATGCCCATCGACTCGAGCATCTCCCCGCGGTCCGCCTCCGGCAGCTCCGCGAGCTCCGACTCGATCTTCGCGCAGACGACGACGACGTTGCCGCCGGTCGACTTCGCGTGCTCGCGCACCTTCGCGACGAGCGGGCCTTCCGCGCCGATCTGCGCCTCGTCGACGTTGGCGACGTACAGCGTCGGCTTCGCCGTGATCATGCCGAGGGTCTTCAGCACCTTCGCCTCGTCGCCTTCGAACTTGATCGAGCGGATCGGGTTGCTGGCGTTCAGGCACTCGAAGCACCGCTCGAGGACCCCGAGGCGCAGCACCGCCTCCTTGTCGCCCGACTTGGCGTTGCGGCGCGCCTTGTCGAGCGAGCCCTCGATCACCTGCAGGTCGGCGAGGAGAAGCTCCGTCTCGATCGTGCCGATGTCGCGCAGCGGGTCGACCGTGCCGTCGACGTGGGTGATGTCCGGGTCCTCGAAGCAGCGGACGACGTGGAGCACCGCGTCGACCTCGCGGATGTGGGAGAGGAACTTGTTGCCGAGGCCTTCGCCGGTCGACGCGCCCTTGACGATGCCGGCGATGTCGACGAGCCGCACGGCCGCCGGAATCACCTTCTGCGTCTTGATGTGCCTCTGGATCCGCTGCAGGCGCTCGTCCGGCACGTTCACCACGCCGACGTTCGGCTCGATCGTGCAGAAGGGATAGTTCGCAGCCTCGATCCCTGCTGCGGTCAGGGCGTTGAAGAGCGTGCTCTTGCCGACGTTGGGGAGACCGACGATGCCTGCTTCCATGGAGGATCCTTGCGTGATGCCGAAGGGGGGAGATGGTAGCCGAGAGCGGCAGCGTCGGAGCGCCCTTCGTACCATGCACTTATGGTCCGCGCCCTGATTCTCCTGTTCCTCTCGCTTCCGCTTTCCCCGCTCGCGCTCGCACAGGACGGCGCTCCGAAGGGGCCGCCGCCGACGCCCGTCAAGGTGGCGACGGCGCGCGAGGAGTCGCTCTCGCCGCGCCGCAAGGTCTTCGGCGAACTGCGCTCGCAGCGGCGTGCGACCGTCGCCGCCGAGGAGGCGGGCATCGTCCGGGAGTTCCTCGTGCAAGAGGGCGCGTCCGTGCGCGCCGGTGCGGCGCTGGCGCGGCTCGACGGGTCGCGCCTCGACCTCGAGCTCAGGATTCTCGAGGCCAGCACGGCCGTCGCCCGCGCGACGCGTGTCGAGCGCGCGCTCGGCCGGGCGCGGGCCGAGCGCGACCTCGACCTCCTTCGCCGCGCGGCCGAGCAGGGCGGCGCCAACCCGCGCGAGATCGCCGACGCCGAGTCGGACCTCGCGGTCGCGGGGGCGCTCGTCACCCAGGCAGAGGCCGCGATCGCCGTGCTGGAGGCGCAGGCTGCGCTGCTTGCCGAGCGCCGGCGCGACCTCGAGATCGCAGCGCCTTTCGACGGCGTCGTGACCCGGCGCTTTGCGGAAGCGGGAGCGTGGATTCCCGCGGGCGGCGCGGTGGTCGAGCTCGTCGACGGCGCGCACCTCGAGGCGTGGTTCGACGTCCCGCAGGAGATGTTCGCGGCCGCGCAGCAGCTGGCGTCGGCACAGGAGGGCTCCAACCGCGTCGAGGCGCTGCGCACGCTCGAGATCGAGGCGACGACCGGCGTGCGCGTCGAGGCGACGGGACTGCGCATCGTGCCGGAGATCGACGCGGAGACACGTACCTTCCACGCGATCGCGATGGTGCGCGACGATCCCGCGAACCTCGCCGCGGGTCTTGCGCTCAACGTGTTCGTCCCGCAGGGTTCGCCCTCGCGGTGGACGCTCGTGCCGAAGGACGCCATCGTCTACCAGGGCATCAACACCAGCGTCTTCGTCGTGCGCGGCGGCGTCGCCGTGCCGACACCGGTTCGGGTGGCGTTTCCGGTCGGCGACGACGTCGCGCTCGACCCTGGCGCCGTTGCGGCGGGCGCGTCGGTCGTGGTCGAGGGGAACGAGCGGCTGATCCCGGGCTCGACCGTCGCGCCGATCGCTGCGTCGGTGGAGGCGAAGAAGTGAAGCTCGTCGAGGGAAGCGTCCGCCAGCCGGTCACGGTCGTCGTCTGCGTGCTCATGGTCGCGCTCGCCGGGTTCCTCGCGCTCCAGCGGCTGCCGATCCAGCTGACGCCCACGGTCTCGAGCACGATCGTCAGCGTCACGACCTTCTGGGAAGGCGCAAGCCCCGCCGAGGTCGAGCGCTCGATCGTCGAGAAGCAGGAGGAGAAGCTGCAGGGCGTCGCCGGCATCCAGCAGATGACGAGCGTCTCGAGCCAGAACTCGGGGCGCGTGCGGCTCGAGTTCGCGGTCGGCACCGACCCGGACGCCGCCATGCGCGAGGTGAGCGACAAGCTGCGGCAGGTCGCGGCGTATCCGCCCAACGTCGACCAGCCCGTCGTCGAGGCGAGCGACCCGGAGAACAAGGACTACATCGCGTGGATCGTGCTCCAAGGAGGAGATGACGGCGGCGCCGGCGGCGTCGAGGCCGACGGGCATGCGTTCGACATCCGCACCTTGCAGGACTTCGCCGAGGACCGCATCAAGCCCCGGCTCGAGCGGGTGAACGGCGTCAGCGAGGTCAACGCGCTCGGCGGACGCGAGCGCGAGCTCCAGGTGCGCTTCGACGCCGAACGCCTCGCGCAGCGCGGACTGACGGTCGACGACCTGATCGCGGCGCTCGCCGCCGCGAACCGCAACGCAAGCGCCGGAAGCGTCCGCGAGTCGAAGAGCGAGGTCGCGATCCGCGCGGTCGGGCAGTTCGAGTCGACCGCCGCGGTCGAGGCGGTCGTGGTCGCGGTGCGCGACGGCCGGCCGATCCGCGTCGGGGACGTCGCCGAGGCGGTCGTCACCTACAAGAAGCCCTCGGGATTCGTGCGCAGCTCCGGCAAGCCGGTCATCGCCATCAACGTGCAGCAGGAGGTCGGCTCGAACATCGTCGAGGTGATGCGCGGCGTGCGCGCCGCGATCGACGAGCTCAACGCCGAGGGCGGGATGCTCGCCACCGAGAGCGAGCGGCGGGGATTCGCCGCCGACCCGCTCAGGCTGCGCATCGTCTACGACCAGACGACCTACATCGACGACGCGATCGCGCTCGTCACCGGCAACATCTGGCAGGGCGGCCTGCTCGCGACGCTGACCCTGCTTCTCTTCCTGCGCTCATGGCGCGCGATCGCGATCATCGGCATCGCGATCCCGATCTCGATCATCGGAACGGTCGTCGTCCTGCTCGCGCTCGGCCGCACGGTGAACGTCATCAGCCTCGCGGGCCTCGCCTTCGCGGTCGGCATGCTCGTCGACAACGCCATCGTCGTGCTCGAGAACATCTGGCGGCAGATGGAGAGGGGAAAGAGCCCCTTGCGCGCGTCGATCGACGCGACGAGCGAGGTCTGGGGCGCGATCCTCGGCTCCACGCTCACCACGGTCGTCGTCTTCATCCCGATCCTCCTGATCGAGGACGAGGTCGGACAGCTCTTCCGCGACATCGCCATCGCGCTCAGCGTGAGCGTACTCCTGTCGATGATCGTGGCGATCACGGTCGTTCCGTCGGCGGCGGCGCGGCTTCTCAGGCCGCTCGCGGCGGGAACGGCGTCGCTCACCGAGAGGGGGTGGATCGGCCGCCTGTCGACCTTGATCTCGCGGCTGATCTTCCGGGTGTCGGGACGGCGGCTCGTGGCGCTCGCGATCGCGCTCGTGTTCACGGCGGTGTCGGTCGCAGGCACCGTGTTCCTGCTTCCGCCGCGCGACTACCTGCCGCGCGGCAACCGCAACCTCGTCTTCGGCCTCATTCTGCCGCCGCCAGGCACCAGCCTCGAGCAGCAGACGGCGATCGCGGAGCGGATCGAGGACGTGGTCCGCCCGTACTGGGAGGCCGGCAAGCTGCCCGCCGGCTCGCCCGAGCGCGCCGCGGCCGAAGAGGCGCTCCCGAGCGTCCCCGTCGCGCCGTGGATGGCGTGGAAGGTCGGCGACACCATCAAGCCGTCCGCGGTCGAGAACTACTTCGTGGTGAGTTTCCCGGGCGCGATGTTCCATGGCGGCGTCGCGACCGACGGATCGCGCGCGACGGCGAACGAGTACCTGATGAACCACTCGACCCGGCCGGAAGTGCTGCCGGGCACGCTGGCGTTCGCGTTCCAGGTTCCGCTCTTCAGGACGAGCGGCTCGTCCGGAAGCGCCGTGCGCGTCGACTTCACCGGCGACGACCTCGACGGCGTGACGGCGGCTGCGAACGCGACGTTCCTTCGCCTGATGGGCGCGTTCGGCCCGGGTTCCGTGCAGCCCGATCCGCCGAGCTTCAACCTCCCCGGCCCCGAGGTGCGCCTTGTGCCCAACCAGCGCGCGATCGCGGAAGCGGGGCTCTCGCCCGCGCAGCTCGGCACCGCGGTGCTCGCGGCCGGCGACGGCGCGATCGTCGGCGAGTACCGCCTTCGCGGCGAGTCGATCGACCTGAAGGTGGTCGAGCGCCACGCAGCGGTCGCCGCCGCCGACGTGGCGTCGCGCGACCTCGGCATGCTGCCCGACACGCCGATCGCGACGCCGAAGGGGCGCGCCGTCCAGCTCGGCGCGCTTGTCTCGGTCGAGCGCGGCACGGCGCCGACCCAGATCAACCACGTCGACCGCCAGCGGGCGGTCAGCCTGCAGGTGACGGCGCCCCCGACGATGGCGCTCGACGAGGCGATCGCGGCCATCGAGACGACGCTCGCCGACGCCCGCGCGCAGGGCGCGATCCCCGCCGGCGTCCGCACCGACATCGCGGGAAGCGCGAGCAAGCTCGCGAGCATCCAGAAGACGCTGCTCGGCGACGGCAGCGTGACCGGTCTCGTGACGAGCTCGATGTTCCTCGCGCTCCTCGTCTGCTACCTCGTGATGGTGGTGCTCTTCCAGAGCTTCAAGCTGCCGCTCGTCATCCTCTTCAGCGTGCCGCTCGCGTGCGTCGGCGGCGTCGCCGCGCTGTTCGCCGTCTTCCTCTGGAGCCTGAGCGTGCCGCTCATGCCGATGCAGACGCTCGATGTCCTGACGATGCTCGGCTTCGTGATCCTGATCGGCGTCGTCGTCAACAACGCGATCCTCATCGTCCACCAGGCGCGCAACTTCATGCGCGGCGAGGGCGACGAGGCGCCGTCCGACCTCGCGTTCCGCGGGTTGCGCGGCGCACCCGCCGTCGGAAAGGGCGTCGCGCTGCCGGCGCGCGCCGCGATCGCGGAGAGCGTCCGCACGCGTGTCCGCCCGATCCTCATGTCGAGCCTGACGAGCGTGATGGGCCTGCTGCCGCTTGTCCTCGCGCCGGGCGCGGGCAGCGAGCTCTACCGCGGGCTTGGCGCGGTCGTCGCGGGCGGCCTCTTCGTGTCGACGATCTTCACCATCTTCGTGGTGCCGCTCGTGATGGCGGTGGTGGTGCGGGACGGGGTGCGCGACGAGCCGGCTGCGTGACGGGCAGCGCAGCCGAGCGCTTCGCTGCGCTCCGCCTTCGTGAGCGCGTCCGCTCAATCCCGATGCGCGACGAACATCGAGTAGGGCGGCAGCGTGACCGTGCCGCGCGCCGTTCCGAGCGGCGCTGTGCCTGCGCGCGTCGCGTCGACGACGACCGTCCAGTCGCCCTGCGGCAGCGGGATCTCGAGCGGCCCCGGCTCGTCGTTGTAGGCGACGTAGATGCGCGACCAGCTGTCGCCGGAGGCCGTCCCGTCGATCGTGAACGCCACCGTCCGGCCGAGGTTCTCGAAGAAGACGCTTCGCCGCACCATCTCGTCGTCGGCCATGCGGAACGCAGGATGCGCGCGGCGCAGCTCGATCAGACCCTTGGTGAACGCGTAGATGTCGCCGTACTCCGCCTTGCGCGACCAGCCGAAGTCGTTGATCTCGTCGCCGGCGTCGTAGCTGTTGTGGTTGCCCTGCTTGGTGCGCGCGAACTCGCAGCCGCCGTGCAGGAACGGGACTCCCTGGCTCGTCAGCACCACGCCGATCGCGAGCTTCTGCATCATGCGCCGCGTGCGGTCTCCGAGCGACGGCTGCGTCTTCGCGATCTTGTCCCACAGCACGAGGTTGTCGTGGGCGCTCGTGTAGTTGATCGTCTCGGTCGGTTCCTCGGTGAAGTCGTCGATCGCGCCCTTGATGCCGCGCCGGACGGCCTCGACGTCGCCGCCGGCGCCGGTCGCGAACCCGACCGCGGTGCCGTCGAGATCGCCTCGGATAGCGTTGCGCAGGTGGTCGTTGAAGACCGCCATCGGCAGGCCCTTCTGCGCGCCCTTGCCGAAGTGGATCGGCCCGCCGCCCGTCCACGGCTCGCCGTAGAGCGTCGCGTCGGGGCGGATCGACTTCACGCGCTCGCAGATGGCGCGCACGGTCTCGGGCTTGTGGCAGCCGAGGAGATCGAAGCGGAAGCCGTCGACCCTGTAGTGCTCGAGCCAGTGCGCCACGCTGTCGACGATGTACTTGCGCGCCATCGGCCGTTCGTCCGCGAAGCCGTTGCCGGTGCCCGAGTCGTTCGTGAGGCGGCCTGCCGGGGTGGTGCGGAAGAAGTAGTGGGGGGCGGCCGCGCCGAACGGCGAGAAGAGCGACGCATCCGACGTGTGGTTGTAGACGACGTCGAGGATCACGCGGATGTCGTTCTGGTGGAGCGTGGTGATCGCGCTGCGGAGGTCGCGGATCGCGCTGAACGGATCGGCCGGGTTCGTCGCGTAGTTCGACTCGGGCACGTTGAAGAGCGTCGTCCAGTATCCCCAGTTGTACTCGCCGACCTTCGCGGTGAAGTCGTGGATCGGAAGGAGATGGACGGCGGTGATGCCGAGATCCTTGAGGTGCGCGAGGCCCGTCGTCGGTCCGTTGCCGGAGGGCACGCCCGGATGCACGAGGCCGAGGTAGGTGCCGCGCGCCGGGTCGGGCACGTTCGGACAGCGCTGGGAGAAGTCGCGCACGTGTATCTCGTAGATGATCTCGTCGGTCGGCTGCGCGAGCCTCGGCGGCAGCGATGCGGCGAAACCCTCGGGCTCGAGGCGCTTGAGATCGGCGACGACGGTGCGCGAGCTGTCGGCGTTCGCGGCGAAGCCCCACATGTCGGGGACCTCGCGCGCGACGCCGTAGTTGGTGAAGCGGTAGCGGTACTCGACGCCGTGGAGGTCGCCCTTGACCGTCGTCTCCCACGTGCCGCGGTCGCCGCGGACGAGCGGCACCGTGCGCGTCGGCGTGGCGGCGCCGCGGGTGTCGTAGAGCAGGAGTTCGACCGAGTCCGACACCGGGGACCAGGTCGCGAAGTGCGTCTCGGTTGCGGTGGAGAACGCTCCGAACAGCGCATCGAGCGGCGCGTAGGCGGGCGCTTCGAGGACGCCGCGCGCATAGACCGTGACGGGCGCGAGCGCGGCGAGGGCCCGGTCGCCTGCGCCCTTCGGATCGAAGCGCAGCATCAGCTGCGCGATGTCCTTCAGGTCGACCTCGCGGGCGAGCGTGATCTCGACGAGGCGCTCGCCCTCGACCGACTTGATGCGGTGGACGCGCTTCGGGTCGCGGCGGTCGTAGATCTCGATCGCCTTGCGCTCCGCGCGCTCGAGCGGTCGCGACAGCGCGAGCGTGACGGTGCGCTCGCCGTCGAGGAACGCGCCTTCGATCCGCAGGCTGAGGTCGACCTTCGACGGGTCGGTCGAGTACGCCTCCTCGCCGGAAGTCACCCAGATCTCGGTGACGGCGCCCTTGCGAAGCTCGACGAAGCGGTCCTGGTCGAAGTCCTTCTCCTCCCAGTTGCCGCGGCGGATGATGAACCCGGCGCGCTTCGGCGTCTCCGCGAACGGGACGACGGCGTAGCGGCCGAAGCCGTCCTCGCCCCCGAAGTTGTTCGCAGCGCCCTCGCCGCCTTCGGCCCAGATCCAGAGGTTCCAGCCGGCGTAGTCCTTCGCGGGCCGGTGGTAGTGGACGACGAGAAGCGATTCCGCGGGCTTGCCGCCGACGGTGAACTCGCGCAGCTTCAGTTTCTGCGCGAGCCTCGGGAAGTCTGCCTTCTGGGCGGATGCAGGGGCGGATGCAGGCGCCGCAACCGCGAAGGCCGTGACAAGCAATGCGAGCAGGACGACCGAAACGCCGCGAAGGAAGCGCATGGCGCGAGTGTATCGCCCGAGGCGGCCGAGGCTGCGCTACGCTCCACGCATGACAGATTCACAAGGCCCGTTCGGCAAGCGTCCGGCCGCGATCCCGCCCGCGGTGCTCGCCGAGGTCGAAGCCAAGGTTGACGCGATCGCAGCAGCGGACGCCGCTTCGGCCGGCCCGCAGTGGGGCGCGCTCCACAAGGCGCTCCTGAAGGCGAAGGTGGATCCGCACGCGATCATGCGCCTCGTCACCGCGCGCGATCTCGCGCAGGCGCAGCTCATGCTGCGCTGGCTGCAGGGCGAGGAGATCGAGGTGGCGGCCCCGGCCGCGCCCGAGGCCCCGAAGGTCGACCCCGACGTGATGAAGGCGGCGATGAAGGCGTTCCGCAAGCGGCTGAAGCTGGCGCGGCTCGACGCCGAGAGCCGCCTTGGCGTTCGCCCGACGACCTCGGGCAAGAAGGCCGGGATCGACGCCATCATCGCCCCGAGCGACTACCCGCGCTCGGTGTGGGAGGCGCTTGTCGCCGCAGGCCGCCTCCGCAGCGAAGGCGGCGGCTTCTACGCGCTGGTCGACGAGATCGCCGAGGATTGATCGACGAGCGCAAGGTCGATCGTCGCGCCCGGCGCGTCGACCGCGGGTTCGCCGCCGGCGGCGCGCGTCGAGGCGCGCAGAAGCGCCACCGCGCGCGCGATGTCTGCCGCGAGCGGCGCGGTGAACTTCATCGGCTGCTCGGTCATCGGGTGCTTGAACCCGAGCGTGGTCGCGTGCAGCGCCTGGCGCGCAAGCAGCATCGCGTCGCTCTCGCCACCGAGGTCGCGTTCTGTCGAGTGCTTGCCGCCGTACATGTCGTCGCCCACGATCGGGAAGCCGAGATACGAGAGATGCACGCGGATCTGGTGCGTGCGGCCGGTCTTGAGCTCGAGCTCGACGAGCGAATGCTTCGCGCCCGACGGCGCCGTGTAGCGTTCGCGCACGCGCAGGATCGTGACCGACGGCTTTCCCGTGTCGTCGAAGCGCACCGCGTACTTCTCCTTGATCGACGGGTGCTTGCCGAGCGGGAGATCGATCGTCTCGACAGGCTTCTCGGGGTGGCCGTGCACGAGCGCCAGGTAGCGCTTGTCCGTGCGGCGCATCTCGAACTGCTTGCCGAGGCGCCAGTGCGCGGTGTCGTTCTTCGCGCTGACGATCGCGCCCGAGGTGAACTTGTCGAGGCGGTGGACGATCCCCGGCCGCGCGAACTCCTCGCCGACCTTCGAGAGTTCGCCGCCCGAGACGTGCTTGAAGCGCCACGCGAGCGCGTTCACGAGCGTGCCCGACTTGTGGCTGCGCGCGGGGTGGACGATCAGCCCGGCGGGCTTGTTCACCACGATGATCGCGTCGTCTTCGTAGATCACCTCGAGCGGGATGTCTTCAGGCGCGATCGCGCCCGACGGCGGGGGCGGCAGCGTGGCGACGATCCTGTCGCCCTTCTTCAGCTTGGTCGAGCTCTTCGGCACGCGGCCGTTGACGGTGATCGCCTCTTCCTCGATCAGCCGCTGGATCTGCGTGCGCGACAGGAACGGCACGCGGTCGACCATGTAGCGGTCGAGGCGCTTGTCGAGGTCCTTCAGGAGTTCGAACTCGACGGTGACGGGACTCTCGTCGTCCTTCGCCGCGTTCTCCTCGTAGATCGCGAAGAGCGCGTCGCGGTCGATGGCGCCGCCAGCGCCGAGGAGCGACGCCGTGCGGTCCTGCCGCATGCGTTCGTCGTCAGGCGAGCCTGGAGCGTTCGGTTCGGCCACGGCCGCCTGCGATCACCCGCCCGGCGTCGGGACGGGGGCGGGAGCGGGGGCTGGGGCCGGTGGGGTCGATCCACCGCCTTGCTCCTGCGCGCGCTCTTCGTTCACGATCGTGTTGAAGAGGTCGTCGCCGCCGGTCTGAACGGGCGGGACGGTCGTCGTCTTGACGGGAATCTCCGCCGCCGCGGGGATCGCGATCGGGCTTGAGAGCGCGACAAGGCCCGTCAGGCGGGCCTTCGCGATCTCGGCCATGCGGGGCCACTTGTCGCCGGCGATCGCTGCGACGTCCTCGAGGTACTTCCGGGAGGCGTCGAAGTCGCCGCGGCTCTCCGCGACGGCAGCGCGGCCGAAGAGGCTCGAGAAGAGGACCGGCGCGACCTTGGAACGGTCGCCTGCCGCGAGGTCTTCCGCGATCTTCGCGGCCTTCGCGTAGCTGTCGTCGGCCGCCTCCTGCGCGATCTTGCGGGTGGCATCGTCGAGCGGCACGGCGGGAGTGGTGCCGACGGCGGCGGCCGCCTCGTTGCGCTGGATCTGGCCGAGCCACATGTCGCCGGCGGCGATCAGCGCCATCATCGCGACCTGCGGGACGGCTGCATGGTCCTTCGACACCTGCACCAGCGGCTCAGGCATGCGCGACTCCGACGCGGTCGAGAGGTCCGACCACGCCTGCGACGACTTGGCGACCTGCTGTCGCTGGTAGTAGTTCCAGCCGAGGAAGGCGCAGGCTGCCAGCAGGACCACCAGCAGGTAGTTGGTGCCGTTCTTCTTGAGCCAGTAGACGAAATCGTCGTTGAGCCGGCTTTCGGTGAGGTCGGTGGTCTGCACCTGGCGGAGACGGGTCTTGTCCGGGGCCTGCTGGTCCATAGTCGGGACACTCTATCGGCAGACGGGGGGGCACGCCAAGGCCGAAGTGACGCCCGCGCAGCGGTTTCCGTCGCGGTGGGGGTGGGAAACGCCTCGTTTCGGCGCGCGGATCAGCGGTTGGCGGCGAGAACCATCTCGGCAGCGTCCGCAAAGCCGCCCGCGTCGTGGTGGCCGGCCCGCGCATCGGCCACCGCCGCGATGCGGGGGTCTGCGTTCGCCATGGCGATCCCGAGTCCCGCGTCGCGGACCATCTCGAGGTCGTTGAGGCCGTCGCCGACGGCCGCCGTCTCGGCCGGGTCGATCCCGTACTGGGCGCAAAGCGCCTCGATCGCGGTCCACTTGTTCACGCCGCGGCCGAACGCCTCGAGGATGTGGGTCGGCGAACCGGTCGCCGCCTCGGCCGTGAGCGCCGACCAGTGCTGGACGGCGATCTGGTCGCCGAGCTCCCTGCGCAGGCGCTCGACGATCGGGCCGAGGAGTTCGCCGTGGGCGACCGTCCCGACGCGCACGGTGTGGCCCTGCTCGTCGTGATGGGCGAGCGACGGAACGCGGCGGTAGGTGAGAGGGAGCGTCTTGAACCACCACTCGGTGGCGGGATCGAAGCGCTGCTCGCCCACGATGACGTAGTCGAGGCCCGCCTGCGTGTGGTCCTGCAGCATCTGCACGAGGTGCTCGTACTCGGCGAGGACGCGCGCGACGTGCAGCACCGTGCCGGCGGACGGGCCGCGGCGAAGCACGACCGAACCGTCGCGGGCGTCGTGGACGAGCGCCCCGCCCGCGGTGATCGCGTGGCCTGCGTGGTTGATGAAGTCGAGGACGTGGTCGCACTCGCGCAGCGCGCGGCCGGTCGCGGGGATCACCTCGACGCCCGAGTCCTGCAGCCTGCGGATCGCCGCGAGGTTGCGCTCGCTGACGCGTCCCTTGCGGTCGAGCAGGGTTCCATCGAGATCGGTGACGAGCAGGCGGTATCGCATGCGGGAAGGCCGGGGCGGGAGGTGGATGCGGCGGACGCGCGGGAGGCGCGGACCGCGATGGTAGGAATCTTCGCGATTGGCCGCAGCCTTTCCACTATCTTTCCCGCTGTGCAGACGACAGGTGTCAACGCCCCGCTGACGCCGCTTCATGCGGCCGAAGGCCCCGTCTTCCTGACAGCGGCCGAGGCGACGCTGAAAGGGGTGCTCGAATCGCAGGTCGCGGTCGGGCTCGTCGCGGTGGGGTCGAGCGCGCGCTGGTCGGAAATCGCATCCGTGACGCAGCAGGACGCCGTGCAGAGGCTCCTCGGCAGGCACCAGAGCGAGGTCGTCGTGGGCGGAGACGGCGCGCGGGCGGTGACGCTGGCGCTCGCGGCCGTGCGCGCACGGCGGAGCGCGGTCGCCCTTGTGCCCGCGTGCGACCTGGTGTCGGCGCTCGATGCGCTGCGCGACGCGCGCGCCGCGTTCGGCGACCCCGAGCACGGGCTCGCGGTCATCCTCGAGGACGACCCCGTCGGCGAGCCCGGGATCTGCCCGCGCCGGCTTGCGCGCGACGCGGGGCTCGTCATCGTCGAGCCAGGCGACCTCTCGGCGCTGCGCGACTCGATCGAGCAGGCGCTGCGGCTCTCGCGCGCGGGCGTCGTCCCGGTCGCGGTCATCGTCCACCGCGTGATCCTCGAGTCGTGCGAGACGATCCTCGCGCGTCCGAACCGCGTGGTGACCGGCGTCGATGAACTCGTCCTCCAGCGCAAGCTTCGGCCGATCTCGCGGCCGGTCGACACCGGCGACCTCATGCGGGTGGCGAGGCGGTTCGAGCTCAACATGGCCGCGAGCCTGCCGAGCCCGGGCGAACGCGAGGTGATCGGCTTCATCGCCGTGGGCGCCTGCGAGCGGGCCCTCGCCCACGTCCTCGAGGAACTCGGACTCGCAGGCCGCGTGCCCGTGCTGCGCCTCGGGCTCGTGTCGCCGGTCGACGACTCGATCCTGCAGCGGCTTCTCGACCGCGTGCAGCAGGTGGTGGTGCTCGAGCCGCGGCCCGGGTCGGTCGCGTCGTTCGTGATCGAGGCGGCGGACCTCCTGCGCCGACGCGGCGCGCGCGTGCCGCCGATCTCGTCGCGCGAGCTTCCGCCCCGCGCCGACGGAGAGGTGCCGTACCTCATGCCGGGCGACGCCGTGCGGGCGTCGCTCCTCGTCCGTCGCATCATCCATCTCCTGCATGCGGTGCGTCCGTCGCTCGACGTCGCCGCGCGGCTCGAGAGCCGCGACGAGGCGCTTGAGGCGATCTCCGTGCCCGCACGCGACGGCGGCCTCGGATCGCCCGCCGCGATGCGACAGGTGCACCAGCTGCTCGTCGAGGTCGACCAGGAGCTGCGATCGCGCGGGGCCATCGAGGAGGTCGAGACGGGCAATTCCGCGCGGCTTCTCGCGCTCGAGTCGCTGCCGCCGCGCGGCGAGGCGGGCGACCGCGTCCTCGTCGAGGTCTACTCCCGACGCCGCTTCCTTCGCGAGGGCGCAGAGGCGATCCGCCAGAGCTCCCGCGACGGCCTCGACCGGCTCATCGTCGCTGTCGACGTGGGCGGCGCCGGCGACGCGGACCTCGCGCGCCTCGCGGACGCCGCGATTCCTGCGGGCGCAAGCGAGCGCGTGCGGGTCGAGCGCGCCGACATCAACGAGCGCGGCAAGCTGCGCGAACGCCTGCTCGCCGCCGTCGACATGCGCGGCGTGACCGTGGTGGTGGCGACCGACGGGCCGCCGCCGCGGCTCGATCCCGACGCGATCGACCGGCAGTTCGTCGAGCGCGACCGTCTCGGCTACCAGCCGCAGCAGCGCCTCGTGTGGAGCGCGGACATCGCCTGCGAGATCCGTCCGCCGGCGATCGCGGGGCTCCTCGACGAGGCCGAGGAACAGGGCGCGACGCCGATCCAGGGGAGCTTCACGACCGAGGAGCTCGGCGTGCGAGTCGAGGCGCCGCAGTTCCGCGCCATGACGATCTCGGAGCAGGTCGAGGTGGTGCGCACGAAGCCGCCGATCACGGCGTACTCGCGCGGCGCGGTCGGCCTCGCGACCCCGCGTCCCGTGCACGGCGAACAGGGCGTGTATCGCGCGCACATCGCCGGCCTGCGGGGGCAGACTCCGGGGCTCGTCGCATCGATCCTCGCCGGAGCCGGCCGCGCGATGGGCTACCGCGTCGAGATCGCGGCGAACGACGAGCCCTGCGGCCGCGGCCGCCGCGCGTGGGCGCAGGTCCTCTTCGTGCGCATGCGCGGCAACGATGGGCGCGCGCCGCGCACGGCGTCGATCCCCTACGGGGAGGCCGACCTCGTGCTCGGCGTCGATGGCGTCGAGACGCTGCGCGCGCTCGGACCCGATGCCGCGCTCCGCGTCGCGAGCCCGTTCCGCACCGCGGTGGTCGCCAACGACGGGCCGCTCGAGGACCAGTTCGACGAGGCGCGCGTGGCGTCGTGCTCGGCGCTCGTCGGCGCGGTCGAGCGCGTCGCGCTCGCGACGCATTCGTCGGTCGACGACTATGCGTCGCTTTGCCGCACGAACCTGCTCTCCGAGCGTCTCGTCGACGTCGCGCTCCTCGGGCTCGCCTTCCAGCGCGGGCTCGTCCCCGTGTCGCTCGAGGCGATCGAGGGCGCGCTGCGCACGGCGGAGGCGCGCGGCTTTGGCCGCAGTTTCGAGGCGTTTTCGTTCGGCCGACGGCTCGAGTCGGGCGCGGTCGTCCGTCGCGCGGTCGAGGAACGCGAGCCCGTCGAGCGGCTCGTCCGCCGCCTCGCGCTCGAACTCGTGCGCGAGCGGTTCGGCGGAAGCCGTCGCGCCGAGCGCTATGCGGTCAGCGCCGCCGCGATGGCGCTCGCGTTCTCGCGGTTCGGCGACGGCGAGGAGGTCGACCGCGCGACGCGCGCCGTGGTCACGGCGCTGCATCGCTCGATCGTGTGGGGCGGCACGCGCATGATGTATGTCTACGAGCGGCTCATGAACGGGCTGCTCAAGGCCGATGCGAGCGGCGATCTCGCAGTGATCGCAGCCGAGCCGCTCGCGGACGCGATGCTTCTCCGCGACATCATGTACGTCCTCTCGATGTCGACGAGCCTCGAGCAGCGCCGGCGCATCCGCGAGCGCCTCGGCGTGCGCGCTTCGCAC
>JBIKWD010000214.1:0-4943 GCA_044356505.1 Phycisphaerales bacterium
CTTCGTCCTCGGCACGGTGGTGCAGGATCCGTACGGCTACGGCTTCGAGAGCGTGCGCGTGCTGCAGGCGTTCACGAAGGGTGACATGTCGATGGTGCCTGAGGACGGCGTGATCAACATTCCCGCCAAGGTGATCCGCAAGGACAATGCCGAGAGTTTCTGGAAGGACCTCAAGGCGAAGATCAAGGCTGGCAAGGACGCGAAGTGACATCCGAGTCCGTGCGCCCGGTGGTCCTTTCCGTGCGCGGCGTCGGCCGCCGCTACGCGGGCGTCGTGGCGCTTGCGGGCGTCGACCTCGAGGTGCGCGGCGGCGAGGTGCTGGCGATCGTCGGCGAGAACGGCGCAGGGAAGTCGACGCTTCTCAAGATCCTCTCGGGCGTGGTGCAGCCGAGCGAGGGCGTGCTCGCGGTGGCCGACGCTGCGTCGGGCGGCGCGCTGCGAGAGGTCGCGCTCGACGGCGTGCGCGCGGCGAGCGACGCGGGCATCGCGCTCGTCCACCAGGAGCTGAACCTCGCGGAGAACCTCGATGTCGCGGGCGCGATCTACCTCGGGCGCGAGCCGTCGCGCCTCGGGTTCCTCGACCGCGCGAAGATGCGCGCGGAGAGCGCGAAGTGGCTCGCGCGCGTCGGGCTCGCGATCGATCCCGGGACGCTCTGCGGCACCCTCCGCATCGCCCAGCGGCAGCTCGTCGAGATCGCGAAGGCGCTCTCGACCGAGTCGCGCGTCCTGATCCTCGACGAGCCGACCTCGAGCCTCACGATGCACGAGACCGAGCGCCTGCTCGGGATCCTCGACGAGCTGCGGCGCGCGGGCGTGGCCGTCGTCTTCGTGTCGCACCATCTCGACGAGGTGATGAGGATCGCCGACCGGGTGGCCGTGCTCCGCGACGGTCGCAAGACCGGCGAACTCGCGCGCGGCGAGTACGACCGCGCCGCCATCGAGCGGCTCATGGTGGGCCGCGACATCGCGCGCGCGGAACGGCGCGCCGTGCCGGGCGACGCGGCGCTTCGCCTCGAGGTGCAGGGTCTCGTGACCACGCACCGCCGTCGCATCCCCGCATCGCTCGGCGTGCGCGCGGGCGAGATCGTCGGACTCGCCGGGCTCGTGGGCGCCGGCCGGACCGAGCTGCTCGAGGCGATCGCGGGCGTTTCCGCAAGCAGCGGCATCGTGCGGCTCGACGGCCGCGCGCTGGGCGCGGGCGCCTCGGAGCGCGTCCGCGCCGGAGTCGCGCTCGTGCCCGAGGACCGCGCGCGCAACGGGCTCTTCCTCGAGGACTCCGTCGCCACCAACGTGTCGCTTGCCTGGATCGACCGCTCGAGCCGCGCGCGCATCGTCGATTCGCGCGGCGAGCGCGGGCTGGTCGACCGCATGGTGGGCCGCATGCAGCTGCGGCCCGCGCAGCCGTCGCGGCGCGTCCAGACGCTTTCGGGCGGAAACCAGCAGAAGTCGGTGATCGGGCGGTGGCTCGCGGTCGACCCCGCGGTGCTCCTTCTCGACGAGCCGACGCGCGGCGTCGATGTGGGCGCCCGCGCCGAGATCCATGCCGAGGTCCGCCGCCTGGCCGAGCAGGGAAGCGCGGTCCTCTTCGCCTCGAGCGAGCTCGAGGAGGTCCTGCTGCTTGCCGACCGCATCATCGTGATGCATGACGGCGCCATCGCGGGCGAGCTGCCCGCACACGAGGCGACCGAAATCGCGATCATGCAGCTGGCGACCGGAGGCGGAGCCCGCAAGGGCCACCCCTGAAAATCACATCGATGAAGAAGGCCCTCGGCATCATCGGAATCTTCCTCGCGATCTTCGTGTTCGCGTCGCTCTACGGCGAGAACTTCCTCACCGGCATCAACTTGATGCAGCTGACGCAGCGCACGGCGCTCTACTCGATCCTCGCGCTCGGGGCCGCGCTCGTCATCGTGACCGGCGGCATCGACCTCTCGATCGGCTCGGTCGTCTGCCTCGCGGGCATCATGACGCCGTGGCTCCTCATCGAGCACGGGTG
Organism: Phycisphaerales bacterium; assembly: GCA_044356505.1. GTDB lineage: Bacteria > Planctomycetota > Phycisphaerae > Phycisphaerales > SM1A02 > QWPT01. The sequence goes on from JBIKWD010000214.1 coordinate 1,997, forward strand.
GTCGCCGTGGGCGGTGGTGCCGACCGTGCTCGCGACGTCGGCAGGAATCGGGCTGTTTCACGGACTGCTCATCACGCGTCTCAAGCTGCAGCCATTCCTGGTGACCCTGTGCGGGCTCCTCCTCTACCGCGGCATCGCCCGCTGGATGACGGGCGACCAGACCCAGGGCTTCATGGGCGAGTTCGGCGAACTCCGCAAGATGGCGACCGGCCGCTTCGAGATCCCGGGCGTCGAGAACTTCCTCCTTCCCGCGACGGTGATCCCGGCGGCGCTGCTCGCGGCCATCATCGCCGTCTTCTACGGGCGGACCGTCTGGGGGCGGTGGCTCCTCGCCACGGGCCGGAACGAAAGCGCCGCGCGCTACTCGGGCATCCCGACCGCGTGGCTCGTCACGGGCTCGTACGTCGGCTGCAGCCTGCTCGCGGGCTTCGGCGGCATGCTCTTCATCTTCGACCTCAGCAGCGCGCAGCCGTCCGACTTCGGCAACTTCTACGAGCTCTACGCCATCGCCGCGGCGGTTCTCGGCGGCTGCAGCCTGCGTGGCGGCGAGATCAGCGTCATCGGCGTCATCTTCGGCGCTGCGACGCTCCAGGTCCTCCGCACCACCATCATCCTCGTCGGCCTTTCCTCGCAGCTCGAGTTCGCTGTGATCGGCGCGGTGCTCCTCCTCGGCGTCGCCGCCGACGAGGGCGTGCGCCGCTTCCTCGGCCGCCGTCTCGAGCGCTCGGCGCAGCCATCGGGCTGAACCTCCGCCAAACGAACTTCCCCTACCTTGGAGGCACCATGCAAGCACACGTCGCACTCGCGTTCCTCACGCCGCTCGCACTCGCAGGCCTCGCGTTCGCGCAGCAGCCGCCCGCGGCAACCCCCGCGAAGCCCGCCTTCCCGCCGCCGGAGATCACGATGAAGGACTGGGGCAGCGTCGATGGCAAGCCCGTCCACCTCTGGATGCTCCGCAACGCCCAGGGCATGGAGGCGGAGATCACCGACTACGGCACGATCATCGTCTCGCTCAAGGTGCCCGACTCGAGCGGAAAGTTCGACGACGTGGTGCTCGGACGCCCAAGCGCGGCCGACTACGTCGCGCGCACGCAGTACCTCGGCTGCACCGCCGGCCGCTGCGCCAACCGCATCGCCAAGGGGCGCTTCTCCATCGACGGAACCGAGTACACGGTCGCGACCAACAACGGCGCCAACCACCTCCACGGCGGCGTGAAGGGCTTCGACAAGGTCGTGTGGAAGGGCGAGGCGAAGATGACGGCCGACGGACCGTCGATCACCTTCACCTACCGCTCGCCCGACGGCGAGGAGGGCTACCCCGGCAACGTCGACGCGACCGTGGTCTACACGCTCACGCACATGAACGAGCTCAAGGTCGACATGACGGCGACGACCGACAAGCCGACGGTGGTGAACATGGCGCACCACTCGTACTGGAACCTCGGCGGACACGGCTCCGGCGACATCCTCGGCCACCTGCTGATGATCCCCGCCAAGCGCTACACGCCCGTCGACGCGACGCTGATCACGACTGGCGAGATCGCGCCTGTCGCGGGGACCCCGCTCGACTTCACGGTGATGAAGCCGATCGGCAAGGACTTCGCGGCCATGCCCGCGACCAAGGACGACCCCGGCGGCTACGACCACAACTTCGTGCTCGATCAGATGCCGAAGCAGAACGGCCTGTGGCTCTCCGCCATCCTGATGCAGCCGCGGGCCGGCCGCATCATGGAGGTGTGGTCGAACCAGCCGGGAATCCAGTTCTACACCGGCAACTTCCTCGACGGGATTCCAGGCAAGGACGGCGCGGTCTACCAGAAGAACGGCGGGCTCTGCCTCGAGACGCAGGCGTTCCCCGACTCGATCAACAAGCAGGGGCCCGATGGCAAGATGAAGGAAGGCTGGCCGAACGTCATCTTGCGCCCGGGCGAGACCTACAGCCACTCGATGGTGCACAGGTTCCGCACGATGACGGCGCCGGGTATGCCGCCGGCTGCTGCGGCTCCCGCGGCTCCCGCAGCTCCAAAGTGACGGCCTTCGTTGGCGACGATCTTGCACGGCAATGGCGCCGGCATGCCCTCGGGCGCGCCGGCGCCGTTTCGTTCGGGGCGCGGGCGTCGAGCGAAAAAGCAGACGCGCGCGGGGACACCGCGCGCGCCGGGGGAGGCAAGAGACTCGTGAACGGGATTCGTTAGCGTCGGCGACGGCGGCCGAGGGCGGCGAGGCCGACCATCGCGATGGTCGCCGGAGCGGGCACCGCGGTGATCGACACCGAGTAGTTGGTGAAGGCGTTGCCAGTTCCCGATGCGATGGAAGCCGCGCTCGTGACGTCGAGCTGGTAGTTGCGGCCCGCAACGAAGGTGTACTCGAGGGTGTCGGTCGCGTTCGTGTTCGTCGAGTAGATCACGACCCCGGTGAGGACATCGCGGAGCACGACCGACATTCCGGTCGAGCTTGACGCGCCCACCGACTGCAGGGTGGTTCCGACGCTCAGCGTCGCCAGGAGGTCGGCGTCGACGGCGAAGATCACGCTCGAGAGGCTGAAGCCGCTCAACGGACCTCCGAAACCTGCTGCGTTCGAGAAGAGCTGCGCGAAGGCGCCGAAGCTCATCGAGTCCGCGCCCAGCGTCGAAGCCTGCTGCAGCGCCCCCGAGACTGCGGGAGCGCTGAAGCTGCGGAACTCGAGGAAGTCACCGAACGCGCTCGACGACGCGCCAGCCGTTCCGGACGGCGAGGTGAGCGAGATCGAGCGGAGCGAGGACGCGTACACGAAACCCGCGTCAGCCGACGCGGCGGCGGAAAGCGCCGCGGCAGCCGTGGCGAGGATGGTGGTGGCGGTCTTCGTCATGTTCGACTCCTCACATGTCCGGAAGGGGAAGTCCCCTCTTCACCACACGCGTCATCACACGCGTCATCACACGCGTCATCACACGCGTCATCACACGCG
>JBIKWD010000215.1:0-4913 GCA_044356505.1 Phycisphaerales bacterium
ATAGTGCCACACGGCACATCCTGCGAAGCCATCAATCAGTCGCTCAGGCTTCGCTGCGCTCCGCCTTCGTGGGCGCACAGGGTTCCGCCGGCGTCCCCGAGCGCGGAGCGCACAAGCCCAGCCGGCGTGCCCGCTCAGATCCGCGCGCCGCATTCGCCCGGCGCGAAGAGGTGCACGTGCGCGCTGTCGAAGGTGACGCCCACTGCGCCGGCCTCGCGCACATGCGCGGCCTCGTCTGCGTTCACGCGCGCGAGCAGGCGGCCCCATGCGGTGTCGAGCGCGATGTCGGTGCGGTCGCCGAGGCGCTCGACGGCGGCCACGGTGGCCGCGATCGAGTGATCCGAGTTCGGGCGGACAAGCCGCATGCGGTCGGGGCGCACGCCGAGGGCGCACGCGCGCTGCATCAACAGTCGTCCGACCGGCATGCGGACGCCGTTGAGGACGAATACGTCGCCCTCGATGTGTCCATCGACGATGTTCATCGGCGGCGTGCCGATGAAGCCGGCCACGAAGCGGTTCGCGGGCTTGTCGTAGCACTCCTGCGCGCTCGCGTTCTGCTGGATCCTGCCCTTGTGCATCACCACAAGCCGGTCGGCAAGCGTCATCGCCTCCTCCTGGTCGTGCGTGACATACACGATCGTCGCGCCAAGCCTTCGATGCAGCATCCGCAGCTCGGTGCGCGTCTCGATGCGCAGCCGCGCATCGAGGTTCGACAGCGGCTCGTCGAACAGGAACACCTTCGGGTCGCGCGCGATCGCGCGGCCGACGGCGACGCGCTGGCGCTGGCCGCCCGAGAGCTCGCGCGGATAGCGGTGGAGGAGCGTGTCGAGGCCGAGCGTCCTCGAGACCTCTGCGAGCCGCGCGGCGATCGCGGCGCTCTCGGCGGCCCGTGCGCCGCCTGCGCCCGAGAGGAACGCGACGAGGCCGCTTCGATGCGTGCGCCGCGTCTCGAGGCCGAAGGCGATGTTCTCGCCGACCGTGAGATGCGGGTAGAGCGCGTAGTTCTGGAACACGAACGCGATGTCGCGGTCCTTCGCGGGCAGGTCGTTGACGCGCGCGCCGTCGATCTCGAGGACGCCCGCCGAGATCTCCTCGAGCCCCGCGATCATGCGGAGCGTCGTGCTCTTGCCGCAGCCCGACGGGCCGACGAGCACGCAGAACTCGCCGTGCGCGATCGCGAGGTCGACCGCCTCGACCGCGCGGACCTGCGCGCCGTTCGCGCCTTCGTAGACCTTGTCGACCTTGGTGAGCTTGACGGTTGCCATCTCGGGTTCCTCAGCCCTTCACCGCGCCGCGCGCGAGGCCTTCGACGAAGGTCTTCTGCGCTGCGATGAAGAGGACGATGCAGGGGATCATGGTGAGCACCGAGAGCGCCATCAGGAGATGGACGTCCTCGAGCCCGCCGTACTGGTTCTTGAAGCCGTTGAGCGCGACCGCGAGGGTCGCGCTCTCGTCGGAGTGGAGATAGATGAGCGGCGCGAGGAAGTCGTTCCAGGTGCCGATGAACGTGAACACCGCGCAGATCGCGGTCACCGGGCGGCAGAGCGGCAGCATGATCTTCCACCAGATCGCGAGATGCCCGAGCCCGTCGACGCGCGCCGCCTCGACGAGCGACTCCGGGATCTGCGCGATGAACTGCCGGTACATGAAGATGAAGAACGCGTTTCCGAAGAACGCGGGCACCACGAGCGGCAGGATCGAGTCGATCCATCCGAACTGGCGGAACAGCAGGAAGAGCGGGATGATCGTCACCTGCCCCGGCAGCATCATCGTGCCGAGCATGACGAGAAAGAGCGGCGAACTGCCTCGGAAACGCAGCCGCGCGAACGCGTAGCCGACGAGGCTCGAGGAGAGCACGGTGCCGACGACCACGAGCACCGTGACGACGATCGAGTTCGCGAGCGCGTCGACGAAGCCCCACCACGGCGTGCTGCCCGTCTCGCGGACCGCGTCGAGGTAGTTGCCGGGCTGCGGGACCGGTGGAAACAGCGCGATGCCCGCGCTGCCCGTCACCGCGGCCTCGGCGCGGTCGGGCGTCTCGAGGCTCACGACCGCCATCCACCACAACGGGAAGACGAACGCCGCCGTGCCCATGATGAGCACGAACCAGAGGACGACGTCGGCGAGCGGAGAACGCTTCATTTTCGCAGGCTTTCGTAGTAGACGACGCGCGCGCTCGTCTTGAGGATGATGCCCGTGAGCACCAGCACGATCAGGAGGAGGATCCACGCCATCGCGCTCGCGTAGCCCATCTCGTAGAGCTCGAACGCCTTGTTGTAGAGGTAGAGCACATAGAAGCGCGTGAGGTCGCCGGGCTCGCCGCCGGTCATCACGAACGCCTGCGTGAACACCTGGAACGAGCCGATCACCGCCATGATGAGGTTGAAGAGGATGACCGGCGACAGCATCGGCAGCGTCACGCGGAAGAAGCGCCGCACGGGGCCTGCGCCGTCGATCTCGGCCGCCTCGTAGAGTTCGCGCGGGATCTGCTGCAATCCCGCGAGGTAGACCATCATCGAGCCGCCGACGAGCCAGAAGCTCATGATCGCGAACGCGGGCGCGCCGAGGATCGCGGCGTCCTTGCCGAACCACTCGGGTCCGGGGATGCCGACGAGCCCGAGCAGGCTGTTGAGGAGCCCGCCCTCCGAGTCGAAGATCCAGCGCCAGAGGATCGCGACGCCGACGCCCGCGAGGACGCTCGGCAGGTACCACGCCGCGCGGAAGAACGCGATGCCGCCCACCTTCTGCATCATCACCACCGCCGCGAGAAGCGCGAGCAGCTGGCCGATCGGCACGGCGATCAGCGCGTAGTAGAGCGTGACCTTGAAGGAGGTGTGGAAGCGCGTGTCGCGCGCGAGAAGTTGCGCGTAGTTGTCGACGCCCACCCAGTCCGCGCTTTCGAGCGGCCCGATGCCCTTCCAGTTCGTCATCGAGAGGATGAGCGAGAGCAGGATCGGAAACGCCATGAAGAGCAGGAATCCGAGCACCCATGGCGAGACCAGCAGGAATCCCGCGTGTTCCTCGCGCCGCGCGTTGGCGCCCTTCGGCGCGCGCAAGAGGAGAAGCGCGATTCCCGCTGCGATCGCGCCAAGGGCCGCGATGCCGATCGCGCTCCACGTCTCCCACGCGACGGGCGTCGGATCGGCGCCGCCCGGCACGAACTCGACGTGCGTCCTCCACTTGGAGTTGAACGCGTCGATCGCCTGCGCGACCGTCAGGTCGCCGATCTTGAGACCCTGGTCCATCGTCGAGCCGAAGATCTGCTCGAACGCCGGGTCGGTCGGCCACTGCACGACGGAAGCCTCGGGAATCGCGTCGAGAAAGCCCTGGTTGTTCGCGGGCGGCAGCGTGTTGTCGAGGAACGCAGCGCTCTCCGCCACCGACTTCATCGTCGGGATCGCAAGGCCAAGCCGCGCGTTCGCAGCCTGGCTCTCCGCGTTCGTCAGCCACTTGATGAGCTTCCACGACTCTTCGGGGTGCGGCGTGTCGCGCGCCATCGACCAACTGACGGTGAGGACGCAGTTCGCCTCGGCGCTTCCGCGCGGAAGCGGCGCGAAGTCCCACTCGAAGCCGCCGTCCGCGGGCGACGGGATGCTGCGGTAGCTCGGCACCACCCAGCGCCCGAACGGGCCCGCCATGCCGACCTTGCCGCCGAGGAACACGCTCGCGCCCGTCGCGATCTTGCTCTTTCCGCTCGTGAGCGTGCCTTCCTCGTCGTGGCGCCACGCGCGCAGGGTCTCGAGCGCGCGGATCGCGTTCGGCTCCTCGATGCGGATCTTCTCGAGCGCGTCGTCGATCGCCTCTGCGCCTTCGGTGCGCAGATAGGTGCGCACCATCACGGGCCATGTCACGAACTCGCTGCCCGTGATCGGCTCGCCGTCCTTCGCCTTCAGCTTCGAGAGCGCGCGGGCCTTCGCGATGTAGTCGTCCCAGGTCCAGTCGTTCGTCGGGAACGGGAGACCTGCGGCTCGAAAGAGGTCCTTGTTGTAGTAGAAGCCGACGGTGGTGAAGTCCTTCGGTATGCCGTAGAGCGTGCCGTGGCCGACGCGGCGGCCGTCGAAGCGGAAGGCGTCGACGGTCTGCGGGTAGAAGGCGCCGAGGTCGAGTGCGGCTGCGTCGCCTGCGGCGCGCGCTGCGTTCTCGCGCGCCACGAAGTCGTCGATCGGCCGCAGGAGGTCGAGGCTCGCGAAGTTCGCGACGCGCTCGTAGCCGACGTAGAAGACGTCGGGCGGCTCGCCCGCGGCCATCATGGTCTGGAGCTTGGTGTAGAAACTGCCCGCGTCGCCCGGGTTCAGGCGCTTGACGCGCACTCCTGGGTTCGCGGCCTCGAAGGCGCGCAGCGAGTCCTCGACGATCTTGTCCTCTTCCTGCCCGCCTTCGCCCGACCAGTGCATGACCGTGAGGACGATCTCGCCCGCCTTCGCGTCGGCGCGCGCCACGGTGCGGTAGGCGACGCGCGCGAAGGCCGCGAAGACCAGCACCGCCGCGATCGCAACAAGCATCGTCCGGACGGCGAATCCGATGGTCCAAGGCGTGCCGGCGCGGTCGTCGGGCATGGGCGGGGAGTATAAATGAAGCATGAAGCGAACCGTGCTGCGAATCGTGTGTGCGAGTGCGTTTCTCACGCTGGCGGCGGGCGCGGCGCTCGGGTCGCCACCGCCCGATGCACCCTCGCTCCCGCCGTCGATCGAGACCGAGGCCGTCGCAGCCGGCCGCGCGAAGGTGACCTTCGCGCATCGCCCGGAACGTGCGGAATCCGCTGTGTTTCTCGCAGGCGAGTTCAACGGCTGGAGCCCCACGCGCACGCCGATGGAGCGGATGGGCGACGGCTTCTTCCGCGTGACGGTCGAGCTCGAGGACGGCCGCTACCCGTACAAGTTCGTCGTCGACGGGAAGTGGATCGCGGACCCCGC
>JBIKWD010000050.1:0-17163 GCA_044356505.1 Phycisphaerales bacterium
CCACTCGGCGCTCGCGCCGGGCGCGAGCTTCGCGATCGACGACATCGTGATGGTCTGTCCGCTCGCAGTGACAGGCGTCGCGCCCGAACCGGAGACGAACTCCATCGACGGCGGGAGCGTCGCGACAACCTTCACGTTCGTGTCATCGGACGTGCCTTGGTTGGTCGTCGTGACCAGGAAGGTCGTCTCGGCGCCGACCGCGATCGGGTCGACCATGTCGACGACCTCGAGCAGGATCGCGGGAACGCCCACGACATCGGTGGCGCAGCTCGTGGCGACCGGCGCCGCGCATGCAGCAGAGGCGGTCGCCTCGACGCGTGCGAGGCCGACCGACGAAGGCCGGATGCGCATGGTGACGGTGACCGCCTGGCCCGCAGGAAGGCTCGTCATGTTCCACACCGCGCGACCGCCCTCGAGCCGGCCCGAGTTGTCGGCCGACAGATAGCTCGAACCCGCCGGCACGGCCGCCTTGATCACCGCCCCGCTCGCGGCGCAGTCGCCGATGTTGCGAACCGTGATGCGGTAGTCGAGGTCGCGGCCGAGGAACACGCGGTTGTTCGCATCGCAGCTGAACGCGAGGATCGGCTGCTTCACGACGGTCGCGGGGTCGCCCGAGCGCGTCGAGAGCCCGGCGCGGCTCGTGGCGGTGGCGCTCGAGGAGTAGCGTCCGCGCTTGTCCGCGCTCGCGGCCACCTCGAAGGTCTTCTCGGTGCCCGCCGCGAGATCGCCCGCGCTGATCTCGACCGTCGACTTCCCGTCGGTGGTCGTGAGCCCGGCCGGCAGCGCGTCCTTGATGACGACGCCATCAGCCGTGCCCGATCCCGCGTTCTTCACGGTGTAGGTGAGCGTGATGCCGTTGCACGTGCCGCACACCTCCGGCGTCGCGCGCTTCTCGAGGACAAGCGACGGCTGCACCACCGTCGACGATGCGCAAAGCATGTTGGCGAAGCCGACCGTCAGGCAGTTCGTCGCGACGCCGGGCGCCGTCGCCTTCGCGCGCAGCTCGATCTCGCGCATGCCCGACGGCGGGATCTCCGCGATCAGCCACGACAGGTCCCCCGCCTCCGACCGCGTCGCCGCGGGCGCCGCGCCGAGGTACTGCGTGTTGGCGAGGCTCTCGAGGTTGACCGTCACGTTGCGGAGCGTGCCGTTCGTCAGGTTGACGACCTCGATCGTGCTCTCGTACTCCTGCCCGACGCGGATCTCGCGCGGGAGGAACTGCCGCAGCAGCACCGAACTCGTGGCCGGGTCGCCGGTCGGGAAGTACCGCTCGTTGCCGCGGGCGACCTCGCGCGGCTCTGCGGGTTTCCGCGTGGTCTCGCATCCTGCGAGAAGTGCGAGCACGGACACAGCGGCGATCGCTGCGAACGCAAGGACAAGACGAGAAGATCGGGTCATGACGGCTCTCCCATGGCGCAGGTGCTTCCTGCGCGTACGGATGCGGTTTCTCCACAGGAGCGCGCGACACGGCCCCCGTCGAACCTCCCCTTGGAAGTTCGAGGGCAGAGTCTTGCGTCGAGATCACGCGATGACGAGGCGGAAGCTTCCCCGACCTGCGATGCGCCTCACCGCACGTCGCGGGCGCTCTCGCGCAGCGAGCGGATCTCGGCGAGCGTCGCGTCGAGCGAGGCCTCGAGGCGCGCGAGCCGCTCGCCGATCGTCGGCGCGTGCGGCCCGTCGATGCCCTCGATCGTCGGAAGCGGCGAACGGCGGGATTCCTCCGCGGCCTCCGCGGCGCTCTCGCTGAGGCTGTTGACGATCACGCCGACGAGCAGGTTCAGGAACACCATCGTGCCGCCGAGGATGAAGGTCACGAAGAAGACCGGCGCCGCGACGGGCGAGGAGTGGGTCGGAACCCCACCGTCCGGTCCGGGAATCCCCGACATCTGGTCGCGCATGATGTCGACCCAGCCCTCGAGCGTCAGGATGCCGAACATCGTGAGCATGCTCGCCCAGAGCGTGCCGAAGCGCTCGGGGTCGTTCGTCCCGAAGAGCGACACCCCCATCACGCTGTAGACGTAGAGCAGGAGGAAGAGGAGCAGCATGATCCAGCCGAAGCTCGGCAGGCTGCGGAGGAGCGCGTCGACGATGAGGCGGAGCCGCGGCAGCGCCTTGATGAGCCGCAGGCTCCGCGCCACGCGCGCGAGCCGCAGCACGAGCGCGAACTGGCCCTCGAGCGGAAGCACGCACACCACCGTGATCGTGAAGTCGAAGAGGTTCCACGGGTCGCCGAAGTAGCGCATCGGACGGCGTCCCGCAGCCGTGATCTTGAGGATCGCCTCGACCACGAACATCGCGACGACCACCTTGTCGACGACGCCGAGCAGTCCGCCGACCGCCGCATGCACGGCGGGAATCGTCTCGAGCCCGACGACGAGTCCGCCGAGCGCGATCGAACAGAGCACCGCGCCCTTGAACCAGTGCGACGACACCACGCCGCCCGCCCAGCCGCTCACGCCTCCCGAGCCTGCCAACTGTTGATCGCCCACGGAAAACCTCCCGCCCGCCGATGCACGGCGGGCGGGAGGAATCTAGCGGAACGCGACGCCACGCTGTGCGCGCGGCGCATCACTTCCCGGCCATGCGCTCCTTGATCCTGCCGATCACGTGGTGCATGGCGGGCAGCATCTCCGCAGGGGCCATCCCGAGCGAACCCTGCAGCTGCGACAGCACCTGCGGCAACGCCTCTGCGGGAACCTGCTCGAGCTGCTGCATGACCTGGTCGACCATCTGCCTCTGCGCGTCGGTGAGCGACTCGTACGCGACCGCGGGAACCTCGACGGGCGCGTCGAGCGCGGCCACCGCTTCCCAGCTCGTCTCCTCGACGGGCAGGTCGAGCGCACCCTTGCTCACCACCATCGCCGACGACTTCGGCAGCTCGTCGCCGATCGGCTCCGCGCGGCCTCCGAGGTGCTTGGCGAGGAAGGTCTCGACGACCGCGTTGAACGCGATGTTGTTCTCAGGCTTGGCGAACCCGTGGCCCTCGTCCGGGAAGAGGACGTAGGTCACGGGCAGGTCCTTCTTCTGCATCGCGCGCACGATCTGGTCGCTCTCCTGGCGCTTGACGCGCGGGTCGTTGGCGCCCTGCCCGACGAGGAGCGGCTTCTTGATCTCGTCGACGTGCGTGAGCGGCGACATGTCGCGGAGCTGGCGGCGGCCTTCGGGCGTGCGCTTGTCGGCCACGCGCTTGGCGAACATCTCGGCCATCGGCGCCCAGTACGACGGAATCGAGTCGAGCAGCGTGATGAGGTTCGACGGCCCGACGATCGCGACGCTCGCCGCGAAGAGGTCGGGGGTGAAGGTGACGCCCGCGAGCGCCGCGTATCCGCCGTAGCTGCCGCCCATGATCGCGACCTTGTCCTTCTGCGCGACGCCGTTCGCCACCGCCCACTCCACCGCGTCGACGAGGTCGTTGTGCATCGCATCGGCCCACTGGCCGTCGCCCTTGTTCACGAAGTCCTTGCCGAAACCCGTCGAGCCGCGGAAGTTGACCGACAGCACCGCGTAGCCGCGGTTCGCGAGCCACTGGTGGTACGGGTTGTAGCCCCACGAATCGCGCGCCCACGGGCCTCCGTGCACCATCAGCACCGTCGGCAGCGGCGTCTCGGGACGACCGTCGCGGTCGGAATCGCTCCACGTCGGGATCGTGAGGTACGACGGAAGCGTGAGGCCGTCGCGCGACGCGATCTCGATCGACTGCATGGTGGCGAGCTCGAGGTTCTCGAGCTTCGAGTTCGAGCTGAAGAGCCGCGTCGCCTGGCCCGTGGCGCGGTCGTAGAAGTATGTGATCGCCGGACCGTCGTCATGCGAGAAGGCGACGGTCCACTTCGAGTCGTCGAGCGAGCGCGACGTCACGAAGAAGTCGCCCGGGTCGAGCGCGCGGAGGGCCGCGAAGTCCTTCTCGACCCTCGGCGAGAGGACGGTCCACTCGGTGCGCAGGTACTCGCTCGCCACCGCCTCGACGGTGCCGTCGATCGGGTTCACCAGCACGTCGGCGACGTCCGAGCGCTTCGGCTCGAAGACGGTCTCGGCCGCGCCCGTGGCGAGGTCGAGCATGGCGAGCACCGAGAGGTTCCGCCCGCGCGAATCGACGAGGAACGCCTTCTTCCCCGCGCGGTCGATGCCCGCGATCGAGGTCGTCATCGCGTCCTGGTACGGGACGGCGATGAGCGGGCGGAAGGCGGGGCCGTCGGCTCCCGCGTCGACGGCGAAGTACTCGGTCGAGCCGTCCGGCTTCGATTCGGCGACCACGCGCACCTGCATGCGGTCGTCGAGCACCGTCTGCGCGAAGCGGGTGTTCTCGAACACCAGCGTGCGCTCGCCCGTCATCGCGTTCACGAGATGGATGTCGAAGTACTGCGGATCGCGGTTGTTCACGGCGATGGCGATCGAGTCGGGGAAGTCGCGGCTCACGTGCGCGATCTGTGCGCGCGCCCCGTCGAAGGGCGAGAGGTCGATCATGCTTCCCGACGCGATGTCGACCGAGTAGATGCGGAAGTTCTCGTCGCCGTTCTGGTCCTGCATGTAGAGGACGTGCGTTCCGCTCGGCAGCCATGCATGCGTGCGGATGCCGCGTCCCGTGTCCTTGGTGATCGGCTTCGCCGCGGCGAGGTCGCCGACGGGCGCGACCCACACGTTCAGGACACCGTCGACGGGCGCGATGAACGAGATGCGGGTGCCGTCGGGGCTGACGCGCGCCGCCGTGCGCTCGGGGTTTCCGAAGAGGATCTCGCGCGAGATGACGGCAGGCGGCTCGGCGTCGACGGACGCGGCCGCCAAGACGGGGCTGGGCGCTGCGAGCAACGCGGCGAGTGCGGACGTGGCGAGGGCGGCGGCGGCGGCGCCCGACGGGCGGCGACGACTGAAGTGTTTCACTGCGTGTGGCATGGGGCTCTCCGATGAAAGGCGGCCCATGTTAGGAAATCCCCCCGATCGATTGCGGACAAACCGGCGGCGATTCGGGCCGCAGGGGTTGGTGCCGGCCGGGTCTGCCTGTAGCCTGAGCCGATGCCAACCGCCCCCTTCGGCGCGTCCGTGCGCCTCGCCTGCCTGCCCGCCTCCCTGCTCGCGTCCGCGACCACGCTCCTCGCGCCCGGCGTCGCACACGCCGCGCCGCCTTCGGGCTTCGTCGTCGACTCGATCGGCGGCGCCTTCTCCGAAGTGGTCGGCGTCACGAACCTCTCCGACGGGCGGCTGCTCGCGTGGGAGCGCGGCGGCAGGGTCTGGATGATGGGCGCGAACGGCACGCGGCTTCCGAACCCCGTGCTCGACATCCGGCCCGAGGTCGGCGCATGGCGCGACTTCGGCCTCCTTGGCCTTGCTGTCGATCCGAACTTCCCGAACTCGCCCCACATCTACCTTCTCTACGTGGTCGACCGCCATCACCTGCGCTTTGCAGGCACCTCGCAGTACGACCCGAACGCCGACGAGTACTTCGCGGCCACCATCGGCCGCATCACCCGCTACACCCTCGACGCGGCGACGAACTTCACGTCGGCGATCCCGTCCTCGCGGCTCGTTCTCGTCGGAGAGTCGATGTCGACGGGGATCCCGATCCTCCACCAGTCGCATGCGCTCGGCAGCCTCCTCTTCGGGCAGGACGGCACGCTCCTCGCCTCGACCGGCGACTCGGCCAGCTACCTCGAGGTCGACCTCGGCGGACAGGTCTGGGACGGCTACATCGACCAGGCGCTCTCGGACGGCATCATCACCCAGCGCGAGAACGTCGGCTCGTACCGCTCGCAGCTCGTCGACTCGCACTGCGGAAAGATCCTGCGCATCGATCCCGCGACCGGCAACGGCGTGGCGAGCAACCCGTGGTACGACCCCGCCAATCCACGATCGGCGAAGAGCCGCGCCTTCGCGCTCGGCCTTCGCAACCCGTTCCGCATGACGATGGTCCCGGGCACGGGCGACCACGATCCGGCGGCCGCCAATCCGGGCACCATGCTCGTGGGCGACGTCGGCTGGGTGAACTGGGAGGAACTCTCGGTCGTCGCCGGCCCGGGCCTCAACCTCGGCTGGCCGGTGTTCGAGGGGCTCGAACTTCACGCGGCCTACTCGGCGTCCACGCTCGCCAATCCCGACGCCGTCAGCGAGGGCTGCGCGCCGCTCGCGTTCCGCGACCTGATCCGCCAGGACTCGCAGTCGCCCGCGCGCTTCGTGCGCGGATGCGCGGTGCGTCAGGCGGAGACCGCGACCGCGAGCAACGCGCCCGTGATGTCGGACGCTTTTGGGTTCACAGGCACCGGCTTCCGCGACATCCGACCCGGCACCTCGGGGTGGATCCAGTGGACGGTCAACGTGCCGGCCACGGGCTCGTACCCGATCTCGTTCCGCTACTCGAACATCGACCCCGTCGCCCTTCCGCTCGACGTGCTCGTCGACGGCGCGCCCGCCGAACTCGGCCTCGACTTCCCTGTCACGGGTGCCAAGGGCGACTGGCGCGTCGTCACCACCGCGCCGATCGCGCTCGCGGCGGGCCAGCGCACGATCCGCGTCCGGCCCTCGGTGGGAGGCGGCCCCAACATCGACGCCATGTGGATCGAGGGAATCGACAGCGCGGACGTTCCCGCTTCGATCCCCACCTTCACCCATCACCGCCCCGCCATCGACTGGCGCCACTCGCCGGCGATCTCCCGCACCCCGGGATTTTCCGCCGCGGGCAGCGCCGTCGTCCTGCCGGTCGGCGCGGCCGGTGGCGCGACGGGCTCGCAGTTCAACGGCTACTGCGCCCTCGGCGGACCGATCCTCGACTTCCCCTCGTGGCCCGAGGCGTGGCGCGGCAAGATGATGTTCTCCGACTTCGTCAGCAACTGGCTGCGGGTCGCGGACGTGACCAAGAAGAACGACTGCGGAAGCCCCCGCGACTCCTGCCGCTGCGGCTTCGCGATCACCGGAGTCAGCGTGTTCGACAGCGGGCTCTCGAACACGGTCGGGGTGTTCGCGGATCCCGTGAACGAGTGCCTCTACGTCGCGCGCTGGGACCACATCTCGCGCTACCGCTACCTGCCGAACGGTTCGCAGCCGCCGGTCGTGAACGTCGTCGCGACTCCGACGTACGGATCTTCGCCGCTCACGGTCTCGTTCGACGCGTCGGCGACGGTCGATCCCGAAGGCTCGCCCGTCGTCTTCGACTGGAACTTCGGCGACGGAACCACGTTCACCGGCGGCCCGGTCGTCAGCCACGTCTACCAGTCGAAGACCGCCGTCGGGCGGACCGCGACGGTCACGGCGCGCGACCCCGGCGGCGCGAGCGCGAGCAAGTCGATCCAGATCGGCGTGAACGACGCGCCGCCCACCGCACAGATCGTCTCGATCGACGACGGCCAGCTCTATCCGATGGATGCGCCGGTGACGTTCGTGCTGCGCGCGGAGGTCTTCGACGCGCAGGACGGCGCCGCCGGCGTCGACTGCGAGTGGGTGACGGTGCTTCACCACGACACCCACACCCACCCCGAACCGCCGGTCGCGACCTGCCTCGCCGAGACCCTGATCTCGCCGATCGGCTGCGTTCCCAGCGCGACCTTCTGGTACGAGATCACCCTGACCGTGACGGACTCCTCGGGGCTCGTCGCGACCGACACCGTCGCGATCTACCCCGATTGCGGGGGAGTGCTTGCGTGCACGGGCGACATCGATGCCGACGGAACCGTCGGCGCGGCGGACCTTGCCGCGCTCCTCGGCGCATGGGGCCTCGGCGGCGCGAGCGACCTCGACCGCGACGGCACCGTCGACGCCAAGGATCTCGCGACGCTTCTCGGCGGCTGGGGGCCGTGCGAGCCTTGAGCGGCTGCGGCCGTGCGAGCCTTGAGCGGCCGATTGCCGGGCGGCGCCGGCGCGGGAGACCTCAACGGCGACGGCACGACGGGCGCGCAGGATCTCGCGATCCTGCTGAGCGCCTGGAACGGGCAGTGACTCACACGGTCTCGTGGCGGCCGACGAGACGCTTGGTCAGCTGCGTCTTGCTGTGGACACCGAGCTTCCGGTAGAGGCGCTTCGTGAGCGTCGCGACGGTGCTCGCGGTGATGCCGAGCCTCGCCGCGATGTCGGAGCGCGATCGTCCGTTGACGATCCCGACCGCGACCTCGCGCTCGCGCGGGGAGAGCGCTCCCGCCTCGTCGCCCGCTTCGTCGGTCACGTCCTCCCAGTCGCCCCGGGTCGGACGGACGGTCACCAGCGCGGATGCGGGAAGCTGGCTGGGCAGCGGCTGCACCTCGATGTCCACCCGGTAGTTGCAAAGGAAGCTGTCGAGCGCGTCGTCCCCGCTGTACTTCGACTCGAGCAGCCGCATGAAGGCGACGAGGTCGTCGACGCGCGCCCGGAGTTCGTCCGCGTCCTGCGGATGGAGATGGGTGGAGAGCCGGACCGAGCGACGGACCGGGGCCGGCTCCGCACCCCCGGCGGCGCCGTCCGACAGGACCTGGAGCCGGATCGCGGCCTGTCCCATCGCGAACTCGAGGCGCGGCAGCCACGTCTCGAGCCGGTGGCAGTCGTCGGCGTCGTCGCCGCGGTACTCGACGATCAGCGCCGGGCGCAGCGACGAGTAGGCAGGCATGCGCCTTCGGCCCCGCGCGGGATGTCGCGCGACGATTCCGTGGGTGATCAGGACCTCGAGCGCACGCTGGACCTCGTCGGCCGTGAAGCGCACGACCCGCTCGATCGCGGCCGCCGCCATCGGACCGCCGTAGCGGCGCAGCAGTTCCCAGACGGCAAGCGCGCCGCCGTCGACAAGCAGCTTCATTCCCTCTTCGTCCTCGATGTCGATGACATGGGCTTCCATGTTGCCCTCCTCGGCGAGGGCTTGTGGCGTTCGTCGTACTTCCGGCGGACGCCTCTCGCCGCGCACCGTTCGGTGCAGCCATCCAGCCGTGTCATCGTCGCTTTGGCGAGGCACGATCAGCGAGCATGTACCCCATTCGCCCGACCTGCTTCCTGCAGGGCGGGCGGGCAGCGGCGCGTGCGATCCGAATTCTTCAAGCATGGTTGTACAAGGCGGTCATTTGCGGACGCGCCCGACCAGCTGCTTCGCGACGATCGATCCGCAGCATCCTTGCGAAGGACACGATGCGCAAAACACGATGCGCCCCGTTCGAAGGCTCGAACGGGGCGCGTCGTCGCGCTGTGGGAGTTGCGGAAGCTCGTGCGCGACGAGAGATTCCGCGCGTGGGCAAGGTCGATGCCGTCAGATGGCGCGGCCGAACTGCATCCCGGCCTCGAAGTCGCTGCCGGCGTTGTCGTCGAGCGGGACTCCTCCGAGACGAAGCCGCGGAAGTTCATCGAGATTCTCCGCCGCGGCCCTCGGGATGATCGAGGACGGCGCGGAGTCGGGACGCACGATCGCGAAGCGTCCGCGTCCGCGGATCACGATGGCGCGGGTGGACTGGGTCGTCGGCCTGGCGAATTCGAAGCGGTTTGGGGCGGGCGGCATGCGGGCGGTGCCTCGAAGTGAGAGGAAAGCGGTCGGAAGGGAAAGGGTCGGATGCGGGGACGCCGGGGCTTCCTCGAATTGACCCGCACAGGATCCAATGCGACCCCCCGACGCGGAAGCGCGTGATCCGAAGAATGCCGAGAAGCGCCCGCCGAACGGCCACCCGATCCGTCGCGAAAGGAACGATCCGCGCAGAGCGACCGACCCCTCCCCTCTTCCGCAGCGCCGACGGGGGCGGGGGGGGGTGTCGGGTCGGTACGTTCGCGTCGCGGTCCTCAGCCCGCCCAGACGAACTCGATCGCGGCGTCGATGTCTGGATGCAGGCTCTTGTGCACCGGGCAGGTGTGCGCTGCGTTCTCGAGCAGCACGCGCTGCGGGTGGTCGGTCGGAAGCGGCAGCGTCAGCACCGTGCGCAGGCTCCTGATGCGGCGCGGGCCTTCCGTCGTCATCAGCTTCTCCGTGCGCGCCGTCATGCCGCGGACATCGAGGCCGTGGCGCTCGGCCACGATGCCGATGATCGTCATCATGCAGGTCCCGAGCGCGGCGCCGACGAGGTCGGTGGGCGAGAAGGCCTCGCCCTTCCCGTGGTTGTCGACGGGCGCGTCGGTGAGGATGGTGGACCGGGACGGGCCGTGCTCCGCAGTGCAGCGGAGACCGCCCTCGTAGCGCATCGTGATCGAGACCATGTTGCCTCCGCGACTGGGCGTCGCCGTCAGTCCGCGAGTTCGACCGCGAGGATCTTGTCGCCGGCCTTGATCTGGTCGATCACCTCGAGGCCCTTCACGACCTTGCCGAAGCAGGTGTGCATGCGGTCGAGGTGCGCGGTGCCTTCGCGGCAATGGCAGATGAAGAACTGCGAGCCGCCCGTGTCCTTGCCCGCGTGGGCCATCGAGAGGACGCCGCGGTCGTGGCGCTGGTTGCCGCCCGAGGTCTCGCACTTGATCTTGTAGCCGGGGCCGCCCGTGCCGGTCCCCTGAGGGCAGCCGCCCTGGATCACGAAGTTCGGGATCACGCGGTGGAACTTGAGGCCGTTGTAGAAGCCCTTTGCGGCGAGGTCGCGGAAGTTCTTCACGGTGTTCGGGGCGTCCGCGTCGTAGAACTCGACGTGCATGTCGCCCTTGTCGGTCTTGATGATGGCCTTGGACATGATGTTCCTTTCGTTCGGGGGAGCGGAAGGATAGACGATCCGCCGATCGAGGTGGGCGGCCGCTACGCTCCCCGCATGAAGACGAAGGACGAGATCGTGCGCGACTGGCTCCCCCGCTACACGGGCCGCAGGCTCGAGGAGTTCGGCCAGTACGTGCTGCTCGTCAACTTCTCGAACTACGTCGAGATGTTCGCCGAGCGCTTCGGCGTGCCCGTCGTCGGCCGCGACCGGCCGATGCTGTCGGCGACCGCGGAGGACATCACGATCCTGTCGTTCGGCATGGGAAGCGCGATGGCTGCGACGACGATGGACCTTCTGTCGGCGGTCGCGCCGAAGGCGGTGCTCTTCCTCGGGAAGTGCGGAGGACTGAAGAAGACGAAGATCGGCGACTTCGTGCTGCCGATCGCCGCGATCCGCGGCGAGGGCACGAGCAACGAGTACATGCCGCCCGAGGTGCCCGCGCTGCCGTCGTTCCGCCTCCAGCGCGCGGTGAGCGAGGCGATCATCAAGCACGGCCGCGACTACTTCACGGGCACGGTGTTCACCACGAACCGCCGCGTGTGGGAGCACGACGAGAGCGTGAAGGACTACCTGCGCAGGATCCGCGCGGTCGCGATCGACATGGAGACCGCGACGATCTTCCTCGTCGGGTTCGCCAACGGCATCTCGAAGGGCGCGCTGCTCCTCGTGTCGGACAACCCGATGACGCCCGAAGGCGTGAAGAGCGCGGAGAGCGACCGCACGGTGACCGCGAACTTCGTGACGCTCCACCTCGAGCTCGGGATCGACGCGCTGCGCGACCTCCGCGACTCGGGGAAGAGCGTGAAGCACCTGCGGTTCGAGTGAGTGTCAGCGTCGCCTGGGCTTCAAGTGCGCCGCAAGCCACTCGGAGAGGTCGGCTTCGGAGAGTTCTCCGGCGGCGAGTCCGTAGATCGCCGCGTAGGCTTCGGACTCGGTGGCGGATACGCGATATCCGTTGAGTTCCACGAAGAGAAACGACGCGATCAGGGCGATGCGCTTGTTGCCATCGTTGAACGGGTGATTCTTCGCCAATCCGAATGCAAGCGACGCCGCCAGTTCGGCGAGCGACGAATCCGGCTCGTAGACCGCGCGGTTCCTGCAGCGCGCGAGCGCCGACTCGAGAAGGCCCTCGTCGCGGATTCCCTCGAGGCCGCCGTGCTCGGCAAGCGACTCGCGATGCAAGGCCTCGACCGCGGCCCGGCTCACGTGCCGAAGCTGGCGTGAACCTTCTGCGCGGCCGGGCTTTCGTACCGCCTTCTTCTTCGACTGGCGCCGTGGCTTCGTCACTTTGCCAGCTTCCTCAGCGCACTGCGATAGCGCTTCATGACGGCGCGGCCCGCCTTGAGCTCGGACTCTAGGGCGGGGTCGTACGGAGTCAGCTCGATGCCGCGAGGCGTCTCGACCACGTGGAGCTCATCGCCCTTCGCAAGCCGGAGGCGTACCGCGAGATCCTTCGGAATGATGATCCCAAGCGAGTTGCCGATGGAGGTGACCTTGAGCGCGCTCATGACCTGAGTATAACGTCTGTTATACGCCGGTCAAGGCTTCGGATCATCAAGCCCGCATCTCGCGCGCGAGATTCGCGAGCTCCTCCGCGCTGAACACCCCCTCGCGGCGGCACGATGCGTGGAGGTGCGGCGACACCGCAAGCCACGCGCGGGCGTTCGCGGCGCGCACGCCGCCACCCGGGATCACCTCGACGGGCGCGCGGCCGAGGCGCGCGGCCTCGCGCGCGGCGTTCGCGACATCGCGCGCGACCGCCGCGATCCGCGCGTCGAGCGACGCGACCGACGCCTCCCACCCGAGGACGCCCGCGGTGATGAAGCGCACGAAGCCGAGCGCCGCGATGTCGCGCATGCCGCGGTCGCGGTCGACGAGGAGGTCGAAGGTGCGCAGGAATGCGGGAACGAGGCCGAGGCTGCGCGCGAGGGCGACGAGGGTCGCGTTCGCGTCCATGTCGACGAATCCGTCGGGCGTCAGCAGCGAGAACCCGACCGAATGGGCGCCCGCGCGGGCGCTCATCTCGATCTCGCGCTTCGCGAGGTCGAGGAGGCGCGGTGTGGTCGCGAAGGCGGCGACGTCGAGCTCGCGGCGGCAGCCCGGGTACTCGGGGCGGATCATGGCGACGAGCGTGCACGCGGTCCCCTCGACCGCCGTGCGGGCGGTGCGGATCAGGTCCTCCTTCGGCGTCCAGCCCTCGCTCGCGAGGTCGTGGCAGAGCTCGAGCCGCGTCGCAAGCGGCGCCGCGAGGCGCACGGCCTCGAGCGAATCGACCGGGACTTCGAGCGTGCGCGCCGTGGTTTCGGGGGCCATAGGCGCGAGAGACTACCCGAGCCGAGCCGATAGACGGGACAGATGCGCGACTTCACGACGATCGTCTCGGGACTCCCCCGCTCGGGCACCAGCATGGCGATGCAGATGATCGTCGCGGGCGGCATCGCGCCCATGACCGACGGCCTGCGCGCCGCCGACGCCGACAACCCGCGCGGCTACTTCGAGTTCGAGCGCGTGAAGCAGCTGAAGAGCGACAAAGCCTGGCTCGACGAGGCGCGCGGCAAGGTGGTGAAGGTGATCCACATGCTCGTCACCGAGCTGCCCGACGACCGCCCGTACCGCGTGGTCTTCCTCGACCGCGACCTGCGCGAGGTGGTGAAGAGCCAGTCGACGATGCTCGCCCGCAACGCGAAGGCGGGCGGCGCGCTCGCGCCCGAACGGCTCATGGCCGTCTACGAGACGCAGCTGAAGCAGGTGCACGCGTGGCTTGCGGCGCGTCCGAACTTCGCGGTGCTGCCGGTCAGGCACGCGGACCTGATGCGCGACGCGGTCGGGCAGGCGCGCGCGATGAACGCATTCCTCGGCGGCGACCTCGACGAAGCCGCGATGGCGGCTGCGGTCGACCCGTCGCTCCACCGCAACCGCGCGTGACCCCAGAGCGGTGCACGGCACGTGCCATGCAGTGCCTGGCACTGACTGGCACGTGCCAGGCACCGTGTCCGAGCGGCCGCAGCCGCGGCGGGCCGCGCACCAGCCCCCCAGCACCAGAGCGAGCGGCCGCAGCCGCGAGCGCCTCAAGAACGTGCACGGCACGTGCCATGCAGTGCCTGGCACTGACTGGCACGTGCCGTGCACCCGTCGTTCAGATGTCCGACTGGCCGTTGCGCATCGCGAACGCCGACGGACCGAACGGCGCCTCGCGCGGACGCTCCGCCACCGTCGCCATGAGCCGCGTCGCCTCCGACCGCGACGCCGCCGCCTGTGCCGCGTCGTCCGACTTCTCCGCCACCAGCGCCAGCCACCTGTGCGCGTCCACCTGCCCCGCGTCGAACTTCAGCGCGAACTCGAGGCTCTTCCGCGCGTTCTCGAGATCTCCGTACCACGCGAGCGCGGCGCCGAGGAGGAGATGCGCCTCCGGCAGCGCCTGCGTGATCTCGAGCGCGTCAAGCGCGTGGCCCGCCGCCTCCTCGAACCCGCCGAGCGCCAGTTGCGCGCGCGCGAGGCCGACATGCGCGGCGGGATCCCGCGGGTTCCGCTTGCGCGCGGCCTCGTACTGCTCGCGCGCCTCCGCATGCCTCCCGCAGACGCCGAGGACGCTCGCGAAGGCGAGCGCCATCTCCGGCCTCTTCGCGACGGCGCGCGCGATGGCGTCGAGCTGCAGGCGCGCGGCCGCGTCGTCGCCCACGAGCGACAGCCCCGACGCCCGCACAAGCTGCATCTCGACGCTCGCGGAGTCGGACATCAGATACCCGTCCGCGCACACCACGGCGTCGCGGAACCTTCCCGCCGACATCAGGGAGTTCGCAAGGCACAGCGCGTATCGCTGCTCCCCCGGCTTCGCGGCGACCAACCGGTCGAAGTGCGGAATCGCCTCGTGCGGGCGCCGCCGCGACATCAGCGCGACGCCGAGGTTGAAGAGGCTCTCTCGCCGCACGAGGTCGACCTGCGACTGGACATCCCCGGGGAGCGCGGCCATGTAGCCGAGGTCGACCAGCTGCTGGAGCGCATCGGCCGCCTCGAACGGATCGAGCCGCGCATCCGCCGCATGCAGGCCCGCATCTCCCTCGACGGCGTCCCACGACGCGACCGGATCCGGCGGCGCCGCCTCGAGCGCCTCGGCCAGCACGCGGCCGTCGAAATCCTCGCCCGCGGGCAACCCGAGCAACGCAAGCGCCGTCGGGGCGACGTCGAGGATCGTCGGCGAGGCGATCTCGACCTCCCGCTTCACGCCCGGACCCGACATCACGAGAACCCCCAGCGGACGATGCCAGCTCGACTCGAGCTCCATGCGCCGCTCGGGCGGAAGCTCCGACAGGTTCGGCCGCAGGTGATCGCTGTGGAACCCGTGATCCGAAAGCAGGATCACGGTCGTGTCCGCGCCCGCAGCCGCAAGCAGCCGCCCGAGCGCCGCGTCGTGCCACTCGTACACGCGGTCCATCACCCCGCCGAAGAGCCGCTGCTCGCGCTCCGACACATGCGCCATCTTGGGCGCGACGAACTGCATGAAGTGGTGTCCGACGGTGTCGATCGCGTCGAAGAAGACCATCGCGGCGTCCCACGCGCCGCCCGCGCGCAGCGACGCGAGAGCCGCCCCTTCGATCGACGCCGCGTACGACATCAGCTTGACGAGCGACTGGACGCGCCCGTCGGCCGCGCCGATCTCGTCGACGCGCGGCAAGAGCGTCCGCAGCACGTCGCGCGGGAACGTGCTCGCCCGTTGGCGCGCGGCGGCCACGGTGTCCGCGAGCGCCGCCGGATGAACCGCTCCCGCCGCAAGCGGCCAAGGCGTTCCCGAGTGCGCCGGATCGCCCTCCTGCAGCAGGTTCGTCACCACGCTTCCGCGGATCGGCTCCGCGGGATGCGACGCGTACCACCCCACCACCCGCGTCTCGAGCCCGTTCTGCGACAGGATGTTCCACAGCGCCTTCGTTCGACGGCTCGTCGAGCTCGAGACCCGCAGGCCTCCCCCATCCGGCTTCGGTTCGACGAAGTTGAGGATCCCGTGCTTGTCCGCGGTCTTCCCGGTCACGATCGAACTCCAGAGGAGCGGTGACAGCTTGGGTTCGAGCGTCCCGAGGTCGGCGCGGCAGCCGACCTCCACCAGACGTCGCAGCACGGGCATCTTGCCGGCGGCGAAGAGGCGGTTGACCAAGATCCAGTCTGCTGCGTCCCATCCGACGATGAGCAGACGCTTCGCGGTCCGTGCGGGCATCCCCCGATGCTAGCAGAGGGAAAAAGCATCGCGGGCGACCCGGTTGGGGCCGCCCGCGATGGTCGAGTCAGGAAAGCGTGGCTCTGTCAGCGGCGACGACGGGCAGCGAGGCCGGCGAGGCCGACGAGCGCCATGGCGCCAGGCGTCGGAACGACCGTGACGGCGGTTCCCGCGACGCTCTCGTACCAGATGCCGACGACCTTGCGCACCGGGTCGGTGAAGGTCGCTCCGAGCTGGATCTGCATGAAGCCGTAGTGGACGAGGTTGCCGTTCGCTTCGTTCACGAAGCGGAAGCCGACGAAGTTGTTCGAGCTGTTGAACACGAACGGGTTCGTGCCCGTGGCCTGCGCCGAGCCTGCGGAGTACAGCGACGAGGCACCGACGACCGTGCCGATCGCGAGGTTGCTCACGCTGTTGGTCGCGGTTCCCGCGATACGGACGTAGGTGCCGCCGGACGGCGAGGACGCGGCGAAGAAGTTGAGGCCGGACGAGCCCCACGGGTTGAGATCCCATCCGGAGAAGGATACGGGGCTGGTCGCGCCGCTCGCGACGTTGATGTACACGCCATCGGTGGTGACCGGGATGGCGAGATTGGTGACCGGGCTCTGCACAAGCGCGGCGTTCGCACCGCCGACGACAGCGGCTGCGGCCGCAGCGGAAGTGAAGTGCTTTGCAAGACGATTCAATGCCATGGGGGGACCCTTCGGAACGGGAGACTGCGTTTCACACGCAGCGGTGGAGGGACGACATGGATGTCCCCTGGCGGAGAGAGAGCCCGCCAACGGAAAAGCGCAAACACCGCACTTCAGATGTCAGCAGGATTCAGAGATCGTGAAAATCAAGTTGGATTCACGTCCCACGGTGGTCTTGCGGGCTCCCAAGGGCCTCTCGCACGGCGCCGAGGGCGATGCCCGGCGCCCAACCCCGAGCAGGAGCCGGCGCAAGAGGACACGGACCGCATCGGAGTCGGACCACCGCACCCCCGCGGCGCGCCGTCCGACACGCAAAAACGACAGCGCGGGTGCCCCTTGCGGAGCACCCGCGCGATGCTTGTCGACTCGCCTCAGGCAGTGCCTGGGGCGCGTGAAACGTCAATCAGCGGCGGCGACGGCCAGCGAGGCCGGCGAGACCGAGGAGCGCGAGGGCGCCCGGAGCCGGGATCGCGCCCGCTTCGATCGAAGCGCCGGCGACCGACTCGTACGCGTACTCGACAACCGAGCGCGGCACGGACGTGAAGGTCGAGCCGAGCGAGATGCGGAACCAGCCGTAGTGGGTCTGGCTGGTTGCTTCATTGATGAACTTGAAGCCGACGATGTTGTTCGCGCTGTTGAGGACAAACGCGTTCGCGCCGGTGGCCTG
>JBIKWD010000051.1:0-17127 GCA_044356505.1 Phycisphaerales bacterium
GCGGCGGCGCTTCCCGGCCTTGGCGGAAAAACGACTGCGGAGTCGGAGTACCCCTTGCCGATGGTCGATCACACCATCGCGCGGGACCGCGCGTTGGCCGCGCTCGCGTCGATCAGCAAGAGCCGCACTGGCAATGGCTGACCGCGGGAGAGCGGGTGGCCGCCCGTGCGGGTTGTCGGTATGCGTCGTCCGTCCGTGGTCGTCGCTTCGCTGGGTTCTGTCGAGAGGTCCGGTCGTGCGTTCCCGATTCCTTGCTGTTCTGCTCGCCCTCGCGTCGTTCGGTTCACCCGCTGCGTCCGCGTCGATCCCGCTCGGTCCGCCGCCGGATCGCGGCGATCTCGCCTTCGGCTACCAGAGTCTCGAGCGGCTCATCGCCCGTTTGCCGAACGACCCGGTCGTCCGAGAGCGGGCGAACCGGTGCTTCGACGGCCTGACGCGCGACTTCTTCATCGGTCAGTTCGACTCGGCCTTGGCCGAGATCGCGCGGCTGCACGGCGAGCTTCAGCGGCTCAACGAGGTCGGGCAGGAAGAGCTGCAGTTCCTCTTCGGGCACCGCTACGTGACGTCGACGCGCGCCGCCGTGGTCGGCGAGCCGTTGACGCTGTCGCTCGAGTCGCTCGAACTCGCGCGCATGCAGCTTGGGTTCAAGCCGGTGTCGATGGTCGCGGTGGTCGACGGCGTTCGTCACGAGGTCGCGTACGCCGATGTCGTCGATTTCGAGCTTCCCGCTCCGAAGTCGAAGGGGCACATCGTCTTCGTCGCCAGGTTCAAGCTCATCGGCGAGATCGAGGTCGCCCGCGTCGCGGTGCTCGAGCGGAACCTCGCCGCGCTTCGGGAGTCGTTCGAGGCGCGCGTGAGGGCGCTTGCCGCCAATGGCGCGATCGACGAGGCGGAGACGGCCACGCTGCGCGCCCGGACCGCGCTTCTGAGCGAGGAGGTCGATCGGACCAAGCTCACGGCGCTGATCGCCGATCTGCCGCGTGTCGCGGACGACGTCGAGGCGGCGCTGAAGCGCGCGGAAGGCGGGAAGCGTCCCTTCTCGATTCACGGCGACGTCTGGCGCGTCTACCGCGTCATGGGAACCGAGCTTCCCGTCCGGCAGTTCATGCCTCAAGGCAACGGGCCGTTCCCGCTCGTGATCGCCCTGCATGGAGCAGGTGCCGACGAGAACATGTTCTTCGACGGGTACGGCGGAGGAGCGCTGCTGCGCAGCGCGTCGGGTGAGGCGTTCGTCGCAGTGTGCCCGCCGACGGTCGCGTTCGGCGTCAGCCCGAACCTGCTCGAGGCGTTCATCGATGAACTTGCGAAGGAGCTTCCGATCGACCGGACGCGCGTCGGGCTGATCGGTCACTCCCTCGGCGGCGTCACGGCGTCGCGTCTCGCGGTGCAGCGGCCGAACCTCATCACCGGCGCCGTCTGCATCGCCGGCTTTGCGGATCTTCCGAGGACCGGAACCCCCGCGCCGCGAAAGGTCTTCCTCGCCGAGCTCGACCCGCTGTTCCCGAAGGAATCGACGGGTCAGACGATCGAGACGGCGCGGATGCGCGGCGAGTCGATCGACCTCGAGGTCGTGCCCCACGAGGGCCACACGCTCGTGGTCGGACAAGTCGTGCCTCAGGCCGTCCGCTGGCTTCTCGCCCGGCCGGCGCGCGCGATCGACGCCGCGAAGCCGACCGCCAGCGCCCCGAGCACCACGCCGATGAACACGGACGGGCCGAATCCGAGCGCGAACGTGGCGAGCCCGAGCAGCGGACCGAGGAAGTAGCCGGCGCCGACCAGCGCTTCGTGCAGTCCGCCTGCATCGACCTTCGCGCCGCCGACGGCGAGTCCGTAGTAGATCGCGCAGTAGTAGATGACGCCTTGGCCGACGCCGATCCCGACGAGGCCGAGGGCGAGCAGCGCCTCGCTCGGTGCAGCGACAGCCGTCGCGAAGCCGCCGGCCAGCATGGCGCCCGCGAAGACGAGCGTTGCGCCGCGGCCATGCCAGAACGCGGCGCGCCAGAGGACGATCACCGCGGCGAAGCGCGCAACGTGCCAGATCGATCCGAGCGGTGCCTGGAGCGTCGGGTCTGTGCCGATCGCGCCGAAGAGATAGGGCAGGATCGGAGCGAGTGCGCCGATGACGAGGTAGCCCATCGGATGGAGGACGCGGGAGGCCGCGAGCAGCGGGGTGTACGACGGGGGCACGCTTTTCGCCGCCTCGGAGGAATCGTGCACGGCGGGCACCGCCGGGAAGCGCATGAGGAAGACGAGCGCGATAAGGTTGACGGGAAGCAGCGAGGGCAGGGCCCACTCCATCATGTCGGCGGCCTTCAGCGGGCCGACCGCCGCGAGGCTGACGGCCGTCGCCGCCATCCAGGACGCGTTCCACCAGCCGATCGCATTGCGCATGTCGTGGCCGTGGCGCCCCGAGACGAGGTAGTGCTGCACGATCGGCCACTGCAGCGCACCGAGCGACATCATCACGACGGTCGCGATCCAGAGCATCCACACGGCGGGAAACACGAGGACGAGAGGCGCGATGACGCCTTGCGCGACAAGCACGAGCGCGAGCGCGCTCCGCGGCGTCATGTGCCGCTCGAGGAGGCGGACGATCCAGCCGGCGCTCACGGCGACGGCGGTGTAGAACACGCCGCTCACGAAGGCGAGGAGCAGCGTGTCGTTCTGGGTGAACCCGTACTCGCTCTCGGCGATGAAGTAGATCGCGTTCCAGAGAACGCCGGTCCCGAGCGAGCAGACGAAGGTCAGGCCGGCCATCGGCAGCGCCCGCACGGGCGCCGACGGCGCGTGCGGATGCTGGAGTCCGATGGCGGGCATGGCGCGAGTGTAGGGATTTCGCGGCAGCGGACGGCGCGACGCCCGTGCTACACTGCCGACGCGGTCCGCGTAGCTCAACTGGATAGAGCGTTGCCCTCCGAAGGCAAAGGTTGTGGGTTCGAATCCCGCCGTGGACGCTTTCGGCCCCGTCAGGACGGGGCCTTTTTCATTCCGTCCGAGCGAGGGATCCCATGAGAGTCGCAGAGTTCCAGCAGTTGATCCGCGAGCGCTACTACGCGACCGACAGCGCCCGCGGCGCGCCGGCGACCTACCTCTGGTTCATCGAGGAAGTGGGCGAGCTCGCCCACGCCATCGCGAACAAGGAGCGCGGCAAGCTCGACCAGGCGAACCTCGAGGAGGAGTTCGCCGACGTCGTGGCGTGGCTCGCGACCCTCGCCAACATCACCGGCGTCGACCTCGAGAAGGCCATCCACGACAAGTACCTGAAGGATGGCGGGCCCGAGGGCTTCAAGTCGTGAGCGCCGGGCCGACGTGCCCGTTCTGCGCATGCGCGCAGCGGGTGTATCTCGAGAGCGAGCGCTGGATGCTGCTCCGCCACGCAGATCCGGTTCCGATCGCGGGATGGATGATGCTTGCGAGCCGCGCGCACCGCGC
Organism: Phycisphaerales bacterium; assembly: GCA_044356505.1. Lineage (GTDB taxonomy): Bacteria > Planctomycetota > Phycisphaerae > Phycisphaerales > SM1A02 > QWPT01. The sequence goes on from JBIKWD010000051.1 coordinate 3,433, forward strand.
CGGGCTCGACGAACTCTCGGCAGCCGAGCAGTCCGAACTCGGCCCCGTCATGTCCGCGATCGCGCGGGCAGTCCGCGAGGAGACGGGTTGCTCGCGCACCTACGTCATCGGATTCAACGAGGCGGTGCGTCATCTTCACCTGCATGTGGTCCCACGCCACCCGGACGATCCGACCACGACGAGCTGGGCGCTCGCCGACCGCTACCGCGCCACCGCGCGTGGAGAGACGCCTCCCGCGGCCGCCGCCGAGGCCGAACGCAGGGCGGTCGCGGTCGCTGCGCGGCTCCATCCGGTCCTGCGTGCGTTCGGCTTCGAGCCGCCCGCGATGTGACGCATCCTCTATCCTTGCGCCATGTCGGACGGAACACCTTCGGGCTCCCAGCGGATCGCGGACGCCTTCGCGCGCGCAAAGGCGCGTGGCTCGTGTGCCCTGATGCCGTTCATCACGGCGGGGTTTCCAGATCTCGCGACGACCGAGCGGCTGCTCCGCGAACTTCCCGCGGCGGGAGCCGATCTCATCGAGCTCGGTATCCCGTTCTCCGATCCGATCGCGGACGGCCCCGTGATCGCGGAGTCGATGCATCAGGCGCTTCTATCCGGAACAACGCCCGAGTCGGTCTTCGCGTGCGTCCGCGCGGCCAAGCCGTCGGTCCCCGTCCTTGCGATGGTCTCCGTGTCGATCGTCGAGCGGATCGGCGCCGCCCCGTTTCTCGAGCGTTGCGCGGAGAGCGGGCTCGCGGGCATCATCGTTCCCGATGCGGGGCCTGAGTTCTGGCCCGAGATCCTCGCCGCGGCACCCATTTCCGCGACGAAGCTCGGCATCGTGGAGCTGGTCGCTCCGACCACGCCGCGCGATCGGATCGAGCGCATCGTGCGCGACTCGACCGGATTCATCTACCTCCTCGCGCGCGCGGGAATCACGGGCGAGCGCGCAGACGCACCAGATGTCGCGGAGCGGATCGCCGCCATACGCGCGATCGGCCCAGCCCGGATCGCCGTCGGTTTCGGCATCTCGAGCGCCGAACATGTCGCGGCTGTCGGTCGCCATGCGGACGGAGCGATCGTGGGCAGCGCGATCGTGCGCCGGATGACCGAGGCGGCGCAACGCGGCGAGAGCGCAGCCGACGCAGCGCTCTCGCTCGTCAAGACGCTGCAACGCGCGTGATCCCCGCCATCCCGCTCAGTAACGCCGAAGCACGCCGATCACGACGCCCTGGATCGTGCAGTCCGAGACGATGATCGGCTTGAAGTCGGGATTCGCGGGCTGGAGCCGGATGCGTCCGTCCTTCTCCTTGAAGAACGTCTTGAGGGTCGTCTCGCCGTTCGGCAGGAGCGCCACGACGCGCTCGCCGTTCCGCGCGGTCGAGCGCTTGTCGACGAGCACGTAGTCGCCGTCGAAGATGCCTTCGTCGCGCATCGACATGCCGTCGACCTGCAGGGCGAAGGTCGTGCCCGAACGGCCCTTTCGCGGGCCAAAGAGCTCCTCGAGCGCGATCGACTCGCTCTGCTCGAACTTCTCGATCGGCAGGCCGGCGGCGACCTTTCCGACCAGCGGGAACGTCAGGCCCGCGACCGGCGGCGCGTCGGAGTCGAGATACCGCACGATCCCGTCGCCGCTCTCCTCCCCGGGAAGGAGGACGTCGGGAAGGAAGACGTCAGGCGAGACCGTTAAAGAGCGTGCCTTGTTCGGGTCGCGCTGCAGCGCTCCCTTGTCGATCAGCGCCTCGACGTGCTCGAACACCGTGACCTTGCTGACGCGGAGTTCGTCGGCGATCTCCTGCATCGTGGGCGAGTAGCCCAGTCGCTTCCGCGTGTCGCGCACGATGCGCAGCACCTTCATCTGCTTGGGAGTGAGGTTCATCTGCTGTCTCCTTGATCTCGATAAGCGTCCCGCTCCGGCGCGGGGCGGCGGTTGCTGGCGTCGGGACGGCGGCGACGACGGCGTCGATCGTCTCCGTCGACTGGACGGTGAAGACCTCGAGCGCGATCGCATCGAAGCGCGCGATCATGGATCGGAAGAGGCGAAGCGCGCGGACGAGCACCCCATCCGCGTGCGGACGGCTGGCGACCTCCCGGGCGCCTTCGACCACCGCGTGTGCGGGGCGCTCGCGCTCGATCGCGGTTCCGACCGCGACGTACCGTCGCGCGTAGTCCCCTCCCGGACCGAGGATGAGGAGCGGCCACTCCGAGACCGAGCCGCGAGGCGACGTGATTTCGAATTGACCGGGGGTTTCGAACTGACTGGGGGATTCCGCGAGGGCTGGCGAAGCGACCATGGACCGTTCTCCTTGTCGAGTTGACGGCACGGCCTGCTCGCCGTGCCTGCTGCTGGTCCACAGCGCGCGTTTCCCCCGCGGCATTGGACGTTGAACACGCTCGGCGTTTGCCGAGCCGGCCGACGCGGAGCAATCGCCTGTCACGGCTTGCTCGCGATGACCTGAGAGCGCACCGCCGGCGATCGCGACTCCGCGCGACGCCGAGGGATGCGCACGACGGCAGACCGACGTACCCACGGGCTCGGCCGAGACGGACTTCGCGTCGAAGGCAGGGCATTGGACGTTGGGGGTCTGTTCGGGCATGATTTCTGTTTCGGCAGCGCGGGCCGCGCGGCACCAGATTTTGTTCGGTGGATGTTCGCCCAAACAGATTCCTTCTGCAAGGGGGGCGGAGCTGGAATTGGGCGGCATCGGGAAGCTACGTCGTAAACCTCGCGTTTTCCGAACCTTGCGCTTCCCGTACCTTGCGCACATGGACAGCCAGGCGCATCTCCCGTCGTCCCCGGAAGTCGGCTTCCTTTGGCGCGAGACACCGCCGAGCGAGCTCCCGGGAGTCGATCCGTCCTGGTTTCCGCTCGATCGGTCGTATGCCTTTCTCAACCACGGGAGCTTCGGCTCGTGTCCGCTCGAGATCCTTGCGGCGCAGCGCCGCTGGCGTGACGAGATCGAGGCGCGCCCGATCGAGATGCTTGGACGGAGGCTGACGCCGCTCCTGCGCGAGGCGGCGGGAGTCGTCGCGCGATTCGTCGGAACCGCACCCGAGCGTCTCGGTTTCGTCACCAACGCGACGGAGGCGATCAACGCGGTGCTGCGGTCGATCGATTGGAAGCGAGGCGACGAGGTTGTCGTCGTCGACCATGTGTACGGCGCCATGCGGCAGTCGATCAGGAGGCTTGGCGACGAGTCCGGCGTGGTGCTGCGCGAAGTCGAGGTTCCGCTCCCGGTCGCGGCGCCCGCCGCATGGATCGATGCCGTGGTCGGCGCGTTCGGCGACCGAACCCGGCTTCTCCTCGTCGATCATGTGACGAGCCCGACCGCGCTCGTCCTTCCCGTGGCCGCGATCGTCCGTGCGGCGCGCGAGCGAGGGATCTTCACGCTCGTCGATGGCGCACATGCTCCCGGTTCGATCGATCTCGACGTCGACGGCATCGGTGCGGACGCTTATGCCGCGAACCTGCACAAGTGGTGTTGCGCGCCGAAGGGAAGCGGGTTCCTCGCCGTGCGCGCGGGGCTCGAGGGCAGGCTTCACGCCCTCGCGACCAGCCACGACTACGGCCGCGGCTTCACGGCCGAACACGACTGGCAGGGAACGCGCGATCCGAGCGCGTGGCTTGCGACGCCTGCGGCGCTTTCCTTTTTCGAGCGCCTCGGCTGGCCGGCCGTCCGGCGGCGAAACCACGCCATGGCGGCCTGGGCGCAGCGCGCGCTCTGCAGCCGCTGGGATGTCGAACCGATGAGTCCTCCCGACGGCTCGATGCTTGCGGCGATGGCCGCCGTGCGACTGCCGCGAGAAGCCGAGCGGCGATTCGAGTCCGTGGTGGCGTTCCAGTCCGCGCTCTACGACCGCCACCGGGTCGAGATTCCCGTGATCGACTGGAAGGGGCGGTGGCACGTTCGAGTCTCATGCCATCTTCATACCACGCCAGAGGCGGTCGCCAGGCTCGATGAGGGCGTGCGGGCGCTGCTCGAGCGCGGTTGACGATCGATTGGAACGGAACGGACGGGGCCTTCTCTCGTCGACTTCCGCTCAAGGTCCGCGAAGTTGACGCCGATACACATTGCATGGTGGCCGAGTTGCTTCCATCCCTCCGTTCCACGATCCTCGCGGTCGCCGCTGCGGTCTGCTTCTTCGGCTCCGGTTGCGATGGCTCGAGCGGGAGCATGGAGTTCGTCGCGAAGCGTGCGAGCTTCGGCAAATGGGAAGACAAGCGCGACACCGGATCGATCATCATGCACGACATGCTGATCGTCGAGGAGCCTCGCGCCTACGGCCCGCGCGGAGGTCCGCTTGGCTTCTACGTCATCACGACCCAGGGGCGCATGGCATCGAAGCTCGACGACATCGTCTCGGACCGGATCCCGACGAACCGCGGAGTCAAGATGAACTTCGCCGTGGGCAACACCATCCCCGTCCGCATTGAAAAGGTCCTCGACGGCGGGGAACGCCAGCTCATACACGAAGGACGCGCCGCGTTCCTCGAAGTCACGCGCTGATCCGGGCCGTCACGGCACGCGCGGCGTTCGCGGCGCCGGTCGGGCTCAGGTGTCGGTGCGCGGCGCGCTCGTTCGCACGGCCGCAGCGGCCTCGTTCTCCAGCCTCTCGCGCTGAAACGCCTGCGCAAGCCGCGGGTAGTCGTTCCGATACCACGCCAGCCACCGGTCGCGGTCGAAGCCGAACGCCGGCGCCGGCTCACCCGTCGTCCCCTCGATGGTCGCGAGCAGCGCGCCGTGAACCTCCGTCCGGTAGATGGTCACCGCGGATTCCATGATGCGCAGGACGCTTCCCTCGTACACCACGCCGGGGATCGGCTGGAACGCGCCGCTTGCGTTTCCGACGACCGGGACGAGTCCGGCGACGTAGGCGGTCGACTTTCCGATGGCGATCCACGCCTCGTCGCCCTGTCGTTCAGTCGTCCGTTCCTCGAACTGGGCCTGGATCAGCGCCGGGATGAGCGAACCTGCGGGATGCGCGCCGGCGATCATGGCCGCGCGGTTCACATCGCGCTCACGGGACGAGGCGAGCGCCGTGCGCAGCGCGTCGACCGCGGAGGGAGAAAGCTCGCGTGGAAGCGCGTCGCGCGCCGCTGCGGAGAGATCGTGGCACCCTGTCACGCCGAAATCGACCAGCTTCGCGTGCCCGAAGCGGGGGTCCGAGGCGAGCGCCTTCAACAGCGCGTCTCGCACATCCGGCTCGGTCATCACGAGGTCGCCGCCGGAGCCCCCGCCGCGCAGCACTTCGACAGCGTCCTCGAGCTCAAGCGGGTGGCTGATCCCCCTGATCGCCGCGATGGCCTCGGCGCGCTCGGGCGTCGCGTCGCCCGCGCGCGGGAGCGAAAGTCCCCGCACGACGAGCGTGCGAAGGCAGGCCTTGCGGATCTCCCGCTCAAGCTCGAGGGCCCGCCGCTCGCGCGTCCGGTCCGCCGCGCTCGACGGACGCGTCGGCTCCGCGCGGATGCGCTCGAGCCGCGCGATCGAGGCCTCGACGGTCGCGTCGCGGTATCGGCGGCAAAGCTCCGAACCCTCGGCGCTCCACGTCCCCGACCCGTCCCCGGACCCCACGCGGGTCTGCGGGGGCGTCGACGGCCGCGATTCGTTCCCGGCGGGGGGCGCGGCGAGCGAGAACGCGAGCGAAGCGATGAGAAGCGATGCCTCCATTGCCCGAATATACGCACGATTCCGTCGGACCCGGCGGCCGGACGCCACATGGGCGACGAATCCTGCGGTTCAGACGGTGTACCCTCGGGGCATGCAGCAGGATTCCCGGTCATCGGAGGGTGCGGCGGGGGGGCGGCCCTCTCTGTTCGCGCGACTTGGGCCCGCGCCATTCGAGGCGCTCGCCGCCGGCCTCTACCGGCGCATCGACGGAGATCCCCGGATCCGCGAGTTGTTTCCCGAGGATCTCGGCCCCCGAAGCGAGCCCGTGCGCGACATGCGGGAGTTCCTGACGCAGTTCTTCGGCGGTCCGGCGGACTACTCGGCCCGGAAAGGGCATCCGCGCCTCCGCGCAAGACACATGCGGTTTCCCATCGACCAGGCCGCGCGCGACGCATGGCTCGACAACGCGCTCGCCGCGCTCGACGACACCGCGTCGACCCACGGCCTCGACCGCCCCGCGATCGACGAGATCCGCGCGTATCTTGTGAACGCGTCGCAGTTCATGATCAACCGCGACGGACGATGACGGCGCCTATTCGATGCGCCGCTCGACGGTGTAGACCATTCCGGGAAAGTTCTGCAGCGCCTTTCCGGCGACGGTCCGGTTCGGAAACGAACCGAACTGGACGACATGGACGGTCTCGCCCTGGGCCCGCGCCTTCTCCACGACGCGGGGCGCCTCGAGCTGCTGGAGCGCCGCGGGCCCCTTGAGTCTTGCAGCGAGTTCGAGCGCCTTCGCGCGGTCCTTGAACGCGCCGGCCTGGATCGCGAAGACGACCGGCTCGATCTCGATCCCGTTCACGATCCTCGCCGTCGGAGACGACCGCTCGGGAGCCGCACGCGCGGCGATCGACGGCGACTCCTGCGACTCCTGCGCCCTCGCTGCCGCGGGTGCGACCGAAGCCGGAGGCCGCATCGAACGCGCGGCATCGCCGTCGGCAAGCGCGCGGCACTCGCGCTCGATCGCCTGCGCCCGGAGCTTCTCCTCGCCTTCGAGGATGAACGCCGCGCGCTGGTAGGCGCCCGCAGCGGCCTCGAAGTCGCCCTTGCGGACGAGCGCTGTTCCAAGCGAGACCCGCGCGTCCGCAGCGAGACTGCGGTTCGCCGCATCGGTCGCGTCGGCGAGGGGGGCGACGGCGTCGTCGTGTCGCCCGAGGCCGAGCAGCGAAAGCCCCTCGAGGTACCGCGCCTGGTCGAACTGCAGACCCGACGCGCTCTCCGCGGCCTTGCGCGCAAGCGCGAGCGAACGTCCGTACTCCGCGGCGTTGTAGGCGCTTGTTGCGTCCGCAAGCGTCGGCGTTCCGCTCCCCGCGCAAGCGGCGAGATGGATGCAGCACGCCGCGACGGCGAAGCCTCGGACGGGCGCAGGCGTGCGGACGCGCAGGCGCCGGAACCATGACCGACCCGCCTTGGCCAACATGTCGTCTCCGTCGCATCGCATTGCTGTACTCTACGGTCGGCTCGGAGCGCACGTCGAACGCGCGCGGCGCCTCGTTCGGAGAAACTGCATGGAACTCCTGTCGGCCATCAGGCGCAATCTCCTCCTTCGTCCGTTTCGGGGCGCGGTGATCGACGACCAGCGGACTTGGCGCGGCATCGACATCATGGTGGTCGCATGGCATCTCGCTCGGGAGATCGAGCGGACGAGCCGCGCGCAGCGGATCGGCGTGATGCTTCCCACGTCGGGCGCATTTCCCGCCGCCGCCATCGCTGCGTGGACCCTCGGCCGCACGGTCGTTCCGCTCAACTACCTGCTTTCACGCAGCGACCTCGAGTACGTCGCGCGCGACGCCGGACTCGACGCCGTCGTGACGGTCGGCCCCATGATCGACTTCATCGGAGGGCCGATCGCGGGTCTTGCCGAGATCAGGCCCGACCGGATGCGGTTCAACGGCATACCTCCGGTCCGGATGACCAACCCGCTCCGTCGCGACGACCTCGCGGTGGTCCTCTACACGTCCGGGACGAGCGGCCGTCCGAAGGGCGTGATGCTCACCTGCGGGAACATCGCCTCGAACGTGCGTCAGTGCCAGGAATGGGTCGATTTCGGCCGAAGCGACACCATCCTCGGAGTCCTGCCGCAGTTCCACTCGTTCGGACTGACCGTGCTCACGATGCTTCCGCTCGCGACGGGCGCGAGGGCGGTCTACACGGCGCGCTTCGTGCCGCGCAAGCTCATCGACCTCGCCCGCGAGCATCGGCCGACCGCGTTCGTCGCGATCCCGTCGATGTACAACGCCCTGCGGCTGATGAAGGACGCGGGGCCCGACGACCTCAAGTCGCTGCGGTTCGCGGTCTCCGGCGGCGAGCCGCTGCCCGACGCGGTCTACGACGGTTTCCATGGGAAGTTCGGGATCGAGATCAACGAGGGCTACGGCCTGACGGAGACGTCGCCGGTCACGAACTGGTGCCGGCCGAACGAGCAGCGCCGCAAGTGCGTCGGCAAGGCCCTGTCGGGCATCGACCAGCGCATCGTCGGCCCCGACGGCGCCGTGCTTGGACCGAACCAGGACGGCGAGGTCCGCATGAAGGGCCCGAACGTGATGAAGGGATACCTGAATCTTCCCGACGAGACGGCCGCGGTGTTCGACGAGCAAGGCTACTTCAAGACCGGCGACATGGGACGCCTCGACGAGGAGGGGTTCCTGTCGATCACCGGCCGCATCAAGGAGATGCTCATCATCGGCGGCGAGAACGTCTTCCCGCGCGAGATCGAGGAGGTGCTCAATCGGCACGAGTCAGTCAAGGACTCGGCCGTCATCGGCATGCAGGACGGGATGCGCGGCGAGGTCGCGCTCGCCTTCGTCGAGCTCAAGGATGGAGCGCGCTTCGACGAGTCGGCGCTCAAGTCCTTCTGCCGCGACGCGATCGCAGGCTTCAAGGTTCCCCGCGAGATCCGGGTCGTGAAGGAACTCCCGCGGAATCCGACCGGCAAGATCATGCGGCGGAGGCTGAGCGAATCGACTCCGAGCGAGTCGTGCTGAAGTCCCGCGGCCCGCGGCGCGTCACTCGCAGGGGCCCCAGCCGCTCAGGAGCGCCGCGAGGTCCTGGGCATCGGTCGTGCCGTCGCCGTTGAGGTCGGCTTTCGGCGAGCCCCACGCGTTCAGCATGAAGGCGAGGTCGGGCGCGCCGACGGCTCCGTCGCCGTCGATGTCGCCGACGCAGGCAAGACACTCGGGCGCCGCGCTCGCCAGCGTGATGGTCGCCTCGCCGCCGTTTCCGACGCGCGGGCCGACGCGGACGAGATACTCGACGCCGCATGCTGCGTTGAACGTGACGCGGCTGCCGATACCTCCGCAGAGCGGGGCGTTGTCATTGCAGTTCACCGCGACCGGCGCAGCGCACCCGCCCGTGTAGACGGCGAGGATCGTGTCGAACCATGGGCTGCAGGTCGAGATCTCGACCGCGCCGTCGCGGTCGCCCGTCCAGCGGTACCAGACGTCGCGCGCGAACGTCGCTCCGCTGCAGGCCTTCGAGCTCTGTCCGATCTCAAGGCCGGAACGAAGCGTGTTGAAGAGCTGCGGGCCCGTCACCAGCCCGACGGCGTTTGCGCAGGAATCGTTGAGGGGCGGACCTGAGAGACACAGGTTTCCCGCGATCGCGACGCACGAAGCGTCCCATCCCTCGTCGCAGCAGAAGATGTCGGCCGCGCAGACCGAGGCGCAGCACGCGATGTCCGAACAACCGCGCCCCGGACGCGCCGCGAAGCACGAGCCCGCCGACGGGGAACAGGGGTTTCCGCACGATTGCGCGACATTGACGGTGATCGAGTAGGTGCTGCGGAAGTTGCAGTCGATGCCGCCGCCGAACTGCGGGAAGTCGCCCCCCGAGACCACCACCAGGTACTGACCGGCGGGGATGCATTGCGAGAAGGACTCCGCGTCGACGCAGAGCTCGCTCGACACCTCGAGCAGGGCGCTCGACATCGGTGCGCACGGCTGCGTCGGCAGCAGCGCCGCCCACGCGTTCGGAGACGACGAGAATGTGAGCGACACCTTGGCGAGACCGTCGCCGTCCGAATCGGGGATGTCCACGAGAAACGCATCGACGTCGGCGGGGCTTGACGGCTCGAACGTGCCGAGCGTGCCGATGAGCTGGAGGCCGGGGAGAATCGTCTCGGCCGTCCCGCCCGTGGCGACGTAGCAGGGGTCGTTGCTGCGGCTGCCGCAGGACTCGATCTCGGCGTCGGCCCCGGGGTCGGTGACCGGCTTGCAGACGACGGTGCAGACCTTCTCCGCGACGATCACGCAGATCGAGTCCCACGCAGACGCGCAGCAGGACGGGTCGACCGCGCACACGGCGTTGCAACAGGTGAGTTCGTCGCAGGCGCCGGTCGCATGCGGCGCGTAGCAGCTGCCGGCCGTCGGCGAGCCGCACTCGCCGGGAATTCCCGGGCAGGCGAAGCCGGCGAGCTGGGCGCAGGTGAAGTCCCACAGCACGCTGCAGCAGAAGGCATCGAACGCGCACACGGCCGCGCAGCAGGTTGCCGAGTCGCAGTTGGGGTTGTCCTGCGCCTCGTAGCAGGAGCCGCTCGCGGCGGCGCCCGGATACCCCTCGCAGAACTGGTTCGCGTTCACGACGCACGCGGCGTCCCAGCCTCCGAGGCCACAGCACGTCGGATCGATCGAGCAGACGGTCGTGCAGCACTCGACGCTGTTGCATCCCGGAGTCGGGTGAACCTCGATGCACGACGCGGGGTTGTTGCAGATCTGTCCGACGGCGGGCATCGCCCAGCCGAGCGTTGTCAGCAGGAGCGAGGCGGGGAAGAGGAGGCGACGGCCGTCGCGGATGAACCACATGGTCGAAAAGGTACGCAGTTCGTCGCGCCGATGCGTCACGGTGCCTCGGGAAATCCGTTGGAAAGTCGCGGCGGCGCCGTCGAACGTCCCAAACATCCTTCCCCGCGGGCCTTCCGCGAACAGCGCCCCAAAAACACAACCCCCGGCCAGAAGGCCGGGGGTTGCGCTGTATCAGACGATCGGTTTCCCGATCGGTTTCACCGAATCACTGGCAGGGGCCGAACCCGTTCAGCAGGGCCGCGAGGTCCTGCGAATCGGTCGTGCCGTCGCCGTTCAGGTCAGCACCCGGGGTGCCCCAGGCGTTGAGCAGGGCCGCGAGGTCCGCTGCGCCGACCTGACCGTCGCCGTTGAGGTCGCCCGGGCACGGCGGAGCACACGATCCAGCCTGCGACAGCACGAACGTGCCGGAGCCGAACTGGGTCGGCGAGAACGCACCCACTGCGATGTAGTAGGTCGTTCCGCACGTTGCATTGAACGTCACGCGCGACTGGAGGCCGCAGGTGTCGTCGTTGCACGCGATGATCGTCCCGTCGCAGCTGCCTTCGCGCACGGCGAGACCCGTGTCGAAGGTCGCGCTGCCGCCTTCTTCGGCGCACATCGAGATGGTGATCGGCTGATCACCGGTCGCGGTGTACTTGAACCAGACATCGTTGTCGATGCCGATGCAGGCCTGGGTGAGGCCGGTCGCGAGCTGGTTCGAGAAGTTGGTCGGACCCTGGTTGACGGCAATGGCGTTCGCGCACTCGTCGTTCGCCGGGGGCTGTGGCGGGCCCGACGAGACGGCGATGGTGAGCGTGCCCGAACCGACCGTCGTGGCGGCGGCGTAGCCACCGAGCGCGATGGTGTAGGTCGTGCCCGCGGTGAGGTTCACGCTTCCGATGAAGCTCGTGAAGCCCGCGCAGCCCGTGCCGTCGTCGTTGCAGGCGAGGACGCCCGCGGTCGGATCGCAACCGTTCATCACGGCGATCTTCGTGTCGAAGTTCGCGGTGCCGCAGGTCGAGAACGAGTAGGTGCCCGTCGTCGCCGGCGTGAACGAGTAGAAGTTGGTGTTGTAGATGATGTCGGTTCCAGCCGGACCTGGGTCGCAGATACCGGTGAGATCGACCTGGCATCCCGTCGGGACGTTCGAGAACGCGTTGGCTCCGACCGTCACGACCGTCGGGGTGCTGCAGCTGTCGCAGCCACCACCGCCACCGCCCGAGCAGCCGGCGCACTGGGCGACAGCGGCGTTGGCGCACACGATGTCCCACTCGACGTCGCAGCAGAACGGATCCTGACCGCAGATCAGGTTGCAGCACTCGGCGTCCTCGCAGAACGGGGTGCCGTTCGCGAGGCAGCAGTCGCCGGTGCCCGGGTCGCCGCAGCCCGGAGCATCACCAACGAAGGTGATGATGAGCTCGGTCGCGCCCGTCGCACCCTGCCATCCGCCGACGCGGATGAAGACGGTCTGGCCGGTGACCATGCCGAAGTTGAGGCTCGATGCGAACACGGGGCAGCCTGTGCCGTCGTCGTTGCAGGCGACGATGAAGCCGCCGCTGCTCGGGCAGCTGTCCCAGATCTCGATGCCCGTGTCGAACGGAGCCGAGCCGGTGCAGGTCTCGAAGTTGTAGTCGCCGTCCTGGCTCGCCGTGAAGGTGAACCAGACGTCCTTCGTGAACGGAGCGCCGCTGAAGCCGCAGCTCGGGTCGGCCACTTCGGTGGTCGCGAAGGTGTTGTCGAACGGATTCGCGCCTTCGATCGCGACCGTCGCGTCGGCGCAGTTGTCGTTCGCCGGCGGAGCAGTGTCGCACGCAACGCCAGTGACCTCGAGGGTGTAGTCGTTGCCGAGCGGACCACCGCAGGGGTAGCCGGTGAAGACATCGGTGAGCGCGACCACGTAGTACTGGCCGGGCGCAAGGCAGACGCTCGTCACTTCGGGGCACTCGCCCGAGGTGATCTCGCCGATGATGCCGCCGCAGTCGGTTCCGACGATCGCCGCGAAGCATCCAAGGCTCGAGCGGATCGACAGGCTGACTTCGGTGCCCGAGGTGATGTCGAGGAGGTACCAGTCGGTGTCGCGGAAGTCCGCGTCCGCCCAGAACGTGCCGAGGACGGTGTCGCCGACCGCGATCGGCTCGGTCGCGAAGACCGGGCTGTTGCAGCCGCCGTTGAGGTCCTCGCCGCAGAGCTCGGCCTCGGTCACGGTCGGAGTCGCGAGCTCGCAGGGGACGAACGGCGCGATCTCGAACTGGCCGAAGCCAGCGGCGATCGCGCTGTATCCGCCGACGAGGACGATGTACTCGACGCCGGCCTCGAGCTCGACGGCCTCGATGAGGCTCGAGAAGTTCGGGCAGCCCGCGCCGTCATCGTTGCACGCGAGCACGCCGTCGACCGGCGAGCAGCCTTCCATCACCGCGAGGCGGGTGTCGAAGCCTGCGAGCGCGCAGGTCGAGACGCTGTAGAGACCGCTCTTGGTCGGCGTGAAGGTGAAGTACTGGACGTTGTAGAGGCTGTCGTCGCCGAACGGACCTGGATCGCAGAAGCCCGCGAGGTCGACGATCTCGGTCGAGGTCGAGGTGTCGAAGTTGTTGAAGCCGACGACCGCCTCGGTCGCCTTCGCGCAGCCTGCGCCGGGGGCGCCGAGCTGCGTGATCGAGACCGTTCCCGAACCCGAGAAGGTTCCAGCGCCGAAACCGCCGATCCCGACGGTGTAGGCCACGCCGCCGATCAGCTCGACGTTCGCGATGGTGCTGGTGAAGCCGGCGCAGCCAGCGCCGTCGTCGTTGCATGCGAGGACGCTGAACGGGTCGCAGTTGGTCGACACCGAGAGCACGGTGTCGAAGTCAGCCGCGTTGCAGGTCGAGATGCGGTAGAAGCCCGTCTCGGCCGGCGTGAACGTGTAGAAGTTGGTGTTGAAGGAGTTGCCGTTTCCGCAGCCGGTCGTCGCAAAGGTGCAACCCGTTGCGGAGTTCGCGAAGACGTTGTCACCGAGGAAGATCGGGGTCGCGGTCGCGCAGGAGTCGCATCCACCGCCGCCGCCGCCGCCGCCGCCGCACACGCCGCACTGGGCCACGGCTGCGTTCGCGCAGATCGAGTCCCACGAGGTGTCGCAGCAGAACGGATCCTGGCCGCAGATCAGGTTGCAGCACTCGGCGTCAGAGCACGCCGGGGTGCCGTTCGCAACGCAGCAATCGCCGGCGGCGGGGTCGCCGCACTGCGCCATCGCGCTGCTTGAGACGAACGCCGTGGCGGTCGCCGTACAGATA
>JBIKWD010000052.1:0-17078 GCA_044356505.1 Phycisphaerales bacterium
GGTTGTCAGGGAATGGCTCTGTGTTCGGTCGTCAATCGTCCGTCATCGTCTCGCGCACGACCTCGTCGATCGTGGTCTCGCCGTTGTAGATCGCCATCAGGCCCGACTCGCGCAGCGTGCGCATGCCGCGCTTGCGGGCCTCCTGGCGGAGGATCGACGTCGACGCCTGCTTCATCACGAGCTCGCGGATGTCGTCGTCCATCACCATGATCTCGAAGAGGCCCTTTCGGCCCTTGTAGCCCGAGCGGCGGCAGTGGTCGCAGCCCTTGCCGCGGCCGCGGAAGAACTGCTTGCCCTCGACGTCGCGCGGACGGAGCGCGAGCTCCATCAGCTGCTCCTCGTTCGGGACGTACGGCTCCTTGCACTTCACGCAGACGCGGCGCACGAGACGCTGCGCCACGATCGCCTCGATCGTCGCGGTGAGGAGGAAGGTCTCGACGCCAAGGTCCACGAGACGCAGCACCGTGCTCGGCGCGTCGTTGGTGTGGAGCGTGGTGAGCACGAGGTGGCCGGTGAGCGACGCCTGGATGGCGATCTGCGCCGTCTCGAGGTCGCGGATTTCGCCGACGAGGATGATGTCGGGGTCCTGGCGGAGGAAGCTGCGCAGGAGCTTCGCGAAGGTCAGCTCCTGGTCGAGGTTGACCTGGCACTGGATGAGGCCCTGGACGTCGTACTCGACCGGATCCTCGGCGGTCAGGATCTTGACGGTCGGGTCGTTGAGCTCGTTGAGCGCGGCGTAGAGCGTGGTCGTCTTGCCCGAGCCCGTCGGGCCGGTGACGACGACGATTCCGTTCGGCTTGTTGATGAGCGTGCGGAACTTCTCGAGCTCGTCGGGCGGCAGTCCCACCTTGTCGAGCGAGAGCTGCACGTTCGAGCGGTCGAGGATGCGGAGCACCACCGACTCGCCGAACATGGTGGGCAGCACGGCGACGCGCAGGTCGATCGGCCCCTGCGGAAGCATGAACTCGATGCGGCCGTCCTGCGGGAGGCGCCTCTCGGCGATGTCGAGCTTCGACATGACCTTCACGCGCGAGACGAGCGCGGTCGCGAGGCTCTTCGCGGGCGCGTGCATGTCGTAGAGCACGCCGTCGATCCGGTAGCGGACCTTGAACTCGTCCTCGAAGGGCTCGAGGTGGATGTCGCTCGCCTTGTCCTCGATCGCGACGAGAAGGAGCTTCTGCACCAGCTGGACGACCGCGTTGTCGTTGGCGGCCATCTCGAGCGCTGCGAGATCGACGGAGTCGCCGCGGCCTTCGAGGGCGGACACCGCCGCGCCGCCGGCGCCCACGCCATCGAGTGCCGTGCGGGAGTCGCCGCCGCGCTCGGGGTACTTCTCGGCGATCAGGCGCTCGACCTGCGCGACGGGCGCCAGGCCGACGGTGACCCGCCGCCAGTTGCCCATCTGCTTGAGGTTGTCGGCGGCGCCGAAGTTGTTGACGTCCTTGACGGCGATCACGATCCTGCGGGTGGCGAGGTCGACGTCGACGGGAACGAACTGGCCCATGCGCACCAGGCGGCCGTCGACCGCGTTGATGGCGTCCTGCGAGAGCTCGGTCGCGTCGAGGTCGAAGTAGACGAGCCCCTTCGTGTAGGCGAGGGCGCGGTCGACGGCCTTCTGGTCGCAGCGGCCGAGGCTGATCAGGATCTGACCGAGGAGCTCGCCCCGTCGGCTCTCGAGCTGGAGCGCTGCGGCCTCCTCGGCCTGCTCGCGCGTGATGTAGCCGAGCTTCCGAAGCGCTCGGCCGATGCGCGAGCCCTTCAGGATGGAGACGAGTTGTTCTTGCTCGGGCGTGATGATGGACGACATGGTGGGCGCCCCTCGATGGGGGAATTGATGGACGGTGCTGATCGGGGACCGTCCGCTTCGGCCGCACGTTCTTCGAACCCGCCCCTCCCGCACGGTGCGGTGAAGGGCCAACTGCGTGCTATACGGCACGCTCCACCCCCCCGCATCGCGGCCAGGCGGGGGTTTGGGTCAGGACACTTGGATTGACGCGTACGGCTGGGAGCGGGGAAACGCGGTTTCGGGCCCGACCGACCCGACACGCCCGCGACCGCTCGCCGCAACCGCGTCAACCCGCCTCGTGGTCGGAATCGAGCTCGGTCCGGCCGATCACGCCGCCCGCGCGGTGGATCTTGTCCTTCATGTCGCCCGGGTTCTTGCACTTGTCGATGATCTCCTCGGCGGACACCTTGCCCTCGGAGTAGAGCTTCCAGAGGTGGTCGTCGAGGAGCTGCATGCCGAACTTGCGGCCGGTCTGGATGGCCGAGTCGATGCGGAAGGTCTTGTTCTCGCGGATCAGGTTCGAGATCGCGGGCGTGACGACGAGGAACTCGTAGGCCGCGCAACGGCCCGGCTTATCGGCGCGGGCGCAGAGCTGCTGCGAAAGCACGGCGATGAGCGAGGTCGACAGCTGGACGCGGACCTGCTCCTGCTGGCTCACCGGGAAGGCGTCGATGACGCGGTTGATGGTGCTCGCCGCGCCCGAGGTGTGGAGCGTGGCGAAAACGAGGTGGCCGGTCTCGGCGGCGCGGATCGCGGACTCGATCGTCTCGAGGTCTCGCATTTCGCCGACGAGGATCACATCGGGGTCGGATCGGAGCACGCGGCGCAGCGCCTCGGAGAAGCTCGGGACATCCTGGCCGACCTCGCGTTGGTTGACGACCGACTTCTTGTGGTAGTGGTAGTACTCGATCGGGTCCTCGATCGTCACGATGTGGCGGTCGTAGAACTCGTTGATCCAGTTCACCATCGACGCGAGCGTGGTCGACTTGCCAGAACCCGTCGGACCCGTCACGAGGAAGAGGCCACGCGGGCGGCGGCAGAGCTCCTCGACGATCGCGGGGAGGCCGATCTCCTGGAAGGACAGCAGCTTGTTCGGGATGAGTCGCAGCACCATCGAGATGTGCTGGCGCTGGCGGAAGACCGAGACGCGGAAGCGCGCGCGCCCCTGGAAGCTGAAGCCGAAGTCGGTGCCACCGACCTCCGCGAGCTCGGCCTGGTTCTTCTCAGGCGTGATCGACTTCATCAGCGCCGTCGCGTCGTCCGGCTCGATGGTCTTCGTCGCCAGGCTCTTCAGGCTGCCGTGCAGACGGATGGTCGGCGGGCGGCCCGTCGAGATGTGGAGGTCCGACGCACCGAGGGTGACGATGCTGTCGAGAAGACGGTCGATCTGCATGGTTGACATGGCGTGGCTCTGACTGAAGGAACAGGCTGGGGAAAATCTCTGTCGAACTGCGTGCCGCGCTCGGCGGCGAACCTTCGGAACGGCTGCACGGCTGCGGTCAGGTGGAGTGGACCTCGGTCGGGCTGAAGCCTTCGATCTGCGCGAAGTTGGCGATCTCGGCCGGCGTGGTCATGCCGCGGAGGATCTTGATCTTGCCGTCCTCCACGAGGCTGCGCATGCCGCCGCGCACGGCGGCCGAGCGGAGCTTGCCGACGCTCGAGCGGTTGAACGCGAGATCGCGGATCTCGGAGTTCATCGTCATCAGCTCGAAGATCGCGCGGCGGCCGCGGTAGCCGGTGCCGCCGCAGGCCTGGCAGCCGACCGCCTTCATCATGGTGCCGCGCGACATCTCGTCGTCGGACATGCCGATCAGGCGCAGCACCTTGCGGTCGGGATTGTCCTCGGGCGCCTTGCACTTCTCGCAGAGGATGCGCACGAGGCGCTGGCCCATGACCGCCTGGATCGAGCTCGCGACGAGGAACGGCTTGACGCCCATGTCGATGAGACGCGTGATGGCGCTCGGGGCGTCGTTCGTGTGCAGCGTCGAGAACACCATGTGGCCGGTGAGCGCCGCCTGGATCGCGATGTCGGCGACCTCGCGGTCGCGGATTTCGCCGACGAGGATGATGTTCGGCGCCTGGCGCAGCATCGACTTCAGGATCGCCGAGAAGGTGAGGCCGATGTGCTCGCGCACCTGCACCTGGTTGATGCCCTTGAAGGCATACTCGACCGGGTCTTCCGCGGTGATGATCTTGCGGTCGGGCGTGTTCAGGTCGTTGAGCGCCGAATAGAGCGTGGTCGTCTTGCCCGAGCCGGTCGGACCGGTCACGAGGAAGATGCCGTTCGGGCGGCGGATGATGCGGTTGAACGCCTCGAGGTTGTCTTCCTCGAAGCCGAGGCCCTTCAGGCCGATGCGGGCGCTGTCAGGCCGGAGAATACGGAGGACGACGCTCTCGCCGTGCACGGCGGGGCAGGCGGAGACGCGGAAGTCGACGACCTTGCCGTCGACGGTCTGCTTGATGCGGCCGTCCTGCGGGATGCGGCGCTCGGAGATGTTCACGCCCGCCATCAGCTTGACGCGCGCGAGCAGCTGGTTCTGCATCGACTTCGGGATGACGTCGCGCTCGATGCACACGCCGTCGATCCGGTAGCGGAGCAGCACGTTGTCCTTGCGCGGCTCGATGTGGATGTCGCTTGCGCGCCCGGTGACCGCCTCGACGATCATGCGCTCGACGAGACGGACGATGCCCGACTCGTTCGCGTCGGCGTCGATGGAGCGGTCCATCGACCGGTCCTGCGAGCGGTCCTGCGAACGGTCCATCGACTTGTCGACCGTCGAGTCCATCGACGAGGTCATGAGCCGCGACTTCGAGAGGTCGGGCCCGGACGTGTCGCCCGAGATGAAGGTGGTGATCTGCGTCCGCGTGGCGATGGCGCCGACGTCGGCGCGGCCGCCGGCGACCATGCCGATCAGGTCGAAGGCCTCGATCTCGAGCGGGTCGTGCACGCAGAGGAGGAGCGAGCCGCGCTCCTTGCGGAGCGGCAGCACCGAGTACTTCCTCTGGAGGTCCTCCTTGAGGAGCGAGCGGTCGACCTTGGTGAGCGCCTCGGGCTTCTCGAGGTCGATGAAATCGACGCCGAACTGCTCCGCGAGGGCCTTGGCGATCTTGCGCTCGTCGCAGTGGCCCTGCTCGATCAGGACCTCGCCGACGCGCTTGCCCGAGGACTTCGCCTCGCCGATCGCGGCCACGAGGGTCGCCTGGTCGACCGACCCCTGCTCGAGCAGGATCTCGCCAATCTTCTTCTTGCTTCGCTTGGCCAAAATCGACTCTCCGAAAACAATTCCGAACAGGCAGGCTCCGCGTCGGGCGGAGTCTCGTAGTATCGCCGTTCAGCCCTCCCACCGCAACCATCGGGGGCGTCGGGCCTTCCGATTCCCGCCTTCGGCCCAGCCGCCCTGCCGCGGCCGAGGCAGCCCCGAGACCGCGATGCAGCGTCCGAACCAACCATCCGAGTCCGAGCGCGCGACGCCTGGCGAGGCGTGTGGCCTGCGGGTTCTCGTGACCGCAGGCCCGACCGAGGAGCCGATCGACGAAGTCCGCTTCATCGGCAACCGTTCGTCGGGACAGCTGGGGATCGCCGTCGCACGGGCGTTCGCGGACTTGGGGGCGGATGTCGCGCTGGCGCTCGGGCCGGTCCGGACGCCCCTGCCGGCCGCGCTTGCGGCATCGGAGCGCGTCAGGATCGTCCGCTTCCGGACCGCGGCCGACCTTCGGGCCGCGATGACGCGCGAGCTGCCCGACGCCGACGTGGTGGTCATGGCGGCTGCGGTCGCCGACTTCCGACCTGCCGCGCGCGAGGGCGGCAAGATGCGCCGCGGCGAGGCGCGGTCGCTTGAACTCGAACCGGTCGAGGATCTCCTGTCGGCGACGCGCGCGTCGCGCAAGCCGGGAGCGTGCATCGTCGGCTTCGCGCTCGAGCCGAGCGACGAACTCGAGCGCTCGGCGCTCGGCAAGCTCGAGCGCAAGGACCTCGCCGCGATCGTGGCCAACCCGCTCGAGACGATGGATGCGCCCGACATCGACGCGACGGTGTATCTCCGCGACGGCGGCGTCCGCCGCGCGGCGCCTGCGGACACGCGCATCGCGAAGGCCGACTTCGCCCGCTGGCTTGCAGGCGAAGTGCTTGCGTTGCGCGGGTGACGCGCCCGCCTGCGCTCCGCTACATTCCGCGCATGCAGATTGGAATGATCGGGCTCGGGCGCATGGGCGCAAACATGGTTCGCAGGCTCGTGCGCGGCGGGCACACCGTCGTTGCGTTCGATGTGAACCAGCAGGCGGTCGCGGACCTCGCCAAGGAGGGCGCGGTGCCGGCGGCGAGCGTCGCAGACCTCTGCGCGAAGCTCGCAGGGCCGCGCCATGTGTGGCTGATGCTGCCCGTCGCGTTCGTCGACGGCACCATCGACGAGGTCGTGAAGCATCTCGCGAAGGACGACTGCATCATCGACGGCGGCAACACCCACTACATCGACGACATCCGCCGCGCGAAGGCGCTGGCGGCGCACGGCATCCACTATGTCGATGTCGGCGTGTCGGGCGGCGTGTGGGGCCTCGAGCGCGGCTACTGCCAGATGATCGGCGGCGATGCCGAGGCGGTCGCGCGGCTCGACAGCGTGTTCGCGACGCTCGCGCCGGGCGTCGGCACCATCGCTCGCAACCCCGATGCCGCGGGTCTCGGTACCGCCGAGAAGGGTTACCTCCACTGCGGCCCGTCGGGCGCAGGGCACTTCGTGAAGATGGTCCACAACGGGATCGAGTACGGCCTGATGGCCGCGTACGCGGAAGGCCTCAACATCCTGAAGCACGCCGACATCGGCAAGCACGCCTACGAGAAGGACGCGGAGACGACGCCCCTCCGACACCCCGAGCACTACCAGTACGACTTCGACCTCGCCGCGGTCACCGAACTCTGGCGCCGCGGCAGCGTGGTCGGCTCGTGGCTTCTCGACCTCACCGCGCAGGCGATGGCGAAGGACCAGTCTCTTGCGCAGTTCGGCGGGCGCGTGAGCGATTCGGGCGAAGGCCGGTGGACGCTCGCGGCCGCGAACGACGAGGGCGTTCCAGCGCCCGTGCTGGCGGCCGCGCTCTTCGGGCGCTTCGGCTCGCGCGGCAACGGCGACTTCATGAACAAGGTGATGAGCGCCCAGCGGTTTGCCTTCGGCGGACATCTCGAGAAGCACGCGTCGAAGTGAGTTCGCAGCGGGGACGGCTCGACCCATGAAGATCTCCCGAAGCGTCATCCTCGCGGCCGCGGCCGAGCACCCGCTGCGGCTCCTGCTCTGGAGCACGCTGATCCTCTTCGCGCTCGGGCCGCTGCTCGCGGGTTCGCCTGCGTCGCTCGCGATCGACGGCGCGTTCTCGCTGGTGCTGCTCGGCGTCCTCCACAGGCTGCTCCAGTCGCCGGCGATGTTCTGGACGTCGGCGTCGCTCCTCGCGCTGACCGTCGCGGCGCGCACGGCGGACCATTTCGACAGCACGTCGTGGCTCACCCACGCGGCGGACGTGGTCTCTGCGCTCTTCACGGCGCTCGTCATCTCCGTGCTTCTCCAGTATGTCGTGCGCTCGCCCCGCGTGACGCAGAACACCCTCCTTGCCGCGATCTGCGTGTACGTGCTGATCGGCGTCCTCTGGGGCTTCGGCTACCTGCTCATCTTCCGCGCGCAGCCGTCGGCCTTCCAGCTCGACCCCTCGGGGGGATCCGCCGAGACGCAGCTGCGCTACTTCTCGATGATCACGCTCACCACGGTCGGCTACGGCGACATCCTTCCGAAGACGCCCGAGGCCCGCGCGCTCGCCGCGCTCGAGGCGCTGGTGGCGCAGATCTACCTCGCGGCGATCATCGCGCGCCTTGTCGGCATCGAGGTCGCCGGAAGCGGCCGCCAGGCCGATCCGCCGCCATCTGCATGACGGCCCCCTCGCGGCGCGGGTAGCATCCCGCGGACAGGCGGCGTCATGGCGGGCCCGTGGCGAAACTGGCAGACGCAGCGGACTTAAAATCTGCGGCCGCAAGGCGTGTGGGTTCGATTCCCACCGGGCCCACTTCGACGGCGCGGAACCTCCCTGCACTGCATCGATCCGCCTCTCCCGCGCGAAGCGGGCCTACGCTGACCTCTCCCCGAGCCCACCATGCGCTACCTCTTCGCCACGCTCCTTCTCTGCATGCTCCTCATCCCGGCGGCCGCGGTGCTCTACGCGCGCGAGGTGCTGCCGGCGAACACCGCACCGATCGCGCCGCTTGCGATCGTCCTCGACGACGAGGACGCAACCGCAGCGGCCAAGGAAACTCCCGTGACATCAGCCTCCCCCGTCTCTCCCCCGTCGAAGCAGCTCTCCCGCTCCGGCCACGACATCACCCCGCTCCCGCGGGAGAAGGTCGCGGAGCTTGCGAAGAAGCTGTCGCCCGAGGCCTACCGCATCACCCAGAACGCCGGCACCGAGCCCGCCTTCTGCGGCACGCTTCTCGACAACAAGAAGGACGGCACCTACTGCTGCGTGGTCTGCGGCCTGCCGCTCTTCGCAAGCAAGCACAAGTTCAACTCGGGCACGGGGTGGCCGAGCTTCTTCGCGCCGTTCGACATCGCCCACGTCGGCGCCAAGGAGGACAACTCGTACGGCATGCAGCGCGTCGAGATCGTCTGCAACCGCTGCAGCGCGCACCTTGGCCACGTCTTCGACGACGGCCCGAAGCCGACGGGCCTGCGCTTCTGCCTCAACGGCGCAGCGCTCACGTTCCATGAGGAAGGCGCGCAGCTGCCCCCCGAGTCGCAGCCGGTGAAGACGGCGACCGCGTACTTCGGCGGCGGCTGCTTCTGGGGAGTCGAGCACTACTTCCAGCAGGCGCCGGGCGTCGTCAGCGCCGTCAGCGGCTACATGCAGGGCTCGCAGGACAACCCGACCTACGACGACATCTGCAAGCAGGACAGCATCCCGGCCTCGAAGCGGCCGGCCGACTACAAACCGCACGTCGAGGCTGTGAAGGTCGTGTACGACCCGACCGTGATCTCCTATCGCCAGCTGCTCGAGGGCTTCTTCGAGATGGTCGACCCGACCACCCTCAACCGCCAGGGGCCCGACTACGGCACGCAGTACCGCTCGGGCCTCTACACCGTCGACGCCGCGCAGGAAGCGGACGCGAAGGCGTACGTCGCGGCGCTCGGCGCGAAGAACCTCTTCGGTGCGCGCAGGATCGTGACCGAGATCGAGGCCGCGAAGACCTTCTACCCCGCCGAGGCGTACCACCAGGACTACCTCGAGCGGAACCCGACCCGCGGGTGCTCGCTGTCGAAGCCGTGGTGGACGAACAAGAAGGCGCCGACCGAGCCGTGGCCGAGCGCGGCCGCAGCGCCGACCGCCGCCGCGACCCCGGCGAGTGCCGGCTGATGGCCTCTGCGTTCCGACTCTCTCTCGCGATCGTGACGCTTGCAGCGGCGCCGCTCCTGCAGTCGTGCGCGGGCGCGCCGAAGCCCGGCGTCGCCGCGACGTCGGAGCCCGTTCCGACGACGAAGCGCTACCGCTATCTCGGGAAGACCATGGGTTCTCCGGTCGAGATCACGATCGACGAACGCAACGACGCCGAGGGCAAGGAGCGCGCCCGCGCCGCAGCGCGCGCCGCGCTCGACGAACTCGACCGCCTCGACGTGATCCTCTCGGACTGGAAGCGCTCCTCCGAACTCACGGCCTTCAACGACTCGCGCGACGCGCGACGCGCCATGAACGCCGACTTCTGCGCGGTGCTCACGCGCGCCCTCGAGGTCGCGGCGGCCACCGACGGCATCTTCGATCCGACGATCGGGCCCTTGGTCGCGCTCTGGCGCGAGAGCCGCGCCTCGATGCGGCTTCCCTCGCAGGCCGAGCGCGACGCCGCGTGCGCGCGCGTCGACTGGCGGCGCGTGTCGGTCGAAGGTTCGGTGGTGAGCCGCCTGCGAACCGACGTGCGCCTTGACTTCGGCGGCATCGGCAAGGGATTCGCGGCGATCCGCGCGCTGGAGACGCTGCGCGCGAACGGCTGCCCGCGCGCGCTCGTCGCCGTCGCCGGCGACATCGCGGCGGGCGCGCCACCGAGCGACGCGCCCGCGTGGATGATCGAGATCGCGCCTGAGTCGGAAGGCCTCGCGGCCGAGTCGGTCGCGCTCGTCGAAAGCGCCATCAGCACCTCGGGCGGGTCGATGCAGTGGGTCGAGATCGACGGGGTGCGCTACTCGCACATCGTCGATCCACGCACCGGGCTCGGCGCGACGAATCTCGCGCAGGTGACGGTGATCGGCCCGCTCGACTGCGCGGTCGACGCGCTCGGGACGGCGCTTGCGCTGACCAACGACGACAGCGAGGCGGCCGCCATCATGGCGAAGTTCCACGGATACCGCGCGCGCATCGAACGCGACGGCATGGTGGCTTGGATCGGAGATGGCGAGCGATCTCGCGGCAGGTGACCGAACGATGAACCGTCGGAGCCGATAGCCCGTGATGGGCGCAGTGGCGTCAAACCGTGCGGCAGTAGATCGGCGGCGATCGGGAGTCGAACCGTTGCGGGAGCCGAACCACTACTGGAAGTAGTGGCACCCATTTTGGCTGACGACGCCTCGCACAACCCGCTCGGGCTTCGCCCTCGCCCGAGACGCGTCGCTCACATGAACCTCGCTCACATGAACCTCGCTCACATGAACTTCGTCTTTCCGGGGACCGCGACGGGCGCCTCCGGGCGCGAGCCGAACTCGATGGACGCGGGGACCAGGGATTCCTGAGAGTTGATCGCCTCATCCCAGGTGAGGTCCTTGCCCGTGTAGGCGGCCATGCGGCCCATGACCGCGCACATCGTGCTCTTCGCGACCTGCTCGGCCTCGTTGAGCGCGATGTCCTTCAGGATCGCGTTCTGGAGATCGATGTGCTCCTGCGTGTACGGATCGCGCTGGCCGCCGCTGAACTTCCAGGGGTTCCTGCCCGTGATCTCGGCGCCGCCCGAGCGCATCGACACGGTTCCCTCGGCGCCGTGGAAGACCTCCTCGACCTTGCCGTCCGTGCCATCCTGCTGCCGGCACATCGAGAAGACGAAGCGGTCGCCAGGGAACTGGAACTCGAGTCCGAAGTGATCGAAGATGTGGCCGAACTTCGCGTCGGTGCGCGCCTGCCGCCCGCCCACGCCGCGGACGAGCGTCGGCTGGCCGCCCATCACCCAGCACATCACATCGAGCTGGTGGACATGCTGCTCGACGATGTGGTCGCCCGAAAGCCACGCGTGGTAGAGCCAGTTGCGCACCTGGTTCTCGACGTCGCTCCGCTTCGGATCGGGATCGACGTTCCAGAGGCTGCCCATGTTCCAGTAGACGCGGCCCGCGACGACGCGGCCGATGTCGCCCCTCTCGACGCGGGCGATCGCGTCGAGATAGCACTTCTCGTGACGGCGCTGCGTGCCGGCGACGACCTTGAGCCCCTTCGCGCGGCTCTCGGCGGCGCTTTCGATGAAGCTGCGCACGCCCGGCGCGTCGACGGCCACGGGCTTCTCGCAGAAGACGTGCTTCCCCTTCGCGGTCGCCTCCTTGAAGTGGATCGGGCGGAATCCGGGCGGCGTCGCGAGGATCAGGATGTCGGCGTCGGTCGCGCAGGCCTGCTTGTAGGCGTCGAAGCCGTTGAACACGCGGTCGGCCGGCACGGCCTTGAATCCGTTCTCGACGAGCGCGTCGTTGGCGCGCGTCGTGCGCTCCGCGAACACGTCCGCCAGCGTCACGACCTCGATCGTGCAGCCCGTGTCCTTGCCGGCCGAGATCGCGTTGAACATCGCGCCCGTGCCGCGGCCACCGCAGCCGATGACGCCGACCTTGAGGACGGGACCGCGCGAGAGCCGCGCGAAGGCGCTGCCGGCGCCGAGGATGAACGGGGATGCGGCCGTGGCAGCCACGAATGCGCGTCGGTTGAGGTCCATCGTTGTCTCCTTGCTCGTTGCAGGTCGATCGAGGACTCCGACGCGCAGGCCGGAGCCGTCCTACTTCGCTTCGCAGATCACTCGGAAGCCCACGAAGCCGCCGCTCGAATACCACCACTTGCTCTTCGGAAACTGGGGATCGATCTCGTTCCACTCGACGGGCTTGCAGGGCTGGAACACCCCGCAGCCGAGGTCCGCCATCGAGTCGAGGTACGAGCCCCCCGCGACCGCGCCGAGCTTCGATCCATCGTCGACCCACTCGCAGGCGTTGCCGAAGAGGTCGTGGAGCCCGAGCTTGTCCGCCTTCTTGGAGGCAAGCCTGTGCGTCTTCTCGCCGGCGTTCTCCTTCGTCCACGCGAAGTCGCCGCAGTTCTTCGGGTCGATCCCCGACTGTTCGCACAGCGCCGTCCACTCGGCCGCGGTCGGCAGCCGGTAGGTGCGGCCCGTCTTCGCGGAGAGCCATTCGCAGAACTGCTTCGCGCTCAGGAAGGTCGGGGAAATCACGGGAAAACCGACATGCCCGAACTCGCGGTCCATCCCGATGTAGGGCTTCGTCGGCTTGGTGACGGCGTCCGCCTTCTCGTTCGACTTGCCGTCCGCCTTGTCGGTGCCGTAGACGAAGACGTCGAAGATCTCCCACGGGATCTCGGTGGTCGAGACGAACAGCTTCTTCGCCGCGCCGTCCGCGCCCTTCATCTCGAAGGGAACGAGCTCGACGACGAAGGTCGAGCCGTCGACTTCCTGCCGGAAGCCATCGCGCTTCGCGGCGTCCGCTGCGGGAGCGGGCTCGGCTTCGGGCGGCGGCGCAGCCGCAAGCAGCGCCGTCGCCGCGACCATGGCGGAGAGACGGGCGGCGGTCGTCACGGCGAACTTCGGCATCGGTCGGCGATTCTCGCGATGCCGGCGCCGAAAATCAACCCGCGATCAGTTCCACGCCGCAAGAAGAACGGAGAGATCCTGTCCGTCGACCGATCCATCGCCGTTGAGATCGGCGGCGCCGCCGCTCGATCCCCACGCGCCGAGCAGCGCAGCGAGGTCCCGGGCGTTCACGTATCCATCCGCGTCGATGTCGCCGCGCACGATCTCGCGCCAGACGAAGAGTCCGCGCTCGATGTCGCTTCCGATCACGGTTCCGCTCGGGAAATACGGCCAGATGTTCCAAAGGCCGTTGAAGTTCGCGTTGTCGTTGGCGGGATACGTGTCGAACCATGCGATCTCGGGCGGATTCACGCGATCGACGGCCGCATCGAAGATCCGGATCCCGGAGCGGTAGTTGGCCTCGTAGATCTTGCTTCCCTTCACGTAGATGTTGTGGCCGACGGCGGTGTTGCCGTTGGTGAACGTCCCGGCGACGACCGGCGCAGAGAGGTCGGACACATCCATCACGATCGTGGTGGTCGTCGCGACGGTGTTGCCTTCGTCGAGCTCGTCGTTGATGTAGAGGTAGCGCGCCTCCTCGTCGAGCCAGCCCTGGTGGCAGTAGCGCGCGCCGGGATAGGTCGTGGTCGAGAGAAGCACGGGATTCGCCTTGTCGGTCACGTCGACGATGCGCACGGCGGGCGAGGCCCATCCGTTGTTCAGGCCGCTGAAGCAGAACGCGATCTCTTTGCCCGCGTACGGACCGCTCTTGTAGGTCTTGACCTGCGCCTCGTGAACGTAGAACGCGCTCCACGAGCCGACGAACGTCGGATTCGACGGGTCGGCGAGGCTGTAGATTCGCAGCCCGTTGCCACCACCGCCCGCACGGTAGAGGAAGCCGCTGTCGTTGTCGATCGCGAGGGTGTGCGTCGCGCCGCTCGACCCGCTCGGGGTCTCGACGGTCCGGACCAGCGTGGTCACGCCGAGCGTGTCGAGCTTCGACATGTCGAAGACCTGGATGCCCTGCCCGCCCTCGGACGCCGCGTAGCAGTAGTGAGAATGGGTGCGCACGTCGCGCCAGAGGCTGCTGACGCCGGGCTGGAACGACTTGATGACGGACGCGCCCGGATCGGTGATGTCGACGAAGCCGGTGCCGTTCGAGAGGCCCATGATGGCGTACTCGCGGCCGCCGGGCGAGACCCAGCCCCAGCAGCTGTTGCCGTTCTGGACGCCCGTCGCGAAGGTGTTGAGCGGGAACCACGCCTTGAGCACGATGCCGCTCGCCGTGAACCCGCCGCCAGCGACGCCGCCGTCGCCCTGGTCGACGGCGCGCCACGCCTCTCCGCGGACAGGCCGCTGCCGGTCGCGCAGCTTGAGATCGCCCTCGTGCGCAGAGGCATCGCCACCCGCGAATGCGAGCGCGCACGCCACGCCGGCGAAGAGCCCGAAAGACGAGACCACGTTGTCCAAGCTCTTCACGTGCATGCTCCGTTGACGCCCCGCGCCCGGAGACGCGGAGGCGGGACTTCCATCATCACTGCCATGCGCCGACGAGAAGCGCAAGGTCGGTGGCGTTCACGACGCCGTCGTCGTTGAGATCGGCAGCCGCGTTGCCGGTGCCCCAAGCGCCGAGAAGCAGGCCGAGGTCGGTGCCGTTGACGACGCCGTCGCCGTTCACATCGCCGACGATGTCAGCGGTGCAGTCGACGTTCGTGATCCTGAGGTCGTCGATCGCGGCCTCGACCAGCGAGCCTTGGCCGAGGTCGCGGGCGATGAACCGCACCCGCACCTGACTGGTCGGGGTGATGAAGTCGCGCACGCGCCAGGTGCGCTTCACCCAGGCGTTGCTGCTCGCGGAGATCGTCTCGAGGGGCAGCCATGTCGTGCCGCCGTTGTTCGAGATCTCGACCGGCATCGAGTCCGAGTTCGGCGAGCCGCCGAGGTTGTTCGAGTACCAGTACCAGTACTCGAGCGTCGGCTCGTCGAGGCCGGTGAGGTCGTAGTTCGGCGAGACGAGCGTGGTGACGCCGCCGTCGACGTCGGCGGCTCCTGCCGCGCCGCCTGGCGTGCCCTGGCCAGTCACGAAGCACTGCGTGCCCTTCGCGGTGTGGTCGTCCTCGGGCTGCGCCGAAGTGCCGTTCGGATCGACGCGGACCCACTGGCCCGACGTCGCGGTGTCGCCCGCGATGCCGGCGGTCCAGCCGGACGCCGCCTCGAACCGGTCGTCGACGAGCGTGGCGATGCCCGCGGCCGAGAAGGTCGTGCGCGCGACGTCGAAGGTGACGTCGCCCGCGGTGTTGCGGACCTCGAACTGGTAGCTCACGTTCTGCGCGCACTGGGTCGGCGGGAACGTGGCGCGGAAGGTGTTGCCCGAGAGGGGCGACAGCGGCGTGGTGACCGTACCCGTTCCGACGCTGACCTTCATCACCGCAGTCGAGAGGTCGAGCGTCTGTCCCTGGCCGGGCACGATGCTGACGTCGACCGTGGTTCCGCCCGCGGGATTGACGAGCGCCGGCGGCTGCGAAAGCAGCGCGATGCTCGCGACCGGCGTGCCGAGGCGCCACACGAACAGTCCGCGCTCGATGTCGCTGCCGATGATCGTGCCGCTCGGAAAGTACGGCCACACGTTCCAGAGGCCGTTGAAGTTCGCGCTGTCGCTGCCGGGATAGGTGTCGAACCACGCGACTTCGGGCGGATTGGTGCGGCTCGCCGCAAGATTGAAGATGCGGAGGCCGGAGCGGTAGTTCGCCTCGTAGACGAGATCGCCCTTCACGTAGATGTTGTGGCCGACGGCCGTGTTGCCGTTCGTGAACGTGCCGACGACGACCGGCGCCGCGAGGTTCGACACATCCATCACGAT
This sequence comes from Phycisphaerales bacterium, assembly GCA_044356505.1. Lineage (GTDB taxonomy): Bacteria > Planctomycetota > Phycisphaerae > Phycisphaerales > SM1A02 > QWPT01. The sequence goes on from JBIKWD010000052.1 coordinate 15,421, forward strand.
CGTCGTCGTGACGCTGACGGTGTCGCCCTCGTCGAGCTCGTCGTTGATGTAGACGTACTGCCCCTGCTCGTCGAGCCAGCCCTGGTGGCAGAAGCGCGCGTTCGGATAGGTCGTGTACGACAGCTGGACGGGGTTCGCCTTGTTGGTGACGTCGACGATGTAGAGGCCCGTGTTCGCGAAGCCGCCGTTTCCGCCGCCGTAGCAGAAGGCGATCTGCTTGCCCGCGTACGGTCCGCTCGTGAAGGTGCGCACCTCCGCCTCGTGGACGTAGATCGGGCTCCATGCGCCGACGTAGGTCGGGTTCGCAGGGTTGGCGTTCAGGTCGTAGAACCGCATCCCGTTCGAGCCGCCGCCGGCGCGATAGAGGAAGCCGCTGACGTTGTCGACCGCGAGGGTGTGGGTCGCGGCCGTGGTCGTCGTCGGTGCCGTGATGGTGTTCACGAGCGTGGTGGTGCCGGCGGTGTCGAGCGCGGCCATGTCGAACACCTGGACTCCCGAGCCTCCCTCGGACGCGGCGTAGCAGTAGTTGAGGTGCGTGCGGACGTCGCGCCAGAGGCTCGCGGGGCCCGGCTGGAACGACTTCAGCGTCGCCGCCGACGGGTTGGTGACGTCGACGAACGCGGTGCCGTCGTAGAGACCGATGATGGCGTATTCGCGGCCGGCCGGGGAGACCCAGCCCCAGCAGCTGTTGCCGTTCTGCGCCCCGGGCGAGAGCGTGTTGAGCGGAAGCCACGACTTCAGCTGGATCCCCTGCGACTCGAACCCGCCGCCGGCGACGCCGCCGTTGCCCGACTTGCCCTCGAACCAGGCGGGACCGCGGAAAGGCTTCTGCCGGTCGCGGATCTTGCCGTCATCCTCATGGGCGGAGACGGTGCTGGCGGAGACGGCCGCGAGGACGAGTGCGAGGGCGGGGGCGGAAGGGATCAGGAGTCGGATCATCTGGATGTTCGTTTCGGATCGGATCGTGCCGCGGCGGCGCAGCGGGTCGGACTTTGAAAGATACCCCGCAACCCCGCTTCAACAAGCATCGCGGGAGCGGAACGGACTCGGATTGGCTGAGAGCAACGGCCTAGAACACACGCGTCTGCGCGTCTCGAGCGCATCGGGATGTCATGACGGGGAAACGCGGACAGCCCGGGCGAGTTACCGTCCGTCGGCGTCCTCCGTTCGCGGGGCGGTCGCGGCGGGTTCCACGGTCTTTCCGAGGTTCGGGGGATTGGACGCCCAGCGCGGATCCGGGCCCGCTCCCGTCAGCGACCGCAGGAACGCCTCGAGATCGGCGCGCCCCTCTTCTCCGAGCTCGAGCGGCACAAGCAGGCTCTCGCCGTGGTGACCGATGGGGGCCGCGCCTTCGAGCGTGTCGTAGAACCGGACGACGTCGGCGAGCGAGGCCAGACGCCCGTCGTGCATGTACGGGGGCGTCAGGGCGACGCCGCGCAGCGGCGGCGTGCGGAACTGTCCGAAGAGTTCGGGCGCGCGCTTGAGGCTGCGGACCATCTGTCCCTTCGGTGAGTCGGGCGCGTCGCTGTGCCTGCCGGCTGCGTTGAACGGATTCGCCTGCACGAAGTCGACGGCGGCGAGGCGCGCGGGGTCGTCGGGCACGCGCCCGTTGGCGCCGACAAGTCCGAGCGCGTGGAACTCCTCGTCCGTGAAGTTCG
>JBIKWD010000216.1:0-4828 GCA_044356505.1 Phycisphaerales bacterium
CCCCGTCGAAGCCGCGCGACGTCGCGCCGCCCGTCGCAAAGCCCCGCGTCGAACCGCCCCCGTCGAAGCCCCGCGACGTCGCGCCGCCCGTCGCAAAGCCCCGCGTCGAACCGCCCCCGTCGAAGCCGCGGGACGTTGCGCCGCCCGCAGCGAAGCCCCGCGACGTCGCGCCGCCCGTCGCAAAGCCCCGCGTCGAACCGCCCGCGTCGAAGCCGCGGGACGTTGCGCCGCCCGCAGCGAAGCCCCGCGACGTCGCCACACCTCGACCCGGTTCGATCAACGACGACGCTCCGCTCCCACGGCAAACGAAGCCAGCGGTCGTCAAGCCCGATTCACGAACCCCCGATTCACGAACCCCCGATTCACGAACGCCCGATTCACGAACGCCCGACGTGCGCGTGCCTGACACGCGAAAGCCCGGGACTCGAGTCCCCGACACCCGCACCCCGACGTCCCGCGAGCCCGTGACACCCGTCCGCGGTCGCGTGGACTCGACCGCGCCTTCGGTGAACACCGTCGCGAAGCGACCCGACCGGTTCGTCTCCGACACCGTCGGCGGCGTCCGAGTCACCCCGCTTGCACAGGAGCCCGCGGGCAGCGCAGGATCGACCGACGCGGGCGGAAAGGTCATCAACCGGACCGTCATCAACCAGACCACCGTCAACCAGACCACCATCAACCAGACCACCATCAACAACGCCTACTACCAGTACGTCGACAGCGTCTCGTACGCCAACGGCTGGCATCCGAACGCGCATTGGTCGAGCGCCGGCCCGTGCCACGTTTGGGAGCCCTATGTCTGCAACGACGGGCTCTCGATCTCGATCGGCTTCGGAAGCGGCGGCTTCAGCTTCGGCTTCTTCTACGGCTCGAGCTCGGCCCCGCTCTGCTCGAGCTGGCACAACCCGTGGTGGGACGGCTACGCGTCGTACTGGACGTGCGCGCCGACCTACAGCGCGTGGCCGACGCCGTGGCGAAGTTCATGCTGGCGAACCGTGTGCCGTCCGCACTGGACATGCTGGAGCCCGTGCGGCGTGTGGTGGCGCAACTACACCGTGTGGACGCCGTGCCCGCTGCCGGCCTACACGCCGTGCTACACCTACTCGCCGTTCGTCTGCTCGACGGTCATCTACACGCAGCCGGTCGTCGTCGCGCCCCCGGCGCCGTCGGTGCCGAATCCATCTGCGCTCTGGACGTTCCTCGCGGAGGGCTACGACACCGACGCCGAAGACGGTTTCGCCGTGCTCGCCGCGACCTATCCGAGCGAGCAGGCTTGGCGCATCGGCCAAGGCTTCGCACGCGCGTTCCGCGGCGAGACGGCGTGGGCGTCCGACATCATCCGCGAGGCGCTTCTCCGCGATCCGACGAGCATCCGCCGCACGTCCGCCGATCCGCGCTTCCTCGCGCGGCTCGACGCGCTCGAGCGGTCGCTCGCGCAGCTTGCCAGCGGACCCCAGCCGAGCGTCGACGCGCTTCTTGTGATCGCAGCCGCGCAGGCCGCGCGCGGAGACATCGACGGCGCATACTTCAGCGCCACCACCGCGCAGGCCGAGGGCGACCTCAGCGCGGGAACGGCGTCGTTCGTGTCGTGGCTGCGCGACGAGATCCGCGCGCGCGGGACGCCGTGAGCGACGCCTGTTCGGGGTCGATCAGCCGGCCGACCACGCCGACAGCAGCGCCGCGAGATCGGCCGCGTCGACCGTGCCCGAGCCGTTGATGTCGCCCGGGCCCGCCGTGCCCCACGCGCCAAGCAGCGTCGCGAGGTCGGCGCCGTTCACGGTGCCGTCGTTGTTGAGGTCGGCGGGATTCGCGGGGGCAGGCGTGTAGACGACGGTCAGCTGGGGCCGCGTCGCGGCGCCCGCCTCGCGGCTGTCGAAGCGCTTGACGCTCTGCAGCGTGACTTCGTTCCCCTGCACCAGCCATCCGAAGTTGGTCGTCGGGCTGTTCACCCAGCCCTGGACGTCGGCGACGAGCTGCGCGGTCGAGTTCCACGTGTACGTGCCTTGGCCGCTGACGCTGCGGCTTGCGCTCACCGTCGACGAGAACTGCCCGCCCACCGTCGACCACGGCGTCGACGGATAGAAGCGATGGACCCAGGTCACATCGTTGGCCGCGCTCGGCGCGCCGCCGCCGCCGAACGCGACGCTCGGGCCCTCGCCCCACGACGCGTTCATCTTCTTGAGCATGATCGTCTGCGCGGTGTTCGTTCCGGCGGCGGAGCAGTAGAGCTTCAGCGACACGCTGGTGACGGTCGATCCCGGGGGGATCGCGCTGAAGTTGAAGCGGATCGCGCCGCGACGCAGCGTCGAGCCGCCGTTGACGCCGACGCGGCCGGCGAAGAAGTACTGCGCGGCCCCGCAGCTGTAGGCGCCCGTCGGGTCCTCGATCAGCGTGTTGTCGGCGACGCTCGTGAGGACGACCTGGTCTGCGGCCACGGGTGCCGCCGCGACGGCGAGCGCGGAGGTGGCGAGCGGCAGGGCGAGGAGGCGGGCGAGCGTGGTCATGGGTGGCTGATCGTTGTAGCAGGTCGGTTGGATTCGCAGACGACGATGGCGTTGTGCGGCCGCGCCGTACGGCCGCGCGCCCCGTTCATCCGGTCCACGAGGCAAGCAGCGCGGCGAGGTCTCCGCCGCCCACTGTGCCGTCTCCGTCGATGTCTCCCGAGCCGCTTCCGCCCCACTGCGCAAGCAGCATCGCGAGGTCGGTCGCGTTCACGAATCCGTCGCCGTCGAGGTCGCCGGGAATCGCACTCCCCGTCACCGTCACCGTGAAGCCGAGCGTCAGCGGACGCGCGACGGCGCCTGGAAGGTTCTCGTCGCTCGTCCACACCGTCGTCGACTGCGTGTAGTCGCCCGCCACGAGGCCGTTGGTGTTGAACGAGAAGCGGAGCGTCGCAGGCGATGCGCCGATGTTCGTCTCGACGACGTCGACGATGGCGAACGGGGCGGACACCGCGCTCGCGCCGTCTGCGTCGAGCCGCGCCATCGCCGCCGTGTAGCCGCGGTTGTGGAGCGGCACCTGGATCTCCTGCACGCCCGAGTCGCGGGCGAAGCTCGCGGCGACCGTGCGCGCGGTCTGGTTCGACTTCGGGCTCCACGACGGGTTCGACGGCGCGAGCACGGTGCCGCTCACGCTGCGGACGATCGTCGGGTTCTGCGTCCCCTCGACCGTCGTCGAGACCGTCGCCGTGCCGTTGAAGGTGCCTGCGACCGACGTGTTCACGGGCAGCGACACGGTCGTCGACGCGGGCGTGAGCGCGGCGGTGATCGACTGCGACCCGCCGAGGACGCCCGAACCGGTCACCGTCGCGGCGAGCGCGTCGACGCCGAGCGGATGCACGACCGACGCGGCGTTCGAGACGGCGACGGCGACGGTGATTCCCGTCGCGCCGCGGATGACCGGGCCGAAGGTGCTCGGCGCCGTCGCCTGCATGACAGGCGGAACCTGGTAGTCGGCGATCACGGGGAGGTGGTCGCTGGCGTTGAAGAGGTTGTTCGCGAGGGTGAGCGAACGCGAGGCCTGCCCCGGGAAATAGCTGTTGCCGCCCGTGTTGATCGCGATGTTGTAGTGCAGTCCGTCGTTTCCGAGCGTGCGGTAGGTGTTCGGCACGATCGACAGGCCGTCGCCGTCGTGGAACTCGCCCGTCGAGAACTGGAAGTCGAAGCGGTCGTCGACGCCGCCTCCGACGAGCGTTCCCGAGACGTCGCGCGGCGACTGGGTGTGCTTGATGGCGCCGCCGACTCCCGTCCAGTTCGCGGGCCCAAGAGGGTCGATCGCCTGCGCGGTCCCAGCGCCCGTCATCGTGGCGTAGGCGGCCTCGGCGTTGGTGTACATGTTGAAGTCGCCCGCATAGACGATGTGGACGCCTGCGCCGAGCGCGTTCGCGTTGTTGCGGAGCGCGATCGCGCCCTGGTTGCGCTCGGCCGCGTCGGCGCTCGTGTTGCTCGCCTTCAGGTGCGACGAGTAGACGTAGAAGCGCGTCGCGTTCGACGGCGTGTAGCCGTTGAGCTGGAGTAGCCAGCGGTCGCTGTTGCGCGAGGCGCCCGTCGCGATGTCCGCGTGGCCGCTCGCGATCTCGCTCAAGGCGTCGCTCCGGTAGTAGAGGCACTGGGCGCCGCCCGAGCCGTCCTCGGTGGTCGAGGTCGTGTAGGTGGCGCGTACGAAGGGAATGCCCGGGAACGCAGCGGCGACGTGGCCGTCGAGCGCCGCGAGATCGGCGGCGCGGACCTCCTGGAACGCAAGCACCGAGGGGGCGACCGCGAACCCGCGCGAGTCGTCGGCCGCGCACTCGACGAGGACCGCCCGAATCGCCGTGCCGCTTCCCGCGAGCTTCGCGACGTTGTAGTTGACGACGCGGACCTGGGCCGACGCGACGCCGGCGGAGAGCAGGGCCGCGAGGAATGCCGACAGAAGGGAGCCGGGGATGGAGGGGAGGCGGTCGAGCGGCATGCGTGTCTCGGAGATCGATCGGCGGGCGCAGCCATCCCTCGCGCCTGTCCGCCTGCGGCCACGCCTGCAGCCACGCCGGCGGCTCGGTGAACCCTCCAATGTAGACCCGAATCGGCGGAGGGGAAGGAGGCAGCCCCCCTGTTGAGGTCCGATTGATCCGCCGAGCGACCGTGATCGGATGCCGCGTGGTCCCGAAACGACCGAAATCGCGGGAGCGGGGTCGATACCATGGCGGTTTACCCGCTGGCGCAGCGGGAATCCGCTCCCGGAGCCCAACATGCTCAGAACCTTTGCCGCCATCGCGGCGCTCGCCGTCTCGGCCCCCCTTCTCGCCCAGCAGGTCCAGCCCGAGGTCTTCACCCTCGACAACGGGATGAAG
>JBIKWD010000054.1:0-16825 GCA_044356505.1 Phycisphaerales bacterium
TCCCGCGTCGACCTCTTCGCACCCCGTCTTACACTCGGCACGCCGTTGTAGAGAGTGCAGTTTGAACCCGCTTCGGGCCCCAGCGCGTCGTCGGACGATTCGAGATCGAGTCTCCGACCAACCGACGAGCGCCTCCCGCAGCCACATCAAGAAGAGCAGGAGCAAGTTTCCGATGCGACGTTTCGCCATTTCGGGCGTTGTGTGTCTTCCCTCGCTGGTCGCTGCCGTCGCGCTCGCAGATGCGCCGCTGCGCCTCAACGAGATCCGCCTCGAGCAGCCCGGCATCGACTTCGACGAGTACATCGAGATCGCGGGCGCCCCGGGAGAGTCGCTCGCGGGCCTCTCGATCGTCGTGATCGGCGACGACGACTTCGCGTTCCCAGGGCAGCAGAACGGATACATCGAGGACGTCATCCCGCTTGACGGGAGTTCCGTCGCAGCGAGCGGCTTCTTCGTCGTCGCAGAGGGGAAGTTCAGCCTCGGCACGGCGAATCTCGTCGCCGACCTCAACCTCGAGGGCGGCGACAACGTCACCTTCCTCCTCGTCCGCGACTTCAGCGGCTTCGAAGGCCAGAAGCTCGACACCAACGATGACGGCGTCCTCGACGTGACGCCGTGGTCGTCGCTTGTCTCGAGCGTCGCCGTCGTGCAGACGCTTTCCCCGAACGGCAGCAAGACCGACTTCTACTACTCGACCAACACCGTCGGACCCGATGCCGGCGATGCGCCCGCAGCTGCGTGGCTCTGCGCAAACACCTCGCAGTGGAACGTGGGAACGGCCGATCCGCTCGGCGGCGTCGATTCGCCGGGCGCCGCCAACCAGCTCTGCGTGCCGCAGGGCGTGATCATCAACGAGATCCGCATCGATCAAAGCGGCACCGACAACAACGAGTACTTTGAGCTGAAGGGGGCGCCTGGCGAGTCGCTTGACGGCTACACCTTCATTACGATCGGCGACAGTCCGGGATCCGGAATCATTGAGAACATCGTTCCGTTGAACGGTTACGTGATCCAGGCCGACGGCCTTCTCTCCGTCGCCGAGTCGACGTTCACGCTCACTGCGGGCTACGGCACCGCCGATGTGCTCCTGCCCGCCTCCTCGACCCTGAATCCCATCAACTTCGAAAACGGCGACAACGTCACGCACCTGCTGGTGCAGGGATTCACGGGCACGCTGAACCAGGACATCGACACCAACAACGACGGCGTCCTTGACATCACACCGTGGAGCAGCATCTCTGACTCCGTCGCGATGACGGTCGACGCGGGGTCGGCCCCGTCGAAAAACGAAGTCTGGTGGTACAGTTCGGTTCGTGTGGGACCCGACGGGGCGTTCGTGCCAGGGCATATCTACCGCTGCACGTCGGCGGGAACCTGGCTGATCGGTCCGTTCGGCAGCCAAGGCCAGATCATCCTCGACACCGCAGGCAGCCCGAACGGAAACTGCACGACCTGCGGCCCAGGCGCCGGAAACTGCCATGAGGTCCATGAGACCCCGGGCTGCGTCGACACCACGTGCTGCAACTCCGTCGTCACCGCAGATCCGACCTGTGGCAGCGACACATGGGACCAGGCGTGCGTGAACCTCGCGCGCCAGTTCTGCCTCGTCGCCGGCAACCCGCCGGTCCTGACGCTCAACGAGATCCGGCTCGACGAGGTCGGAACCGCCGACGCCAACGAGTACATCGAGATCAAGGGCAATCCCGGGACGAACCTCAACGGCGTCTCCGTGGTCGTCGTCGGCGACGGCGCCGATCTCAACGGCTCGGTCGAGACGGTGATCTCCCTCAACAACTCCTCGATCCCGAAGGACGGAGTCTTCCTCCTCGCGAAGTCGACCCTCACGCTCGCCACGCCCGATTCGGTGAAGACGTTCAACCTTGAGAACGGCGATTCCGTCACCTACTTCCTCGTGTGGAACTGGACCGGCCTCATCAATACCGACTACGACCTCGACAACGACTGCACGCTCGATTCGCTCCCGTGGGACGCGACGATCGACTCGGTCGGCATCCGCGCCGGCGACAACCGCTGCGTCTACTCCGCGAACACCGTCGGCCCCGACTACGTCGGCCTGCCCGGCCATGTCGTGAAGTGCACGAGCGGCGCTTGGCGCTTCGGTCGGTTCGACGTCGCTGCCGTCGACGGCTTCGGCACCCCGGGTACCGCCAACACGGTCTGCCCGCCGGCCTACGCCTGCGGCAATCCGAACGGTCCCTCGTGCTTCGCGCCGCAGACCACGCCCGGCTGCTCGGACGAGGCCTGCTGTGCGTCGGTCTGCGCGGTCGACGTGACCTGCTGCGAACTCGCGTGGGACGCAAGCTGCGCCGCGCAGGCGACGCTCAACTGCTTCGTCCCCGCCAACCCGCCCGACGTCAACATCAGCGAGGTCCGCATCGATCAGGTGAGCTTCGACGACGACGAGTACTTCGAGATCGTCGGCGCCCCCGACACGCTCCTGAACGGCCTCACCTACATCGTCATCGGCGATGGCGCGACGGCGCTCGGCTCGGGCGTGATCGAGTACGCGGTCAGCCTCAACGGAAACCGCATCCCCGAGAGCGGCTTCTTCCTCGCTGCGCGTCCGAACTTCGACCTCGGCGGCGCGACGCCGGACCTCGTCCTGCCTGCAAGCCCCGAGTTCGAGAACTCGGACAACGTGACGCACATGCTGGTCTGGGGCTTCACGGGAGCGCTCAACCAGGATCTCGACACCAACGACGACGGCGAACTCGACGTCACGCCGTGGCTGGAGGTCATCCAGTCGATCGCCCTTATCGAGAGCGCGGCGGTTCCGCCGGTGAACACCGAGTATGCCTACGGTGCGGTCCGCGTCGGCCCCGATCCGAACGGGTTCGTCCCAAGCCAGCTCGCGTACTGCCCGTCGACCGACACCTGGTCGATCGGCACGTTCGACCCGGCCGGCAAGGGCGCGATCGACACCCCGGGAGCGGGCACCGCGGGCTGCGACTACGCATCCACTCCGTGCCCGGCGGACATCGACGGTGACGGAACCGTCGGTGCGACCGACATCGCGATCCTGCTCGGTTCGTGGGGCAGCGCGAAGGGCGGCGCGGCGGACATCGACGGCGACGGCGCCATCGGCGGCCTCGACCTCGCCGCGCTGCTTGCGGCGTGGGGCGACTGCCCGTAAGTCACCCCGAAACCAACGATTCTCCGCCGGCGACGGTTCTCCGTCGCCGGCTTTCTTTTTGCGCTCACTCGCAAACCCGTGCGCCGCAGCGAGTTCCCGCTCCCCCGCCCGCGTATAACACCCCGATGCTCCCTGGCACCCAGGCGCTCTCGAACTTCGGCCACTCGACGCTCATCACCCTCGATGGGCTCGGCCGGTTCGCGATATTCAGCCTCGCCGCGATCCGCATCGCCATCCTCGAGCCGACGAGCTGGCTCCGCTGGAAGAACATCGGGCCGCCGCTCTATTCGGTCGGCGCGGCGAGCGTCCTCGTCGTCGCCGTCACGGGAGCCTTCATCGGCATGATCCTCGCCCTTGAGGGCTACGACCAGTTCGCGGCACTCGGGCAGGAACAGCAGATGGGCGGCGTCATCAACGCGGCGGTGACGAAGCAGATCGGCCCGGTGCTCGCCGCGGTCATGCTCGCCGGACGGGTCGGCGGGTCGCTCGCCGCCGAGCTCGGCTCCATGCGCGTCACCGAGCAACTCGATGCGATGCGCGCGATGGCGGCCGACCCGATCCGCACGCTCGTCGTGCCCCGCGTCGTCGCGTGCCTGGTGATGACGCCGATCCTCACGGTGTACTCCGACGTCGTCGGTTCGCTCGGCGCGTGGGCGATCGTGACCGGCTACTTCGGCGTCACCAACGCCGACTACTGGCACTACACCGCGCAGTTCGTCTCGGCGTGGGATCCGGCGACGGGCGTCCTCAAGAGCATCGCCTTCGGCCTCGCGATCGCGCTCATCAGCTGCTACAAGGGCTTCACCTGCTCGGGCGGCGCATCGGGCGTCGGCCGCGCTTCGACCGAGAGCTTCGTCACCAGCTTCCTCGCGATCATCGTGATCAATCTCGTGCTCGCGCAGTTCCTCGGCGAGCTGCAGCGGCTGCTCGACCCGGACAGCATGAAGACGCTCGTAAGCTGAGAGGTTCGCCATGCACGACCGTGTTCGCGCGCTCCGTCCGCTACTCCTCGCATCCCTTGCGGCAGCGGCGCTCGCATCGGGCGCGACGGCGCAGCAGAGCGCATCGCCCCCGCCCGCCAAGCCGATCGTGGTCCGGAGCGACCCGAAGATCCGCGAGGTGCGCATCGAGGTCGGCTGCTACTCGACGAAGTTCGCAGACGCCGCCAACCCTGCCCAGGACGACTCGCTGCCGCCGGGCGGCGCCTACCGCATCCCAAGCCTGAGCGTCGGAATCCCCGTGCTCACCCGCACGAGCTGGTGCGACACCGACTTCACGGCGCTCGACGCGCGGGCCTACTTCGACGGCCGCGAGTTCAAGCTCGACCCGGCCCGCGTGTACTCGAAGCCAGAGGGCGGGGTCGAGACGATCCTGCGGTTCGAGGGCGAGCCCCCGGCCAATCCCGTCAACGAGATGCGTTTCGTCGCGACCTACCTGACCCAGCGCTGGGAGGTCTCGGTCGACGAGCGCGAGGCGGCGCGGGCGACCTGGCCGCGCGAGTGGCCTTCGTGGACCCAGCGGTATCTCGCCTCCGAGACCGGCATCGATCCGAACGACGACGCGATCAAGGCGCTCGCGCAGAACGCCACCAAGGGCGGCCCGCGCAGCGTTGCACCCTTCTTCGCGGCAAAGAACGCGGTGGCCGCCGTGATCGGCCGCTGGAAGTCGATGACGGGGAGCAGCAGCGAGCTCGGGCCCGACAAGTCGCTCCGTGGCCTTCAGTTCTCTCCGAACGGCGTCTATGGAATCGGCGTCGGACGCGGAACTCCCGTCGAGCTCGCGGCCACCTGCGTCGCCGCGGTTCGCTCGATCGGCATTCCGTCGCGGGTGGTGTACGGCATCGTCCTCCACGAGTCGCGCAGCGGCAAGTCGAACGCCATCTTCCGCTACATCTGCGAGTTCTATCTTCCAGACATCGGCTGGATTCCCTTCGACCCGGTCGAGATGCGCGGCCAAGGAGCGGCGACGCGTGCCGCGACGGGACCGGTCAAGGGCTTCGCGAACGTCACGGACCTCCGCGACGTGGTGCCGCTCGCCGTGAAGCCTGTCCCCGACGGCTACCAGAAGGCAGACCGCTACGCGACCTGGGGCTGGAACCTCGGGTCCGGCTCGAGCATCGACGGGCTGTACGCCATCTCGCGCATCAAGCTGCTCGACACGAGCCGCGGCAACGGCAAGGTGAAGACCATGCCCGCCCCGCTCAGCGACGCGGCCCCGTGAGCGCCGAGCAGCCGCGGAGGCGCGGAGGCCAGGCCGTTCAGCCCGATGCGCAGCGCGGGCTCCTTCTTGGTTTCCCGCAGAGGCGCGAGGCCTGCGCGGCGTGTGCAGCTTGCGCGGGCGGTGCTGGCGGTGCGGGCTGTGCGCCAGGTGCGGCTTATGCGGCTTGTGCGGGCGATCCTGCGCAATTCCTGCAGGAATCGCGGCCCACGTCTTCGCCGAAACGGACGCGATTTCCCACAGTGTATGACAAGGAGATCGCATATGAACCGCAAGCACCGCCCTGCTTCGACGACCAACGACGACTCAAGCGCGCTGTTCATCGAGCTTGTCCGCGAGGCCCGTGAACTGCTCTCGTCGACCTGCGGGTCGACCATGTCGGAAAGCCCGCAGATCGTCGCAGCGGTCGCCGAGGAACGGCTGCGCGCCCGCCAGCGCGAGAATGCCGAACTCGCGATCGCAAGCGCCGAGTTCACCCGCGCCGTGATGGAGGATCTGTCGCGTGTGGCGCGACGCGCCGGCTGAACGCGTTCAGCGGTCGCTGAGAAGCCGATGCGCCTCGCGATGCGCGATGGCGTGCAGCTCGGCGGTTCGCTCCGACGAAGTCCGGCCATCTGCGCCTGTCGCGTAGCCGCCGGAAAGCGTCATGCAGGTGGCGATCCCCTTCGCCCACACCTCTTCGAGGACAAATCGATCTCGGAGCGCGATGCCGCGCTCCGTCAACGCAAGGCGACCGAAGCGGTCGCCCTTCGCCACATCCACGCCCGCCAGATAGAACGCGAGGTCCGCGCGCGAGCGCTCGATCGCCCGCGGCAGGTGCTCCGCGAGCAGCGCGAGGTACTCGTCGTCGCCGGTCTGGTCGCGCAGCGGCACGTCGAGCGACGAGGGCGGCTTCTTCAGCGGGAAGTTCTTCTCCCCGTGCATCGAGAACGTGAAGACGGCCGGGTCGCCCGAGAAGATCTCGGCGGTGCCGTTTCCATGATGGACGTCGAGGTCGACGACGAGCACGCGCGTGCCGTACTCGCGCTGCATGAAACGCGCCGCGACGGCGACGTCGTTCAGCGTGCAGTACCCCTCGCCCGCATCGCGCATGGCATGATGGGTGCCGCCGGCGAGATTGGCCGCGAGCCGTGTGCGCGACCGGTGCGCAGCCTCGGCGGCGTCGACGGTGCCCTGCACGGCGAGGCGCGCGCGGCGCACGAGCCGCGGGGACCACTCCATGCCGATCCGTCGCTGCTCGTCGGGCGACAGCGTGCCGTCGCGCAGCTTGGCGAGATAGGTCTCGTCGTGGGCGAGGGCGAGCATCTCCCACGGAGCCTCCTGCGGCTCGCGCTCGTTCCACGCGCCGAGCAACCCCTCGCGCGAGAGCGTCGCGTGCAGGAACTCGTACTTCCGCATCGGAAAGGCGTGACCTTCCGGCAGCGGAATCACGTAGTCGGGGTGATAGGAGACGTGTTCCACGGGCATGGGTCGCGCGGCACGTCCACGCCGCGCGCGGTCAAAGGCGCTTCACGAGCTCGTCCGCGAACTCCATCGTGCCGAACTGCCCGCCGAGATCGCGCGTGACGGCGCCTTCGGCGAGCGCGCGGTCGTACGCGGCGCGGATCCGGCTCGCCGCGTCGCGGAAGTGCGGCGCCTTCCGCGTGGCGCCAAGCCAGTTGAGCATCATCACGCCCGACATCACGAGCGCGAGCGGATTCGCGATCCCCTTGCCCGCGATGTCTGGGGCCGACCCGTGGACCGCCTCGAACACGGCGCCCTTCTCGCCGATGTTCGCGCCCGGGGTCACCCCGAGGCCGCCGACGAGTCCGGCGCAGAGGTCGCTCAGGATGTCGCCGTAGAGATTCTCGGCGAGGATGACGTCGAACTTCGCCGGATCCTGCACCATCTTCATGCAGGCCGCGTCGACGATCACCTCTTCGTAGGCGATGTCGGCGTAGTGCGCGTCATGCACCTCGCGGGCGCAGCGGATGAACATGCCGTCGGTCAGCTTCATGATGTTCGCCTTGTGGAACACGCTGACCTTCCTGCGGCCCCGCTCGCGCGCGTAGCGGAACGCGTAGTCGGCGATCCGCCGGCACGCGGGCTCGGTCGCGACCTTGAGGCTGGTGGCGACGCCCTTCGTGATCTCGTTCTCGATGCCCGCGTAGAGGCCTTCGGTGTTCTCGCGGACGATCACGACGTCGACGCCGGTGTAGCGGGTCTGCACTCCCTCCATCGAGCGGATCGGCCGTACCGCCGCGTAGAGATCGAGGGTCTTGCGCAGCAGCACGTTGACCGACCGGAAACCGGTGCCGACCGGAGTCGTGCATGGCCCCTTGAGCGCGACGCCGTACTGCGCGATCAGGTCGAGCGTCGACTGCGGGAGAAGCTGCTTCTCGCCGGCCCTGATGGCGGCCTCGCCCGCGTGCGAGACGGTCCAGCGGAGGTCCGCGCCTGCCGCGTCCAGCACGCGTCGGGCTGCGTCGGCGACTTCGGGGCCAATTCCGTCTCCGGGAATCAGGACAACATCGGTGGGCATGATCGTGGAAGACCTCTGGGATCTCGGTGCGGGCGCGGCCGTCGGTACGGCGGCCGCGATTGAAGCGAAGAGGATACAGACGAACACGCCGGATGGCGTCCCGTGGGGAACGCCATCCGGCGACGGTCATCGGACTGCGACGGACTGCACGAACCGGCTCAGCGGCTGCTCGCCTCGCCGGTGACGACCGACGACTTGGCCGGAATCCTGAGCTTCTGCCCGATCTTGAGCGCAGCGGGATCGGAGCCGATCACGCTGCGGTTCTCGGAGTAGATCCGCTCCCAGTGCTTGGTGTTGCCGTAGTACTTGCGCGCGATCGAAGCGAGGGTGTCGCCCGATGCGACCAAGTGGGTCGTCTCGGCGCCACCGGCCGACGAAGCGGCGGCGGGAGCGGCCGCCCGAGAGGCGGGCGTCGCGTCAGCCTGATCGGCCGCGGGAATCCTCAGCTTGGTGCCGATCTTCATCGCGGTCGGATCGACTGTCGGATTGGCCTTCGCGATCGTGCGCCACGCGTTCTCGCTTCCGAGGTACTTCTTGGCGATGCTGCTCATGGTCTCGCCCGAGGCGACGGAGTGCGTCGTCTCACCGAGCGGACCGCGCGCTGCGGGGGTAACCGAGCCGGCCGGTGCAGCGACCGCGGGGGTCGACGGAACCGTGCCGGTCGGACCAGCCGTGGTCGGGCGCGGGCCGCCAAGGGCTGCAGGCGCGGGAGCGGTTCCGCTGGCGGGGACGGCGCCAACGGTCGGCGTCGTACCCGTCTGGACCGGGGCTCCCGTCACGGGAAGTCCGTTCACGGTCGCGCCGGGTGCGGCGACGGGCGCAGGACGCGCGCCGACGGGTGCGTCGCCCTTGCCGGGGCCTGCGTTGCCGAGCGAACCGGGAGCGAAGCCCGGCTGCTCGCGCGGCGCAGCTGCGCCGGTTCCAGCCGGAAGGCCCGTTGGGACGGGCGAGACAGCCGCCGGCGACGGCCCCGTGGTCGCGCCGGTCGCGCCAAGGGCGCCGACAGCCGGGGTCGAGCTCGCGCTCGAGGGCTGCACACCGACGCTCGGGACCGCGGGGGCCAGCGTGCTCGGAGTCTGCGATGAGAGCCCGTTGGCCGTCGCCCCGGTCGGGGACGAGCCGCCCTCCCTCGCGGAGGCGGTCTTGGTGTTGGAGGCGGGAGGAGCGACGAAGGCGTAGTAGAGGCCAGCTGCTCCGAGGAGAACGACAAGGACGATCGCTGCGATCTTGGTACCGGTCGGCATGGGGTGCTCGATTGTGCGACGGTATCGCAAGTGCGAACGGGACTCGTGCTCCGGCATCCGTTCCGGCGAGCGCCCGTGAAAAAGTATGTTTCTGCCCGAGAATCAGCGGGTTTTCGCCGCATCCACTCGCGCGCTGCCTTCAGCGCTCACACGGTCTGGGGACGCGCGCTCACCGGTGCGATGGCAGCCTTCGAGCGCTCGGCCTCTTCCTCGCGTCGACTGTACACCAGCGTCGCCGCAATTGCCACCGAGCTGAACGTGCCCGCGATCAGGCCGATCATGAAGGTGAAGGCGAAGGGGCGAATGCCGGTGCCGCCGAGGACGATCAGGACCACGGCGGTCGCCAAGGTGCTTCCGCCGGTCAGGATCGTGCGGCTGAAGGTCTGGTTGATCGACAGGTTGACCGTGTCGCGGCTGATCCAGGTGCGCTTGCCACGGTTCTCGCGGATGCGGTCGAGGATGACGACGGTGTCGTTGATCGAGTAACCGATGATCGTCAGGAGGCCCGACACCACGTTGAGGTCGATGCGGTATTCCTCAATGAAGAGGGCCGGCCCCAACCCCGTCTTGGCAAGCGGGATCGAGATGGCTAGGAAGCCAAGGCAGATGACGACGTTGAAGGTGAGGCTGACCACCGCCGCGGTCGAGAAGCGGAAGCTGCCGAACCGCACCCAGATGTAGGCCAGCATGCCGATGAGGCTGAGAATGACCGCCACCACCGCGGTCGCGGCCAGATTCTCGGCGACGATCGGGCTGAAACTCGACACCTGGTCGAGGCTCGCCTGCTGCGTCAGCGCCTGGCGGACGAGCTGCCACTCCTGTGCCGCGAGGTCGCGGTCCCAGACCTCGAGATCGACCTCGAAGCTGTTGAGCTCGGAATCCGAGACGAGGACAGCCACCGCACGCTGCAAGCCCTGCGGCGCAGCGGGGTCGACCGGGTCGAGGCCGAAGACCTTGGTCGGGCGGCCACCGGTCGAGGACCAGTCGGGCTGGGCACGCATGCGGTTGATGCGCTCGATCACGTCCGTGGTGGTCACGGGCGGCTCGATGGCGTCGATGACGATGGCGACACCGCCGCGGAACTCCGCGGCGGGCTCCTGCGCCACGTCGGGACGCCCGATCGAGGAGCCGACCAGCGCCTTCTCGACAGGCTTCGAGAACGCCGCGTGCTCCCGCGACTCATGGCCCGTGAAGACGAGCGGAAGACGCACGTCGAGGTCGTTGGCGAACTCGCGGGTCACAGCCTCGACCACATCGCGGGTGATGCGCGTCTCGTCGAAGCCCTCCGGCGGATCCGGGGGGTTTCCGACGCGGATCTGGAACTGCGAGCCGAGACCGGCTGCGTCGGTCTCTCCGACCGTCAGCACGTTCGCGCTCGCAAGCTGCGAGACGACGATGTCGTCTGCGTTGCGTTCGCCGAGGGCGCGGACGCGCTCCTCGAACGCCGCGCGGGTGTAGCCGAGACGTCCGTTCTCGACGGCGGTCTCGCCCGGCTTCGCGACGCGGGTGGTGAGCGACATCGTCACGCCGCCGCGGAACTCGGTCTCGAAGATGTCGTTGCCGCGGATGAAGACCGACGCGATCGCCGCGACGAAGAGGAAGCCCGAGAACGCGAGGAGCGCGGGCCGCAGCTTGATCCAGTCGACGTTCGGCGTGAGAAGCCGGCCGATCGCGGGCACGACGGTCGGAAGCATCGGCAGCGACTTGAGCCCGAGCCCCGTCATGCCGTCGAACATCGCGCGCGTCACCCAGAGGCCGGTGAACAGCGTGGTGATCACGCCGATCGACATGGTGAGCGCGAAGCCCTTCACCTCTGTGGCGCCGACCTTGTACAGCACGATGCAGACGATGAGGTTGGTGACGTTGCCGTCGATGATGGCGCTGAACGCGCGCCGGTAGGCGGTGGCGATCGCGACCTTGAGCGGGTTGCCCTGCTGGAGTTCCTCGCGGATGCGCTCGTAGATGAGAACGTTCGCGTCGACCGCCATCGCGATCGAGAGCGCGACGCCCGCAAGGCCGGGCAGCGTGAACATGCCGTCGATGAACGCCATGATCCCGAAGATCAGGAGCGTGTTGACCGCCAGCGCAACGTCGGCCACCACGCCCGCGAGGAAGTAGTAGAAGAGCATCACCAGGCAGGTGATGAGGACCGAGATCAGGACGGCTTCCTTGCCCTTCGCGAAGTTGTCCGCGCCGATCGACGGCCCGAGGATCGCCATCGAGATCGGATCGGGCGACACCTTCGCCTGCAGGCTGCCCGCCGTGAGCACGCGCACGAGGTAGCTGATGTCCGCGTCGGAGAAGCGGCCGGTGATGATGCCGTTGGTGGTGATGCGGTCGTTGAGGGTCGGAGCGCTGTAGACCTGGTCGTCGAGCACGATCGCCATCGGCATGCCGACGTTCGGCGTCGTGAGCGCGCCCATCCGCTCGCCGCCGACCGGATCAAGCTCGAAGCTCACCGCCGCCGAGCCGAGGCGCTGGTCGACGGTGCGGCCCGCGCGGGTGAGCGCCCACGGCGCCCCGCCGTCGTGCGTCATCGACCGGGTGTCCGAGTCGTGCAGGAGAACGTAGATCTCGCCGCCGAACTGTCCCGCGACGAGGTTGTAGTTCGATGCGAAATAGGTGACGGGGTCGGCGCGCAGCGCCTCGAGCGCATCGGGCTTCTCGTACCACTGCGAGAGGGAGTTGAGCGGGAACCAGCGGGCGACGCCGGGTTCCGCGGCGCGCGGGCCGCGCTTGGCGAGCTCGCCTCGGAGTTCGTCGATGTTGACGCCCATCGCGTCCGGGGTCACCGCGATGCGGAACTCGAGGACGCCTGCGCCGCGCAGGAGCCGCATCAGATCCTCGGGATCGTCGAGGCCGCTCCGGCGCGCGATGTAGGCGTCCTGCGCAGCGACGAGCGACTGGAGCTCGGCCGTGAGCATGGGGAACTCGGTCTGGATCGCTGCGAGCTCGATCTCGCGCGGGCTCGGGCCGAACTGGACGTTGCCCTTCTCGTCCTTCTGGACCTTCCCGTCTGCGCCACGAAGCGGCTGCGGCTCGGTCGAGAGACCGAGCACCTTGTTGAGGCGCGCCGCGTCGAGCGTCCGCGAGAGCGCCGACGCGCGCAGCGATTCAACCCGAAGCTCGGCGGCGACCACGCGGTCCTCGACCGGGCCGATTTCGGAACTCGGCGCGTTGTTCTTCGTGAGCGCCTCGAGCTCGGACTTGGCGGCCTGCAGCTGCTGCCACGCGGCCTCGAGGTCGACGACCACGGGGTTCTGCTTGCCGAAGCGGCTCGCGGCGGTGCCGCCAAGAAGCGCTGCGTCGAGCGCGGCGCCCGAGATCTGGGTCTTGGCGATGAAGTCGGCGGCCTTCTCCTTCGCGTCCTTCTGCAGCGCCTGCACCTCGCTCGACGGAAGCGGCATCACGACCTCGATGCGGTCGCTGCCCTGCGGCTGGATCGAGATGTCGAAGATGCCCTGCGGGTTGACGCGCTGCTTGAGGACGTCGATGACCTGGGCGAGCACTTCCTCGCCGGCCTGTCCGCCGGGAGAGCTCACCGCGTAGATGAGGCTCACGCCGCCCTTGAGGTCCTTGCCGAGGCGCACCTCCTTGACGGCGATCTCCCACACGCAGAGCGCGCTGAGGATTGCGACGAGGAGGAGCTTGATCCAGGGGTTCTTCATGTCTCGTGTCCAGTCTGTGCTCGCGCGTGGCGACGACCGCCTTCCGCGCGCTTCCAACGCATGCGATGCCGGCCGGGCGCGTCAGGCGCTCGGGGTCGACTCCTTCATGACCGCCTCGATCTTGCTGCGGACGACCGTGATCTTGGTGTTCGAGTTCTCGTCGATCTTCAGCACGATCACGTCGGGCTTCACCTCGACGACGCTGCCGATGATGCCGCCCACGGTGCGCACCTGGTCGTTCTTCTTGATCGACGACATCATCTGCTCGAACTTCTTCTTCTCACGGCGGCCGCCGAGGATGGTGCTCACGATGAGCGCAAGCAGCACGCCGAGCACCATCAGGGTGATGAAGTCGAGACCGCCCGCGGGCTTCGCGGGCGTACCCGTTCCCACCGGGCCTCCCGGAGCCGCGGTGGTCGGCGCCTGCGGCGTGCCCGCCGTCGGGGGACCGTCCTGCAGAAGGATGCTTGGGGCCTGATCGAAGGAGACGCTCGGTCGGTCGGTCATCGGTTCGCTCGAGATATGAGGTCAGTGAGGTGACGGGGACGGTTGCTCGGAACGGAACAGCTCAGACCGAAGGCTCGAAAACCGAGGGCTCGAGGCGCGGGACACTTCGGCTCGTTCGGGCGCCCAAGTGAGCCCCCGCCGACGGATGGCCGCTGCCAGCCCGGGGAGGGTGCCTTCAGTCCCCCGCCCCGGCGGCCACTTCCGGGTCGTCGGTGCGGGACGCGACCGCTGCGTCGGAGGCCCGCAGGACGGGCCACCTCCGTTCGAGGTCGAGCCACGCATCATCTAGGATTCGGGCCCGAATGTCCACCATCAACCTTTGGAAGTGGCGGATGTTGTGGATGCTCAGGAGGGTGGGTCCGAGCATCTCGTCGGCCATGAAGAGGTGGCGGAGATAACCTCGCGAGAACCCCCCCGCGCACGCCAGGCAGTCGCAGGCGGGGTCGAGCGGCCCCGGGTCGAGGGTATGGCAGGCGTTCCGGATTCGGACCGCCCCCGCAGAGGTGAAGGCGTAGCCCTTGCGGCCGTTCCGGGTGGGCAGGACGCAGTCGAACATGTCGACCCCCGCCCGAACCGCGGCCACGATGTCCCGCTCGTAGCCGACCCCCATCAGGTAGCGCGGGCGGGCGTCCGGGAGGAGCGGCGCGACCGCCGCGACCGTGCGGTGGATCTCGTCGGAGGTCTCGCCGACCGCGACGCCGCCGATCGCGAAACCGGGCAGGTCGTGGGAGCAGATCTGCTCGACCGAGCGCGCGCGCAGCTCGGGATCCGTGCCCCCCTGCACGATTCCGAAGAGCCCCTGCTCGGTGCCGCGCCGATGCGCGCGGATGCACCGCTCGAGCCACCGCGCGGTGCGGTCGACGCCCTCGCGCACGCGCTTGGCGTGCTCCTCCGGCTTCGAGCGACGCTTGCGCGACATCTGCGGGTCCGCAGGCGCGCGCTCTGGCTCGGCGGCTGGCGGGCAATCGTCGAACGCCATGATGATGTCGGCACCGATGAGGTTCTGGACCTCGATCGAACGCTCCGGCGTGAGCATGATCTTCGAGCCGTCGACGAACGAGCGGAACTCGACGCCTTCCTCCGTCAGCTTGGTTCCCTCGGACATCGACCACGCCTGGAAGCCGCCCGAGTCGGTGAGGATCGGCTTCGACCAGCGCATGAACGCATGGGTGCCGCCGAAGTGCGCGATGCGCTCGGCCGTCGGCCGCAGCATCAGGTGGTAGGCGTTGTTGAGGATGATCTGCGAGCCGGTCGACGCGACCTGGTCGGGCGTCAGCCCCTTCATCGTGGCGGCCGTGGCGACGGGCATGAACGCGGGCGTGTCGAAGGCACCGTGCGGCGTCGTCACCCGCCCGAGGCGCGCGCGCGTCGACGCGCTGCGTGCCACGATCTCGAATCGAACCGCTGCGTCAGCGGGCGGCATTCGACCGCCCCCCCTCGTTCGACGCCGACCGCAGCGCCGAGCGCTCGCGCTCGTTGAGCGACGCGAGCCCCTTGGCGCGGACCTTGTCGAGGATGCGGTCGATCTCGCGGTCGTCGACGGGAAGCGGCCGCGTGCTGCGCGGCGAGACGCGGCGGCCGAAGAGGTCGAAGAAATCGTCGAGGAGATGCGGTCGGCCGGCGACCCACCAGCCCGCGATCGCGCCGCCGAGGTGCGCGGCCTCGCCGCCGGCGTTGCGGCCCGAGCTCAGGAGCGCGAGCACCGCCACGCCGAGGAGCACGAAGGCGAGCGTGCGGATCCGGATCGGGAGGACGAAGAAGAGCAGCACCTCCTCGTCGGGCGCGAGGAGCGCCGCCGCCAGGATGATGCCGTAGACGCCGGCGCTTGCTCCGATGAGCGGGGTGTAGGGGTCGCTCGAGAGAAGGCCGGGGATGTTCACGCCCGCGCCGGCGCCGAGGCCGATCCCGAGCGCGTTCAGAAGCAGGAAGAGAAGCGCGCCCGCGACGACGCTCACCGCGAAGATCGCGAAGTAGCGCCGGCGGCCGAAGCGCTGCTCGACGATTCCGCCGAAGACGAAGAGCCCGATCATGTTGAAGACGAGGTGCGACAACCCGACGTGGAGGAAGCCGTAGCCGAGGAATCGCCAGAACTGAAGCCCCTGCACCGTTCCGTCGGGGGCGAACGACACGATCGCCTGCGCGGTCGTGAACTGGAGCCATGCCCTCAGCGGCGAGACCATCAGGTAGTCGGCCTGCGCGATCGGATCGACGTACGGCCGCTGGGCCTCGGGGACGTTTCCGGCCCAGACGAACCGGGTCCCCACGTTCTGGTGGTTGGGCTGGAGATCGGCGACCGTCGCCGGCCCGCGCGCCCGCTGCAGGTCCTGCCACGCCTGTTCCTGGCCCGCGGCGACGCGCCACTGCGACAGCTGCACCGGCTGCTTCGGCAGCCAGAGGTCGAGAAGGAACACCGCGCAGCAGACGATGATGAGGACGGAGTTGGCGCTGAGGCGCGTCAGTTCCCCGATCGGCCCGCGCGAAAGCCAGCCGCCGTCGCGGCCGCGACCGCGCCCGCCGAGCGGCCGCCTTGACTGCGTGTAGTCCCTGTCCGCAAGACCCATGGCGCGGAGTGTACGGCGTTCAAGCCGACGCGTCCGTCAGGTCCTGTCGCCTGCGTCGTCGCGCCCGGACCCGCGACGACGCTCGGTCGCCCGCGAGAGCGCCTCGCGCTCGGCCGCGGTGAGGCTTCCGATCCCGTGCTTCGCGATCTTCTCGAGGATCGCGTCGATCTCCGCGTCGGCCTCGGCGGCGGCCGACCCGCGGCCTCCCGACGACCTGCTCTCGCGCGTCGTCGGCGGCGCCGTGTCGAGGTCCTCCTCCATCGCAGCAAGCTCCGCCGGATCGGGCTCGAAACCGAGATAGTCGCGCTCGAGCTCGACCTGCTTGGCTGTCGTGAAGCAGACCACGCCGCCGAACAGCGCGATCGCGAGCATCGTCGTGCTGTCGCTCGCGAGCGCGAAGACGCCGAGGATCACCGCGCCCACGAGACCGCTGCGGCAGGCGATGCGCATCGAGCGCGCGTAGCCATGCCGCTTCCAGAGCAGGGCCTGCATGATGCGCCCGCCGTCGAGCGGGAACATCGGGATCAGGTTGAAGAGAAGCAGCGCCCACGCGACATAGTTGAGAAGCAGGACCGAGAGATCGACCCACGCCGCGATCTCGCCGCCTTCGCTTCCGGTCAGCGGCTTCCAGACGACCCCGCCGATGTCGGCGCGTTGCACCATGCCGCCGAGGTCGAACGGGTCGGGAACGGCAAGTCCCAGCCACTGTCCGCTCGAGAAGCCGATCAGCGGCGTCAGGACCGCGATGAAGCCGACGTTGACGAGCGGCCCGCCCACGGCTGTCCAGAGGTGCGCGCTCGGCCGCTCCGGCGGCGCGCACGACGCGAGTCCGCCAAGCGGCCAGAGCAGGATCTCGTCGGCGCGCCCGCCGACCGCGCGGCAGGCGATGCAGTGTCCGAACTCGTGGAGAAGCACCACGAGGAACAGCGCGCAGAGGCCGATCACCGTCGGCA
>JBIKWD010000217.1:0-4781 GCA_044356505.1 Phycisphaerales bacterium
CGCCATGGGAGACGCACGCGCGCTTCCTCCGCGTGATGGTCGACTCGTGGCTCGAGCTCACGCATCGCCTCGCGCCCGCGATGGGGAAGCGCGGGCACGGCCGCATCGTCAACGTGTCGAGCCTCGCATCGCTCGCGCCCGAGCCGCCCGGCAGCCTGTATCCCGCCGCAAAGTGCCTGATGACCAGCGCAAGCCGCTCGCTGCGGCTGTCGCTTCTCGACACCGGCGTGCACTGCACGGCGCTCTGCCCCGGCTTCACCTACACCGAGTTTCACGACGTGCTCGGTGCGCGCGAGGCGATGAACAAGCTGCCGAAGTTCATGTGGCAGTCGGCCGATGCCGTCGTCCGCGCCGGGATCGACGGCGTCGAGCGCAACAAGGCCGTCGTCGTGCCCGGCGCGTTCAACAAGATGGCGGCGCTTGCCTGCCGCTTCATTCCCTATTCGATCGCGCACCGCATGACGCCGAAGGCGATCCTCGAGGAAAGCATCACGAGCGCGGGCGGCGACGCGCCGCGCCGCGGGTGAACGAATGTCGCTGATCTGCTGCCCCATCGCCATCGAGAGCGCCGCCGAGATCCCGCTCGCGGTCGAACGCGCGGCGCGCGCGCGCGTCCTCGGCGCGCGGATGGTCGAGTGGCGCTGCGACGGACTCGCGTCGCGCGAGGGTGCGGATGCGGCGGGCGCGATCGCGCGGCTCGTGCGCGAGTCGCCGCTGCCGTCGATCGTGACGGTGCGCTCGTCGGAGGAAGGCGGATCGTGCGCGCTTCCCGAGCCCGAGCGCCTCGCGCTGCTTGCGCGCGTGGCGAAGTCGGCCGACGCGCCGCGCATGTTCGATGTCGAGTACGCCGCGATCGGCGCGGATCTCACGCGCGCGCTCTTCACCGCAGCGCTTGCGCCGCGCGAAGGCGACGACGCGCCCGCCGCGCCGAAGCTCGTCGCGAGCACGCACGACTTCACGGGGCGCCCGATCGATCTCCTGCGCCGCGTCGCCGCGATGCAGGAAGACCCGCTCGTCTCGGTCGTCAAGCTCGCGTGGATGGCGCGCAGCATCCGCGACAACCTCGAGGCGTTCGATCTTCTCGCGACGCGCTCGAAGCCGACGATCGCGCTCTTGATGGGCGAGTTCGGGCTGATGAGCCGCGTGCTTGCGCCGAAGTTCGGCGGATTCCTCACCTTCGCGTCGGACGCGGAGGGTTCGGGCACCGCGCCGGGGCAACCGACCGCGCGCGAACTGCGCGACCTCTACCGCTTCGGCGCGATCGGTCCGGCGACGCGCGTGTTCGGCGTCGTCGGCTGGCCCGTCGCGCATTCACGGTCGCCCGCGTTCCACAACGCGCGATTCGCCGAGCACGGCTACGACGGCGTGTACCTGCCGCTTCCCGTGCCGAGCGAGTGGGAGCACTTCAAGGCGTCGGTCGGCGCGCTCATCGACCATGAGCGCCTCGACTTTGCGGGCGCAAGCGTGACGATCCCGCACAAAGAGCACCTGGTGCGCTTCGTGCGCGAGCGCGGTGGAGAGGTCGATCCGGACGCCGCGTGGCTCGGCGCCGCGAACACGCTCGTCGTGCGGCCGCTCGGCACGCCCGATGCGCAGCGGCTGTTCGCGACGAACACCGACATGCCCGCCGCCGTCGAAGTGCTGTCGGCTGCGCTCGCGACACGCGGGCGTGCGCTCGAAGGCGCGCGCGTGGCCGTGCTGGGCGCCGGCGGCGTCGCGCGCGCCGTCGCAGGCGGACTCGCGATCGCGGGCGCGACGGTCGTCGTCTTCAACCGGACGCGCGCGAAGGCCGAATCGCTGGCGACCGCGCTTTCGGGCCGCGCGCGCGCGAACGGCAAGCCGACGCGCGTCGTCGCGGGCGACGAACGCGACTTCGACTGCAACGGGCCGACCTGCGAGGCGTTCCACGCATTCGTCAACTGCACGCCGCTCGGCATGGAAGGCGGGCCCGATCCGAAGGGTTCGGCGATGCCCGACGACGCGTTCCTGGACGATTCGGTGGTCGTCATGGACACCGTCTACGCGCCGAAGGACACGCCGTTCCTGCACGAAGCCCGCGCCCGCGGGGCGGTGACCGTCGATGGCGAGGCGATGTTCCTGAAGCAGGCGGAACTCCAGAGCGCGCTCTTCCTCAGAAGATGGTGAACGCGTTACCATCGCGGCATGCCGGACGACGACGAGGACTTGCTGCCCGAGGAACACGCGGTCGACGAATCGGCGCTTCCCGGCTCCGTGATCGACGCCTGCGGCTATCTGCGCGCGCATCTCACCGGACTCATCGGTTTCGACGGCGAGTTCGTGCCGATCAAGCTCGCGATCGCGCCGGACGGAGCCCTCGTCGCGCCCGTGATGGTGGCGATGCTGAGGTCGTTCGATGTCGCGCTCTTCCTGCCCGACGAGGGCGAGGACTCGATGCACATGCAGGTCACCCTCGAGGAAATCAGCGAGAAAGGCGACCATGCCGCGCTCTGCGACCGCTGGCGCATCTACCACGGCGAGCCCGAGGACGTGCGCTGGGCGCGGATCACGATCGACGCCGCCAAGTTCCGCGGGCTGATGTTCGACGGGATCGCGCTCATGCGGCCGAATCCGCTCGCCGACGTCGAGGCGAAGCTCTGCCGCCGGATCAACGCCGAGATGCGCGAGACGCTGAAGGCGGCCGTGGCGACGGTCGTCGGCCTCGAGGTCGAGGATCCGCGGCTCGTCGGGGTCGATCCGCTCGGCTTCGACGTGCGCGGGCGGTTCGACGTGGTGCGGCTTCCGGCCGATCCGCCGATCGCCGACGGCGACGACGCGGTCGATGCGCTCGAGGAGCTGGCGGCCACCGCCGAGGACGGCGACGCCGAAACCGACGCGGCGGAGCAGGACTGAGAACCGCACTCGACGGGAAATCGCGGGGAAATCGCAGGAACGGCCGCTGCCGTGACATTGCCGAGCGGCCCATGCATCTTCTACGATGGACGCATTCCTCCGAGGATTCCCCATGAGCAAAGACGAAGGTGACCCGAAGTTCGCCGGCAGCCTGAACCACGCGATGATCGACGGCCCCGAGGGTCGCGCCGCGCAGGAGTACGCGAACAACTTCGGCGCTCCCGGCCACGACGACATCACGAAGGCGTACATCCACCAGAAGTACGCCGGCTACACCGCGGAGAACCAGGAGAGCTGGCGCACGCTGTACGACCGCCAGATGCAGTACCTGCCCGAGCACGCGTCGCAGGTCTACCTGCGCGGAGCGAGGTCGATCAACCTCGTGCGCGACTACATCCCGTACCTCGAGGGGCCGAAGAGCGTGAACACCTTCCTCGCGCCGCTCACCGGCTGGCAGAGCCGCGCGGTGCCCGGCTACCTGCCGGCGAAGGCGTTCTTCGCGTGCCTCGCGCGCCGCGAGTTCCCGACGACGGTCGTCATCCGTCCGAAGGAGTCGCTCGACTACCTGCCCGAGCCCGACATCTTCCACGACATCTTCGGCCATGTGCCGCTGCACGCAGACCCGATCTTCGCCGACTTCCTGCAGACCTACGGCAAGGCGGCGCTCCTGACGGACGATCCGTACCACACCGAGCGCCTCGCGCGGCTCTTCTGGTTCACGGTCGAATTCGGCCTGATCCGAGAAGCGGGCGACATCAAGCTCTACGGCTCGGGCCTCATCTCGAGCCCGGGTGAATCGAAGCACGCGCTGATGAGCCCCGAGGTCGACCGCCGTCCGTTCGACCTCGACCGCGTCTGCGAGACGAGCTTCGAGATCGACCACTACCAGCCGATCCTCTATGTGCTCGAGAGCTTCGAGCAGCTGCGCGACGCGATGAACCAGTACGCGGAGCGGCTGATCGCGAAGGCGGAGAAGCACGCGGCGGGAGTCTGACGCGCACCGCCGAAGCCGGAGCGCAGCGAAGCCTGAGCGGACGGCGTTCGGGCAGCCGAAAGCGTGCGTGTGGCATCACTTTGAGTGATGGCGGAATCGAACGCGCCGCACGCCCCACGACTGCAGGCCGGGCGCCCCACCGCTCGCGCTTCGCGCTCGGCGCGGCCGCCATCACTCAAAGTGATGCCACACGACACAGGGAGCGACGCACGCATGCAACATGCTCGCGCTTCGCTTCGCTCCGCGCTCGGCGAAGACGAAGGCGGAGCGCAGCGAAGCCTGAGCGCACGGCGCCCGGGCGCAGCAAGCGTGCCGTGTGGCATCACTTTGAGTGATGGCGGAATCGAACGCGCCACACGCCCCACGACTGCAGGCTGGACGCACACCGCTCACTACCTCACGGACACGCACCCCACCCCGCGAGCACCGTGGCGAGATCCGTGCCGTCGACGACGCCGTCGTCGTTCACATCCGCACCCGGGTACTTCGGGCTCGGGATGCCCCAGTTCGTGAGCACGACCGCGAGGTCGACGCCGTTGACGGTGCCGCTGGCGTCGACATCGGCGGGGCAAGGCGGCTGGCAGTCAGGAAAGCCACCTGCCGTGTTGCCAAGCGTGGGCGAGGTCGCGACGACGCCGGGGGCGACGGGCACGCCGAGCTGGCAGACGAACTCGTTGGGGCTCTGGTCGACGAGCGTCGTGGTTCCCGCGGGTTCGTTGAACTTGAGCAGCAGCTGGGTCTGCGCGTCGGAGTTCACTTCGCACTCGAAGGGGGGCGTGAAGTTCGATTTGTACCGCGCTCCTGCGCTCACTCGGATCCAATCAAGATCCCCGAGAAACGAGGGAAACGGATCTGTCGGGGTGCCGGGCGCGCCGTACCTGAACATCCCGATGGACATCCATGAATCCGAACGGTC
>JBIKWD010000218.1:0-4779 GCA_044356505.1 Phycisphaerales bacterium
CGACCGCGACGCGAACGGCGGCACCTGGAACCTGAAGATCGGCTACACCGACGGCGTCACGACGACCGTCCAGTTCGCCGAGACGAGCTTCAGCCTCCCGGCTCCGGGCGCCGTCGCGCTCCTCGGCCTCGCCGGCCTCGCCGGCCGCCGCCGCCGCTGAGCTTCGGCAGCCCCTCTCTCGCCTGCCGCACCTGGCGCCGCACGGAAACCCCGTGCGGCGCCGTTTCTTTGCGGGGTCCTCAGTCCCTTGCGATCATCGCCGCGCAAGCTTCGCGCACGCACGGTGGCGCGGACACGTCACGAGATGGTCGTTGTACATGCCGACCGCCTGCATGAAGGCGTAGACGATCACGGGGCCGCAGAAGGTGAAGCCGCGCTTCTTCAGGAGCTTTGCGAGGCGCATGCTCTCGGGGCTCTCCGCGCGGATGTCCTCGCGGCGCGCGAGCCGAGTGTCGATGGTGCGGTGGCCGACCGCGTCCCAGAGGAGATCGCGGAACGCGCCGTCGCCAGCGTCCATCACCTCAAGCCACGCGCGCGCGTTCTTGACGGCGCCCTCGATCTTGAGTCGCGAGCGGATGATCCCGTCGTCCTTCAGGAGCCGCGCGACATCGCGCTCGGTGAAGCGCGCGATCCGCTCGGGCTCGAACCCCTTGAACGCGCGCTGGAACGCATCGCGCTTCTTCAGGATCGTGATCCACGAGAGCCCCGCCTGGAACCCGTCGAGCACGAGCTTCTCGAAGAGCGCGCGGTCGTCGACGACCGGCACGCCCCACTCGGCGTCGTGGTACGCGACATAGACGGGATCGGTGCCGCACCACCAGCAGCGTTCGGAGGTCTTGGCCATGCGCGCAGACTACGCAAAAAGAAACCGGCCCCGCACGCGCGGGGCCGAGGGGAGCGATTGATCTTCCCGAGATGCGGCTCGATCAACCGCAGCCGCAGCCAGCGCCGCAGCTCGCGCCGGCCATCTGCTTCTTCGCAGCGCCAGCGGCGATCTTCGCCTTCGCGAACGCGATCGCGGCGGCACCGGTGGAGCCGCCCTTCGCATTCCTGAGCACCTCGGCCGTGGTCGCCTCGATGTCGGTGATCTTCTGGTCGATCTCGCTCTCGGTCATGCCGAGGTAGAGGCCCGCGAGGCGGATGAGGCCGCCCGCGTTCGCCACGAAGTCGGGCGAGTAGAGGATGCCGCGCTTCGCGATCGCCTCGCCGTCCTCGGCGGGGTTGCGGAGCTGGTTGTTCGCGGTGCCGCACACGATTCCGCACTTGAGGTTGGCGATCGTCTTCGCGTCGAGCACGCCACCGAGGGCGCACGGCGCGAGGATGTCGACCTTCTCCTCGAGGAGGTTCCGGTCGTTTCCGATCGCGACGCAGCCGAGTTCCTCGACGGCGCGCTTCATCGTCGGGACATGCACGTCGGTGACGAGCACCGCTGCGCCGGCCTGGCGGAGCAGCTTCGCGAGCTTGTAGCCCGTGGCGCCGCAGCCCTGGATCGCGACCGTGAGGTTCGCGAAGTCGACCTTGCGGCCCTGGTTCGCGAGGCACGCCTTCATCGAGTTGAAGCAGCCGAGCGCGGTGTACGGCGACGGGTCGCCGCCATGGCTCACGGTGTTGCCGCCCATGACATGCTTCGACTCGAGCGCCATCCAGTCGCAGAACTGCGGGCTGACGCCGACGTCCTCGGCGGCGATGTACTTGCCGGCGAAGGTCTCGACGAAGCGGCCCATCGCGCGGGCCTCGGCCTCGGTCGGCTGGTGGCTTGCGTTCGGCATGATGATGACGCTCTTCGCGCCGCCCATCGCGAGGCCCGACGCCGCCGCCTTGTAGGTCATGCCTTCGGACAGTCGCAGCACGTCGTACAGCGCGTCGTCCTCGGTCGCGTAGGCCCAGCGGCGCGTGCCGCCGAGGGCGTTCCCGAGCACGGTCGAGTGGATCGCGATGATGGCCTTGAGGCCGGTCTTCGCGTCGTGGTGAAATGCCACGCGCTCGTGGCCGTAGGACTGCATCTCAGCAAGGACGTTCATGGCGATCTCAAGACCTCGGGAAGATTGGGTGTTGGGACAACGACAGGCTGGAACGATAGCGAAAGCACATCCGCGCGTGGAGCCGCCGCGGACGCAGGCCCGGTGCGACTTCAGTGCGACTTCAAGGCCGCCATGTCGCCCTTGTAGACCGAGCCCGATCCGAACTGCGGGATCTGGCTCTGCTGCGAGGCGATGTCGCGGCCGGTGCCGAAGAACTTCTGATCGGGCGTCTTCTCGGGGATCGAGTAGCCGCCGTTCGGCAGCAGTTCCGACGCGGCGAACGCGGCGGCGGCTGCCTTCTTCATCGACGCGTCGTTGTGGACGAACAGGGCGCGCAGCTCGGCGGCCTGTTCGCCGCGGCCGATCGCGCAGAGGTGCTCGACGATCGCGAGCTCGCGCTCGGCCGCGGTGCCGTCGAGGCCCGCGCGCAGGTTCGCGTCGCATCGCGACAGGGCGCAGGTCATCGCGTGGATCCACAGCGCGCTCATCGAGAGGCGCGACTGGATCATCTGGTTGGCGATCAGGCGCTCCTCGTGCTCCTTGAACATCAGCTTCACGTGGTGGCTGTGCTCCTGGATGCGCACCATCAGGTCGTCGACGAGATGGCGGATGCGCGGATGCGCCTGCGTCGAGCGGGGCGCCCCGCGGCGGATGCCGAGGAAGAGCTCTGCGCCGACCTGCATGGCCGTGCCGAGGTGCTTGAACGGGTTCGCCTTCACCTGCAGCAGGTACTCGCCGAGCTGCTTCGAGCCGTAGGCGAAGATGAACGAGTGCATGACCTCGTTCGCGCCCTCGACGATGATGTTGATGCGCGAGTCGCGCCACATGCGCTCGACATGGTTCTCCGTCATGTAGCTCTCGCCGCCCATGATCTGGATGGCGTCGTTGACGGTGCGGTAGCCGAACTCGCTGCAGAAGACCTTGCACATCGCGGTCTCGAGCATGATGTCCTCGTCGTGGCGGTCGAGGAAGCCGGTCGTCATGTAGAGCATCGCGTCGGCCGCGTAGACGTACGCCGCCATGCGCGCGACCTTCTCCTGCACGAGGTCGAACTCGCCGATGGCGCGGTCGAACTGGTGGCGCGACTTCGCCCACTTGGTCGCCTGCTCGTAGCTGAAGCGCGCGGCGCCCAGCATGCCGGCCGACAGCGTGCAGCGGCCGTAGTTGAGGCAGGTGAGCGCGACGTTGAGGCCCTTGCCCTCCTTGAAGAGGAGGTTCTCCTTCGGGACCTTCACGTTCTTGAGGCGGATGCGCGCCTGCCAGGTGCCGCGGATGCCGCACTTCGAGCGGTTGCGGCTGAAGATGTCGACGCCTTCCATGTCGGGCGTGCAGATGAGCGCGGTGACCGCGTCCTTCGTCTTGCCCGTCTTCGGGTCGGTGATCTTCTGCTTCGCCATCACGGTGAAGAGGCCCGAGAGGGCACCCGAGGTCGCCCACTTCTTCTCGCCGTTCAGGATGTAGTGCGTGCCGTCGGCGCTGAGCTCGCAGCGCGTCTCCTGGCCGCCCGCGTCGCAGCCGACGTTCGGCTCGGAGAGGCAGAAGGCGCTGAGCGTCGACTTCGCCATGAGCGGGAGGAAGCGCTTCTTCTGCTCGTCGTTGCCGAAGAGCATGACGGCCTTGCAGCCGATCGACTGGTGCGCCGAGACGAGCACCGCGGTCGAGCCGCACGAGCGGCCGAGGCGCTCGAGGACGCGG
The DNA here is from genome assembly GCA_044356505.1 of Phycisphaerales bacterium. Lineage (GTDB taxonomy): Bacteria > Planctomycetota > Phycisphaerae > Phycisphaerales > SM1A02 > QWPT01. The sequence goes on from JBIKWD010000218.1 coordinate 3,717, forward strand.
TTGTAGCTCGTGATGCCGAGGCCGAGGCCGCCGAACTCGGCGGGGATCGTCATGCCGAGGACGCCGAGGTCGAAGAGCTTCTGGATGACCCACTGCGGGATCTCCTGCTTCTGGTCGATCTCGATCGAGGGGTGCTCGGTCTTGAGGTAGTGGTCGAGCGCGGCGAGGAGCTGGTCGCACTTCGCGGTCTCCTCGGCCGGCTGCGACGGGTACGGGAAGACGAGGTCCTCGCGGAAGTTGCCCCAGAAGACATTCTTGATGAGGCCGATCGTGGAAGGATCAGGGCCAAGCATCTCCTGGGCCTGCTCGATCTGCTTGCGGTCCTTCTCGGAGACGTTCTTGAGGTCCTTGGCGAGATTGGCGTTCGACATGGTTGGGCTCCTGCGGGGAAGGGAGACATGATAGGTTCATGGCCGCGCGGTGGCGCCGCTTCGGGGCCCCCGCGCGAAGGGAATTCACGATGCAAGGCAGCGCGTTTCCAACCACCCACGCGACCTGGCTGCGCACGCTTGTCGGCGAAGGGGTTGCGACCGCAGAACGCGGAAACGCCGCGGAAAGAGCGCGGATCGCTGTGATGGAGCGTTACGCGGAGCCCCTCTCCGTGTTTGTGCGGGGCTCGAGCCTTGCGCGGCTCGGTGAACCCGACGAGATCGTGAACGGGTTCTTCGCTGCGAGGCTCTCGGACGCGGCGTTTCTCGAGGGCTGGGCGCGGAGCGGCATGCGGCTCCGGCGCTGGTTGATGAACGGGATCCTGTTCTACGGGCAGGGTGTGGCCCGCGACCGAATGCGGGCGGCCGCGCGGGGCGGCGCGGTCGAGCCGCGCGAGCTCGACCGGCGCGAGGGCGACGGCGCGACGGCGGAGGCAGATTTCGAGCGCGCGTGGGCGGTGGCGGTCGTGCGCGAGGCGACGGCGCGCGTCGAGGCGACGCTCGAGGCCGAGGGGCGCGCGGTCGACTTCGAGATCTTCAGGCGGCATGCGATCGACGGACAGCCGTACGCGATCTTCGCGCGCGAGGTCGGCCGCAGCGAGCAGCAGTGCGCGGGCGCGACGCGCCTCGTCGCG
>JBIKWD010000219.1:0-4767 GCA_044356505.1 Phycisphaerales bacterium
ACGCGGCGACGACCAGCGTGTGCTCACGCGAGGCGGTGTTCGTGATCGACCGCTCGGGCTCGATGGATGGCGAGCGTCTCGTCGCGGCGAAGCGCGCGCTCCGCACCGCGCTCGAGGGGCTTTCCGAGCACGACACCTTCGAGATCATCGCGTTCGACAACTCGTTCGATACCTTCGACGCCGAACCGGTCGCCGCGACGCGCGCGAACATCGAGCGCGCGATGCGGTGGCTCGATGCGGTGCACGCGCAGGGCGGCACCGAGGCGCTTCCCGCGCTCGAGCGTGCGTGCGTGGGCCAAATCGGGAAGGGCCGCATCGCCAAGGGCCGCGTGCGCACGGTGCTCTTCCTGACCGACGGCGATGTCGCGAACGACGGCGAACTGTTCGCTCTCTCGCGGCGCTTCGACCCCGCGATGCGCCTCTACACCGTGGGAATCGGCATGGCGCCGTCGGCGGGGCTCCTCTCACGCCTCGCGCGCCTCGGCGGCGGCACCGCGCTCTTCGTCGACGACTCGCAGGACATCGAGCGCGAGATCCGCCGCTTCGAGTCGACCTTCGTCGGACCGATGGCGTGCGGCCTCGGCCTCGCGGGCGCGCGCCGCCACTCGGGGCGCGACCTCTTCGCGGGCCGTTCCGCCACCTTCTTCATCGAGGGTTCACCGAGCACCGTCGAGGTCACGAGCGTCGACGGCCGCTTCAGCGGCACGGCGTCGGTGTCGCGCGCGCCGATCGCACTCGGCGCGCTGTGGGCGCGCGACCGCGTGACCGAGCTCGAGGATCGCCTGATCGCCGACCCGTCGCAGAAGGGCCTGATCGACCCCGAGATCGCCGAGCTCGGCGTGCGCCACCAGATCCAGACGCGGCTCACGAGCTTTGTCGCGGTCGACGAGGAGAGCCAGGTCCACGGCGAGCCGCTCGCGATCGTGCAGCCGACGGATGCGCCGGAGGATGCCGGGTGTTTCCCGGCGTACCGCATGCCCGCACCGGCGATCTATGCGGCAGCCCCCGATGCCCTGCACGAGCTTGCGCCGGAGCACGATGCGGCACCTCCCCGTCGCGCCAGCCGCGCGAGTTGGGCCCAACGGGTGGTCCGCTCGGTGTCATCCGCAGTCGACTGCGGCACGTTGTCCTGGGGCAAGGCGGCGAAGTACTACTCGTCCCTCCGCTTCGCGAAGAGCGTCTCCGACAAGCACGACCCTTCGCAGCAGATGACGCTGCGCATCGCGCTGCTGACCATGCTCGCGTGGGTCGGCACGGCCAAGCAGTCGAAGCCCGCGCACCTGCAGAGCGCGCTCGACTTCCTCGCCGCCGAGGCGGACAGGCACCGCGCGTCGGATCCGAGCCGCGCCGCGACGATCGACAGGCTGCTCGCGACGGCAAGCATCAAGGATCCCCTCAGTGCCGTCGAATGTGCGGTCGACTGCGTCCTCGCGATCGCGGGAGTCAGGAAGGTCGTCGACATCTGAACCCGCGTATCCCGGGCGCCGAGCGCGCGCGGCGCACGGCCTCGCGGCAATTGGAAAAGGCCTGCGGACGCCGATCCGCAGGCCTTTCGCATTCGTCGTTCTCAGCCAGCCGCGATCACATCACGGGCACGCGCCCCAGCTGCCGAGGATGGTGGCGAGGTCGTTGCCGTTGACCTGGCCGTCGCCGTCGATGTCCGCGGCGCAGCCGCTGCAGGCGCCCCAGTCGCCGAGGATGGCGGCGAGGTCGTTGCCGTTGATGGCGCCATCGCCGTCGATGTCGCCCGAGCACGCCTCATCGGCGATCTTGACGGTCACGGCCATGTAGTCGTGGAAGGTCTCGTCGTTCTGACGCTCGCCGTACACGAGGAAGCGGATCGAGCCGTCGGCCGCGACGTAGTTCGAGATGTTCGAATTGATGCGGCCGACGAGCGTCTCGTCGCGGTTGCCCGCAAAGCTGTCGAGGAAGCGGTTCTGACCGACGAGTCCGTTGGCGTCGCCCCAGTTGTTGAGGGCGTTGTTCCACACATAGAGCTCGACCTGCGTGCAGGCGTCGGCGTAGCCCTCCCACTGGACGCGGATCTCGTCGATGTCGGCGACGGGCTCGGAAAGCACGAAGCGGAAGAGGTGCGTGGCCTCGTTTCCCGTCGAGAGGGCGGGCGTGATGTAGCGGTTCGCGTCCGTGATGCCGCCCGTCGCGTTCGAGGTCGACATCGCCGTGTAGTTCGCGGCGGTGAGGGCGGTCGCAACGGGATTCTGGTTCCCGTTCACGTTCGTCCACGACGCGGTCTGGCGGGCGAAGCCGAACTTGTTCACGCCCGCGCCCGAGGCGAAGGTGTACACGTTCGACGTTCCGGGGCGCTGACGGTAGGGGTTGCTCACGGCGACCGTCGTGTCGCCGTCGGTCGCGCGCGCGGTCACGCGCACGAGCGCGCCGTCGGTCGCGCCCGCGGGCACGGTCCAGTTGAAGGATCCCGTGTCGGGAATCGCGTTCGCGATCGGAAGCCACGACGTTCCGCCGTCGAGCGAGTAGGCGAGGTCGACGTTCGCGAGCGGCGCGTTGTTGGTGTCGGTCGCGTTCCAGCGGATCGTCTGCGTCGAGCCGACGAGCCAGAGGTCTCCGGCCGCGGGCGCGATGACGTGGGCCGATGGGATCACGCCGGTCTGGCGCGGGATCTGCTTCACGATGCAGTGGATCGCGCCAGAGGCGCCGATGATGCTCGAGCACTGGATCGGCACGATCGTCACGCCCGGGCCCGCCGCCGCCTGCCACTTGGCGAGGGCGTCGGCGTCGCGCGTGTTGTACGAGCTGTTGCCGCCGGGGGCGAGCGCCGTGCCGTAGACGGGAATGAAGATGCGGTTGTTCACGCGGAACGCGTTCGCGTAGGTGTAGTGCGTCGCGCCGACGTTCCACGCCTGGGGACGCAAGACCTCGAAGCCGAGCGCCTGCATGTAGGGAACGGCGTTGTTCGTCACGCTGAGCGCCGTCGAGTTCGATCCCGGGATGAACTCGCTGATGATCACCGTGTCGTGGTCGACGAGGTACATCCACATGTCGATGTGGCCCGTGCCGTCGACCGAGAACGGCAGCTGCGGCATGATGTGCAGCGTGTCGATCCCCTGGAAGGTGTCGTGCAGCTCGCGGATCAGCGCCTCGTTGTGGCCGCCCGAGGTGGGGTTGTCGAGGTTGACGAGCGCGGTGCAGAAGCCCGTGCGGTTCGGGCCGGGCTGGAAGTTGCCGCCCGAGTAGTAGAGGCCCTGGTCGTAGGTCGGCACGCCGAGGGTGCTGTCGCCGACGAGCGTCGGGATGAAGTTGTCGAGCGGGCGCGTCGAGTAGTAGTGGCTGTCGACGACCGCGAGCGTTCCGTTCTCGAAGATGAAGTGCGGGCCGTAGTCGCGCATCCAGACCGAGTTGTTCGGCTGGATGATGAACACGACCTTGCTCATGTTCGCGCCGGCGGCGATGAAGGCGCTCGTCGCCGAGTTGGCGGTCGTCTGGTTCGCCACGACGACGTAGGCGATCTCGTCGTACTGCGCACTGCTCGTGAGGCTCGAGACGAGCGCGGTCACGACCGAGTTCCAGGTGTTGCCGTACTGGTAGAGCACGCCGCGGACGGGCGCGTACTCGGGCGGCGACTCGATCAGCGCGGCATCGGGGGTGTCGGCCGTGCCGCCGTCGCCTGCAGTCGCGCCAGCGGTGAGGTCGACGGCGTAGGGGACAAGCTTCTGCTTCGGGTTGTACGGCGTGCCGCCTTCGCGCACGCGCGTGAGCGTCGAGACGTGTTCGACCTCGGGCGGGGTCGGCTTCGCGCCCGTCTGCGGTGCGGCGAACGAGGTCGAAACGGCGCCGGCGACAACCGCGGCGGCGAGGGAGAGCGTGTGCGCGTGGGGAGTTCGTGGCATGGAAAGCAGGGGGTTGACGGATCGATGAAGTTGCCGCGGTGGCGGGCGACGGAAGGACACTTGAGGAGCGGTAACGCCGAACGGACCTAGTGTGTCGGTTTGCAGCGGGCGGGTCAAGGTTGCAGGCGCGTGAAGATTGTCAAATCTCTCGCGCAGGCGCAGGATAACTCGCGACTTCGGGGCTCCCTCCGCCTTCGGCCGCCCGTCTCAGCCCTTCAGGCTCGCCATGTCGACCACGAACCGGTACTTCACGTCGCTTTTGAGCATCCGCTCGTAGGCGTGGTTGATCCCGTCCATGCGGATCAGCTCGATGTCGCAGGCGATGTTGTTCTTCCCGCAGAAGTCGAGCATCTCCTGCGTCTCGGCGATGCCGCCGATGCAGCTTCCCGCGAGGTTGCGGCGCGGCAGGATCACGCTGAACGCAGCGATCTGCTGCGGGTTCGGTGGGACGCCCACCATGCACATCGTGCCGTCGAGCTTGATGAGCGCCATCAGCGCATCGATCGAGTGGTCGGCGGACACGGTGTCGACGATGAGGTCGAACGAGCCCGCGTGCTTCGCCATCGCGGCCTCTTCGGTCGACAGCACGACCTCGTGCGCGCCGAGGCGCAGGCCGTCGGCCACCTTCGACTTCGAGGTCGTGAAGAGCACCGTGTGCGCCCCGAGCGCGCGCGCGAACTTGACGCCCATGTGCCCGAGCCCGCCGAGGCCGACGATGCCGACCTTTTTGCCGGGCCCCGCCTTCCAGTGCTTGAGCGGCGACCAGGTCGTGATACCCGCGCAGAGAAGCGGCGCTGCGGCCGCGGGGTCGAGGTTCGCGGGCACCCGCAGCGTGTACGCCTCGTCGACGACGACCTTCTCCGAGTAGCCGCCGAAGGTCATGCCGCCGAGGTGCTTGTCC
>JBIKWD010000055.1:0-16637 GCA_044356505.1 Phycisphaerales bacterium
CCATCGGTCGGCGCGTTCGCGAAGATCGCGCGCCGGTCGGTGTCTCCCACGCGAAGCTTGATCTCGCCGAAGGAGGGCTTGTCGGCGGGTGCGGGCATTGCTGCGTCCGTCGGCTGCGCGGCCGCCGTCGCATCGGCTGCCCCGTCGAACGCCTTGCGGTAGAGCACCCAGTTGTCGTCGCCGAGCGCCTTCAGCGTGGCCAGCGGGTCGTGGTCGACGCCCTTCAGCACGATCCATTCGTGCGGAATCTCGAGCGACTCGAGGTGCTTGTGGAAGTCGATGTTGTTCGGGTAGATGCTGTCCTTGTCGCCGATCACCATGCGGACGAGCGAGCCGTTCGCGATTCGCTCGGCGTTCTTCGCGGCGAACGCGCGCGGGCTCTCGTTGCGGAAGTTCTCCTGCGAGCCGCCGTACACGCGCGCGAGGAGCTCTTCCGCCTGCAAGTCGCTCGCGCGCGGCGTCGTGGTCAGCGTCTCCTGCAGCGGTCCCGACCCCATCATCGAGACGGCGCGGAACACCTCGGGATGCTTGAAGCCAAGGCGCGCGGCGCCGTATCCGCCCATGCTGAAGCCGTCGAGCATGCGCCCCTCGCGCGTCGCGATCGTGCGCAGCGTCGCATCGATGTGTGCGACGAGGTCCTTCACGATCATGCTCTCGACGGGGGCCGAGCCGTCCGACCAGTCGGTGTACATGCCCATCTCGAGACCGTTGACGAACACGACGAGACACGGCGGCGCCTTGCCCGCCTCGATGGCTGCATCGAAGTGGCGCGCGACCGACGGAATGCCCGAGAGCCCGCCGCCCGAGCCGTGCAGCCAGTAGACGACGGGAAAGCGGCGGTCCTTGTCGCGGTCGTACGCGGCGGGGGTGTAGAGGTGGTAGCTCACCGCGCACTTGGTCGCGGCGCTGTCGAAGGTGTGGAACGAGACCCGCGGTGCGGAGACGGCGCGCGTCACCCAGGCGATGGTGGGGGAACTTGGCTTTCGCGGCTGTTCCTGCGCGAGGGCGACGCGGAGGCCGACGAGCGCGGCCGCGGCGAGGACGACGGAGACGACGATGCGCGAGGCGGTCATGGCGGTTCTATCGGCAGAACGGCCAGCGAACAAGCGCATTGCCGGGCAGGACATCGGCTTCGGGTACGATCGTGCCATGCACGACTATCAGCGGCGCTTCATTGACTTTATGGTCGAGGTCGGGGTCCTGACCTTCGGCGACTTCACCACGAAGAGCGGGCGGAAGACGCCGTACTTCGTCAACACGGGCAAGTATCGGTCGGGCGTGCAGCTCGCGCAGCTCGGCCGCGCCTACGCCGATGCGATCGAGCGGTCGTTTCCCGACGGCTTCGACTGCCTCTTCGGCCCCGCCTACAAGGGCATCCCGCTCGTCGTCGCCGTGTCGATGGCGTTCGCCGAGCGCGGCCGCGAGGTCGAGTTCTGCTTCAACCGCAAGGAGGCGAAGGACCACGGCGAGGGCGGCCTTCTCGTCGGCCGCAAACTGAAGGATGGCGACCGCGTGCTCATCGTCGAGGATGTCACGACCGCGGGTACCTCGATCCGCGAGACGGTGCCGATCCTGCGCGCAGCCGCGGCGATCAGGCTCGCCGGCCTCGTCGTCTCCGTCGACCGCCAGGAGCGCGCGAGCGACGCCTCGACGCGCACCGCCCTCGCCGAAGTCGGCGCGGAGTTCGCGATGCCGACCGCCGCGATCGTGACGATCGACGAGGTGCTCGAGCATGTGGGCGCGCAGCTGACAGATGCGGATCGGGCGCGCATCGCCGCGTACCGGGCGCAGTACGGCGCGGCGCTCGTCTGAACGCGACGCAGCCCCGCATGCTCCCGCGTCCGCGCGCGATGCCGCGGACGACATCGCGCGCAAGGCCCACGGTCCCTCTATTCCGGCCCGACCGACGCGTCGTCCGCGACGACGGCGGGCAGATAGATGCGGAACTCCGATCCGTGCCCGAGCGTGCTCGAGACCCGTATGTGTCCGTGCGCCGCGTGCACGATGCGCTTCACGGTCGAGAGCCCGAGCCCGGTTCCTTGATCGCGCGGCTTGGTCGTGAAGAACGGCTCGAAGGCGTGTGCGAGCACGCTTGCGTTCATGCCCTCGCCGCTGTCGGTGACGCGGATCAGGGTCCACTCGCCGTCGGGAACCTCGTCGGCCGACGTCGACGCTCCCGATGCGCTCACCGTCGAGACCTCGATCACGATTTCCCCGCCCGCGGGCATCGCGTCGCGGGCATTGACCACGAGATTGAGCGCCACCTGCGCGAACTCGGTCGGATCGATGCGTACCCGCGTCGCCGGCCGGCCTGTCGCCGCCTCGGCGATGCGCAGTCGCGCACGGTTCCTGATCGCCTGGCGAAGCAGGGGCTCCTCCTCGCGAAGGAGTTCGAGCGGCGACAGCAGCCTCGGTGCGATCGCCTGCCGTCGGCTGAACTCGAGCAGGCGCCGGGTCAGCGCGTTCGCGCGCTCGACGGCCTGGTCGATCATCGCGCAGTACGAGTCGACGCCCGCCGGGTGCGCGCCGGCCGAGCGGACCTCTTCGTGCAGCAGCTGCTTCGCGCCGGCGATCACGATCAGGAAGTTGTTGAGGTCGTGGGCGACGCTGCCGGCCATGCGCCCGAGCGCCTCGAGCTTCTGGCTTTCGCGCAGGAGCGACTCGCGGTTCTGCCGATGGATCGCGGAGCCGAGCAGCAGCGCGGCGATGCGAAGCGTGTCGACCTCGACCCGCTCCCACGACTGCAGCTCGGCGCACGCGTCGAAGCCCATGAAGCCCCACCAGCGGTTTCCCTCGAAGATCGGCTGCACCAGGATCGACTTGATCTCCTGCAGCTCGAGGATGGGGCGCTCGCTCTCCGGGAAGTCGTCGACGTCGCCGAACAGCGGTTGGTTCGCGCGCAGCACCTCTCCCCATCGCGCGAAGCCCGCATCGAGCGGCATCTGCTGCAGGCTCGGATTGTCGATCTGCGGGGTCACGCCCGCCGCACACCACTCGAAGCGCTGGCTCACGACGTCGATGCCGTCTCGCCGCTCGACCTCGAAGATGTAGACACGGCTCACGCCCGTCGCTTCGCCGAGGACCCTCAGCGCATCGGTCACGAGCGTCTCCCACGGCTTCGGCTCGCTCAGGCGTTCGGAGGCCTGCGTGACCGCGGCCAGCACCGCGTCTCGTCGCGCGAGCTTCGCTTCGGTGCTGCGGGCGGGCTCCTGGTCCACGCGCGCAGCGTAACCGCCGTGGGCGCCCGGGCGGCGGGTGCGCCGCGCCGTCGGCGTGCGGCGGGCGCGGAAATCTGGAAGAATGCATTCGCGACCGGGAACCCGCGGCGTTGTTCGGGCCTCTCAGGGCCTGCCCGCGCGCTTCCCTGCCCGCGGGGCGCAGTCCATCGACCTCTCAAAAGGGGAGTCCGCCAATGTTCCTCCGCATGGTCTACGACGAGAAGCTCGCAGAAGCCGCCTACCTGATCGGTTGCCAACGCACGGGCGAAGCGATCGTGGTCGACCCCGAACGCGATGTCGACCGCTACGAGAAGCTCGCCGCAGCGAACGGGCTCAGGATCGTCGCCGTCGCGGAGACGCATATCCACGCCGACTTCGTCTCGGGCGGGCGCGAGCTCGCCGAGAAGGGTGCGACCGTCTACGTCTCGGACGAAGGCGACGCCGACTGGAAGTACCAGTGGCTCGACAAGAAGTCGCTCGGCGGCAGCTACAGGCATCGTCTTCTGAAGGATGGGGACACCTTCATGATCGGGAACATCGAGTTCAAGGCGATCCATACGCCGGGCCACACGCCCGAGCACCTGTCCTTCATGGTCACCGACCGCGGCGGCGGCGCGGACAAGCCGATGGGCGTCCTCACGGGCGATTTCGTCTTCGTGGGCGATCTTGGACGGCCCGATCTCCTCGAGTCGGCCGCGGGGCTCCATGGCAAGGCCGATGCGTCCGCGCATCGTCTCTACGCGACGGTGCAGAAGTTCATGCAGTGGCCGGATTACCTGCAGATCTGGCCCGCGCACGGCGCCGGAAGCGCGTGCGGCAAGGCGCTGGGCGCCGTGCCGACGACGACGGTCGGCTACGAGAGGATGTTCAACGCATCGATCCTCGCCGCGAAGTCGGAGGCGGGATTCGTCGACTTCATCCTCGACGCGCAGCCAGAGCCGCCGCTCTACTTCGCGCGGATGAAGCGAGACAACAAGATCGGTCCGAAGGTGCTCGGCGGCGTTCCGCAGCCGAAGCGGCTTTCGGTCGAGGAACTGAAGGCGATCGACGGCACCAAGGCCGCGATCGTCGACACGCGGCCGTGGGCCGCGTTCAAGGCCGGCCACGTGCCCGGCGCCCTGCATCTTCCGCTCAACAACAGCTTCAACACCGACGGCGGTTCGCTCATTTCAGAGCACGAGCCCATCGTGATCGTCGCCGAGGGTTCGCGCGTCGATGAAGCGGTGCGCGACCTCGTCCGCGTCGGCTACGACGGCTTCGCGGGATGGTTCGATCCGGGCGAGATCGACGCCTATCGCGCGGCCGGCGGCACGCTCGTCGGGGTCGTCGAGAAGACGGTCGCCGAGGCACGCTCCATGCTCGACGCCTCGAAGCCTTTCGTCCTCGATGTGCGACGCGCGGCCGAGTTCAAGGAAGGCCACATCGAGGGCGCCACGAACATCGCGCACACGCGGCTTCTCTCAAGGCTCGCGGAGGTGCCGAAGGACCGCCACATCCTCGTGAACTGCCGCAGCGGTGCCCGCTCGGCGCGCGCGTGCTCGCTGCTGCTCAAGCACGGGTATCAATGCACGAACCTTGCGGGCGGGATGCTTGCGTGGGAGCAGGGGCGCGAACTTGCACGACGCTGACTCCATCCTCCGTGGGCATGAGGAGCATGCGTGATCGCTGCGTGGCTTGGCGCCGCGGCGGTCGGACTGTCGCTCGGGCTGCTTGGCTCGGGGGGCGCCATACTGACCACGCCGATCCTCGTCTATCTCGTCGGACATGACGAGAAGAGCACGATCGCGGAGTCGCTTGCGATCGTCGGGGCAATCGCGGTCGCGGGCGTGCTTCGTGCATCTCGGCAGGGGCGCGTCGACTTTCGGAGCGCACTCCTGCTCGCTGGTCCGGGCATCGTCGGGACTTCGCTTGGCGCACAGCTCTCGATCCATCTCTCGGGCGCGGTCCAGCTGGTTCTGCTGGCGGCGCTGATGCTGTCGGCGGCGGGTTCCTGATCGTGCCCGTCCTCGTGCTGCTTCGCGGGCTTCCGATGGCGACCGCAATCGGCACCAGCCTCGCCATCATCGCCGTGAACAGCTCGGTGGGATTCGCGCAGTACCTCTGGCTGCTCCGCGACGGCGATCTCGTCACCATCGACTGGTCGATCATCGGCACCTTCGCTGGACTCGGGATTGCCGGCAGCCTCGCAGGAAACTTCCTTGCGGGGCGCATCTGCCAGCGCACCCTCAAGCGGATCTTCGCTGTGTTTCTCGTGCTGATGGCGACATACATCCCTGCCAGGCAGGCCCCTATGGTGATGCCGGGGGTGTTCGCACCCTCCCGAGAGCCGATTTCCCCGGTTTCCACCGCGGCATTTGGAACGAGCTGCGGCTTCTCCTCCTCAAACCTGATCCCGCCCCCGGCCGCCACGCGCACCGGGGGCATAGGCTGAACTCTCCACGCTGAAAGGACTTCGACCATGCAGACCACCGCCACCTCGCAATCACCCGAATCCACCGTCGCCGCTTCGGCATTCGTCGAGATCGCGCCCCGCGACCTGCAGGCGCGCATCGCGCGCGGGGACCTCGTCCTCATCGACGTGCGCGAGCCCGACGAGCATGCCCGCGAGAGGATCGCCGGCGCGCGGCTTCTGCCGCTTTCGCGCTTCAACGCCGATACGGCGGCCTCGTGGGTGTCGCCGGGGCAGGGCGTCGCGTTCCACTGCCGCGGCGGGCGTCGCTCGCTCGACGCCTGCAGGATGGCCTCGTCGCTTGCCGCGCGGGGCATCGTCGTCCACAACATGACCGGGGGCATCGACGCGTGGAAGAAGGACGCTCTTCCCGTCCAGGTCGACACGAAGGTCTCGGGCATCAGCATCATGCGCCAGGTGCAGCTTGTCGTCGGCGTGCTCGCGCTCACGGGCAGCGCGCTCGCGTGGTTCGTCGACCCGCGGTTCGTCGCAATCCCCGCGTTCCTCGGCGCGGGCCTGGCTTTCGCGGGCGCGACCGGAACCTGCGCGCTCGCCTCGATTCTTGGCGTGATGCCGTGGAACCGCGCCGCAGGCGGCGCGAAGTCGTGCTCGGCCGGCACCTGCGGCTGACGCTCGCTCAACAGCACCCAGACGGAGGCACCAGATGCACAAGGACGCAGCGACTTTCTACGAGGAATGGCCGGCCCGCATGAACGCGATGAAGGCGGCGCCCGGCGGCGCCGACATCGGTCGAGCGTTCGGCCCGTTCTTCCAAGGGCTCATGAAGGACACCACCGCCGAGGGCGGGCTTTCGGTGAAGCAGAAGGAGCTCATCGCGCTCGGGATCGGCGTCGCGAGCCGCTGCGAACCTTGCATCTACGCGCATGTCGAGAAGTGCCTGAAGGCAGGCGCCTCGCCACGCGAGGTGATGGACGCGGCCGGGGTCGCGGTGATGATGGGTGGGGGCCCTGTCTACACCCATTCGACCGTCGTCGCCGAGGCGATCGCGCAGTGCGAGAAGACGGCGCAGGTTCACTGATCGACCGACGTGCCTCTTTGGGTGCCGATCGCGGAGGAAGTCAGGCGCGCGTGGCCTGCCGCCGCACGGGACGACGACCTCTGCGGGGCCTCGTCTCGGAGGCGCGTTCGGCTTCTTCTCGCGCTGCGAGCGCCGCAAGAATCTTGCGCCGCAGCGGTTTCGGCATCGAGCCTCCGCCAAGCTGCGCGCAGGCGTCCTGCACGAGGTCGAGCTCGCGGAAGACGGCGCGGCAGCGCGCGCAGACTTCCGCCTGCGGCACGGCGAACCCGTGCGCCACTCCGCCGCGGTCCATGGCATCGAGCTTCGCCTTGAGGAGATCGAGGCACACCTGCTTCTCGAAGATGGGGATCGGCGCCTTCACGAGCGAACTGCGTGCCGTCATAGCCTTGCGGAGCGCCAGGCGTGCGCGATGGAGACGCGTCTTCACGGTGTTCTCTGCAAGGCCTAGCGCGGACGCTGTGTCCTCGACCGAGAGTTCCAGCACTTCCTTCAGGACAAGCGGGACGCGGAGGTATTCGGGAAGCCGCGCGATCTCGGCCTGGACGCGCGCAACGGCCTCGTTCCGCTCCGCGCGATTGGCTGCGTCGTCAGCCGCCGCCGCGACCTCCATCACCTTGGTCTCGCCCCACGGCATCAGCTGCGAAAGCGCGGGAGTGCGGCGATCGACGCCGCCCTTGCGCCGCGTTCGCGTCTTGCAGGCGCGCACGGCGATCGCGTAGAGCCAGGTCTCCGCGGCGGAATCCCCTCGAAAGAGATGCCATTTGCGGTAGGCCTGGAGGAAGACGTCCTGCACGACATCCTCGGCGTCGGCGGAGTTGCCGCAGAGCTTGCGCGCAAGCCCGTGGATCCGCCCTCCGGCGCGCTCGACGAGCGCCTCAATCGCCGCGGATGCAGGCGAGTCGGGCGTGATCGCCGCAACGGGTGTTGCGCGGGTAAGGCTCTGGTGCGCTGATGCGGCCATGCGGTGCGGATCGTACTGCCGCGCCCACCCTTTGCGTCGTCCTGGGCGGCACCCAAGGGGACGCGTCCATGATCGAGGGGAATCGCAGTCGGATCCGCGGTCGGGCAAGCGCACAGCGGGGCGATGCGCATACCATACGAAACGGCCGCACTCCTGCAAACCCCACCAACGGCCTCTCCTTGACCTCAACCCGAATTCATCTCGAAGCACCTGCGGCCACCCGGCCGAGGCAGGTGTTCCTGCGCTACTGCGTGCCGATCGTCGCGGTGCATCTTCTTGCGCTCGCGGTGTTCGTGCCGGCGTTCTTCTCGTGGACGGCCCTCGTCCTGTGCCTCGTGGGCGTGCATGTGTTCGGCCAGACGATCACGCTTGGCTACCACCGTCTGCTCACGCACCGCAGCTTCAAGACGCCGCGGTGGTTCGAGCGGGTTCTCGTCCTCGGTGCGCTCTGCTGCCTCGAGGACTCGCCGGCGCGCTGGGTCGCGACCCATCGCATGCACCATGCGCACAGCGACGAGCAGGAGGATCCGCATTCGCCCATGGTGACGTTCCTGTGGGGGCATGTCTGGTGGCTCTTCGTGCGCAACCACTCGCTGCATCACCCCGCGAACTACGAGCGCTACGCCCGCGACGTGCTCGCGGACCCGTTCTACATGTGGATCGAAAGGCGACCGACGAGCCCGCTCTGGGTGTACGGCGCGCAGATCGTGCTCTACGCGGCGATGTCGTTCGCTGCGGCGCTTCTCTGGACCGACGCGGCGGGGGCGGCCAACTTCGCGGCGGGCGTCGTCGTGTGGGGCGTCCTGCTCCGCACCGTGCTCGTCTGGCACATCACCTGGAGCGTGAACAGCCTGACGCACATCTTCGGCTACCGCAACCACGAGACCAACGAGAACAGCCGCAACAACTGGCTGGTCGCGCTCTTCGCCTGCGGCGAGGGCTGGCACAACAACCACCACTCCGACCCCGCGTGCTGCACGGTGCGCCACCGCTGGTGGGAGATCGATGTCACCTACCTCGAGGTGCGCGCGCTTGGGCTGATCGGCCTCGCGTGGGACATCGTGCCGCGCCGTAGCGAGCGTGCCGCGCTGGCGATGAAGGCGGTTGCGGCGAGAGAGGCCGCGGATCCGACGAAGGCGAGTGCGACGAGCGTCCCGCGGATTGATGCGCTCGGTCGCGAGCACGGCGTGATGCCGGCAACGCGCGCGCAAGGGTGAACTCGGCGAGATTGGCTGCGTCACGGCGGTGACGATCAAGCAAGTTTCCTCGTAGTCGGCCAAGGTTAGCGCGTCTACGGTCACGGGTATTGAAACTGCGAGCGCGTCAGGCTCTCTGACATGCGAAGTCGCATGTTGTTTGTCTGCTTCCAGCGCAGGCGCTCCGAAGCCGTTCTGCGTCGTACATCAAGCAAGATTGCCCTCAAGGAACACACCATGCATCGAATGATCGCGACGATCGCCCTCGTACTGAGCTGCACGCTCGGAGCGTGCACGACCGCCCCCAAGACCGAGGCAGGCAAGGCGGACAAGCGCGACGAAGCCGCCGTTGCGCTCACCAAGGCCGAGCGAAACGACCCGACCCTCGCCCCGGTTCTCCGCGACGCCAAGGGATACGCAGTGTTCCCGACGGTCGGCAAGGGCGCTGTGGGCGTCGGAGGGGCGTACGGCCGGGGTGTGCTGTACGAAGGCGGCGTCGTCACGGGGTATTGCGACCTGACGCAGGGTTCGATCGGCCTTCAGTTGGGCGGACAGGCGTACTCTCAGATCATCGCTTTCTCGACGGCGGAAGCGCTGACCCTCTTCAAGACCGGCAACTTCGCCTTCGACGCGCAGGCAACGGCTGTCGCGCTCAAGTCGGGAGCCGGCGCCAACGCGAAGTACTCCAACGGCGTGGCGGTCTTCACGATGGACGAGTCGGGCTTGATGTTCGAGGCGTCGATCGGCGGGCAGAAGTTCAGCTACGAGGCCAAGTAGGCGGAACAAGCAGGTAAGCAGGCAAGCAGGCAAGCAGGTCGCTCGTCGTGCCACGCCGAGTCCTGTCGCAGTCACCCAAACACAGGAGACAGGCCATGCTTCGCTGGGCATTCGCGTTTCTCATTCTCGCACTCATCGCTGGCATTCTGGGCTTCACCGGCGTCGCCGGTGAGTCCGTCTACATCGCGAAGATTCTGTTCATCGTGTTCCTCGTGGTCTTCCTCGTCGGGCTGATCTACAGCGTGCTCACGGGCAGGCGGCTTGGTCGCGTGTAACGCGATGGCCATGCAAGCGGTGGCGGCGAGGAAGTCTGCTGAGCGAGGAAGTCTGCTGAGCCAGGAATTCTGCTGAGCCAGGGTTCGCGGTCGCCTGCGATCAGCGGATGGCGTCAAGCCATGCGACGAGATCCGCCGCCGAGCGCTGTCCGCGGAGGTCGGCGATGACTTTGCCGTTCCGCAGCGCGTAGGTCATCGGGATCGAACGCGTGCCGAGGTAGGCATCCGCAAGCGCAGCCGAGCGATCGACTTCGAGATGCGTCGGGAGGAAGCGCGCGTCTGAGAGCCGCACGATCACCGATGCGTCGTTGAGCGCGTCGCGCTTGTACTGCTGGCACGGCGCGCAGCGGTCCGCGGTCACGAAGACCACGACGACGCGGTCGCTGCCGGCCTGCTTGATTGCCGCATCGAGCGGCGGCGCGTCCGCGATCAGCGGTGGAAGCGCGACAACCTCGCGGGCCACGATGAAGCCCGTCTTCGGGTCGTACTCGTGCGCGACCGTCAGTCGGTCCATCCACGCCCTGATCTTCGGCGGCGGGGCGGCGGATGCGTCGGTCGTCGCGGCGGGCACGGGGCGCGTCTGCGCGCAGCCAGCAGCAAGGGACAGAAGAATCGGCGACATCGCGATCAGGAAGAGAAGATTCGTTGGCATGGCGTCAACACTCGCGGACCGGTTGCGGGGAGAGTGGCCTCACCGTAGGCGAAGCCCGCGGACCGCGCCATGCAGTTCGTGCACCTCGACCACGATCTTGTGCGCTCGCGCCGCCTCGAGCTCGGCGCGGTCGCCGGCGCCCCAGAGGACGCCGATGGTGGCCGTGCCGCAGGCGTGACCTGCGAGGACATCGTGCTCACGGTCGCCGATCATCACCGTGGCCGACGGTCGCGCGCCCGTGGCAGCAAGCGCGCGGCGCAGCGTGACTTCCTTCGGCTCAAGCGTGTGCTCGTCCTGCGGCGCGTAGATCACCTCGACATGCGCGCGAAGGCCGATGTCGTCGACCAGCCGCTCCGCGACGCGACCGAGCTTCGAGGTGACGATCGCGATCGGCGCTTCTGCGCGCAGCGCCGCCAGCGCCTCGGGGATTCCGGCGAAGACGGTCGTCTCGATCGCCGACATCGCGCGGTAACGCTCGCGATAGCGTTCGACGAGCACCGCCGCGAGCGTTTGATCGCGGCCTTCTTCAGCGACGATCCGGTTGAACGACGCACCGAGCGGCGGGCCGATGAACGAACGCGTGACTTCGGGCGACCTCGGCTCGATGCCAGCCGAACGCAGCGCGTGGTCGAACGAGTTCGTGATCGCAAGCGTCGAGTCGACAAGGCAGCCGTCGAGGTCGAGGAAGATGGCGTCAAGGGTGTTCGTCATCGGCAGGGGTGGCCCGAGGTTTCCGTGGGCCGGGCCTAGCGTATCCGCCGAAATGAGAGTCGCGCGTTAGGCTACCGGGATGAAGAGCAAGGCCACGACCGTCAAGGAGTATCTCGCGTCGCTGCCCGAAGATCGCCGCAAGGCGATCGATGCGGTGCGCAAGGTCATCCTCAAGAACCTCGACAAGAACTACGAGGAAAGCATGCTCTATGGCATGATCGGCTACGCCGTGCCGCACCGCGTGTGGCCGACGGGCTACCACTGCGACCCGACCAAGCCGCTCATGATGGCCGCGCTTGCAAGCCAGAAGGACAACCTGACGGTCTACCTGATGAGCGTCTACAGCGACAAGGCCGAGCGCGCGTGGTTCGAGAAGGCGTGGAAGGCGACCGGCAAGAAGCTCAACATGGGCGGCAGCTGCGTGCGATTCAAGAAGCTCGAGGACGCAGCGCTCGATGTCATCGGCGAGGCGATCCGCCGCGTGCCGGCGAAGGCGTACATCGAGACCTATGTGAAGACGCTCGCGAAGTCCGGGCGGGGGGCCGACGGAAAGAAGCTGGAGCCAGCCCCCGCCGCGAAGAAGAGCGCGAAGGCGACGAAGAGTCAACAGTCGACGAAACAACCGTCGGGCAAGAGCCCGAAGAAGGCGGCGAAACGGTGAAGTCTCGCGCTGACCTCTGCTCCGCGGGCGTGCGGACGGGCGTCAGCGTCGACGACGCTTGCCGGCGAGGCTCGCCGCGCCGAGCAGCGCGAACGCGCCAGGCGCGGGGACGGCGGTCGATTGCCGAGAGTTCACTCCGCCTCCAGAGAGCGAACTCCAGTCCAGCAGCACCGTGAAGGTATCGCCGGAGAGGATCGAAGCAGACGCCTCGATCGTCGCGCGAATGCGGAAGTTGCCGACGCCAACGAGCACATTCGGCTGCACCGTCGCGCCCCATGTGTACGAAAGCTCATCGGAGAGCGAGCCTGTGGCCGACTGGGTGCTCGCGTATGCGAGCCAGCTCTGGCCGTTGTTCAGCGAGTACTGGATGTCGGTGACGCCGTTGGTCAGGGTCCTCGCGACGCCTGGGGAACCGGGCGCGTTGCAAACGAACGCAATCGAGAAGCTCTGCAGCGCGCTGCCCCAGGCGCCGTCCGTGTACCCAAACCACTCGGCCGTGGTCGGCGTTGAGGGATTGAAGGTGATGCAGGTGCTCGAGGCGGACGGCCCGGTCACGATCTCTGCGCCCGCCGAACCCGCCACGGCCGCCGCGGCGACGATTCCCGTCATAAGCATTCGATCAAGACGCATGGCTGAAACTCCCGAGGCAATGCCTCATGCTTGGGCCGAACCGTGGGTGCAGGCAGACGACTGCCAACGATATCGGCAAACAGACTTGTCCCCCTGACGGGCCATGAGGCCAGACGGGTGCTTCGTGGCGATCGGTGGCCGGTTCAAACGAACCTTGCTCCACACAGGTCGCACTTCCCGTCTAGACGCAACTTCCCGCCTGCGCCTGTCAGGCGCTCTCCGAGTATCTGGCCATCGCGTCACTTTGCTGCCGCGGATCGCGTCGTCGCCGCCGAACAGACGCCCCGAGAACCTGTCCTGCGCAGCATGATCACGCCCTTCCACGAGCGTCCGACAACCAAAGGGCGCGCGGGCTCGGCGTAGACTGCGCTGGTGCGCATGGCGACCAACAACAAGTTTCGAGCGATGCCGACATGCGTCGCCATCCTCCTCTCCATCCTCCTCTCCATCCTCGTCTTCATGACCCGCGTTGCCGCTGCTCAGACCGACTGGTCGGGCGAGTGGCAGACCCACTGGCAAGGCGGTGGTGCCCGCATCGTTCTGAAGCAGCAGGGCGACAAGGTCACCGGCACCTGTGCGCTGTTGGACGGTCGTCTGGAAGGCGTTTCGGCGGGATCGCAGCTCAAGGGCACATGGTTCGAAGGCGACCGCAGCGGGGCGTTCGAGTTCTTCATGGGCTCGGACAAGAACAGCTTCGCGGGCCACGACCCAACGCGCGGCTGGTGGACCGGGCAGCGTGACAAGGAGGCCGAGGTCGCACGGCCGGTGGAGCTCGATTCGCCGCGCGCAGCGTTCATGAGTTTCGTGAGGGCCGCCGACATGGCGCGCATGGGCAGCGACGAGGCGTGGGGCCTGGCCTGCCTGGCGGTTGAGTTCGATGCAGCGTCGCTTCCTCCATCGCGCCTGATGGCCATCGATCGCGTCCGCGCGTACTTCGAAGTCGTGGATCTCACCACCTTCCGCGCCTACGCCATTCCCGAGGTGTCGACGGCGCCGGAGATCACCTTCAGCCTGGCGCAGCCGCAATCGGGTGTGGAGACTTCGGTGACGCTCCGCCGCAACGCCGAAGGCAAGTGGCATCTGGTCGTTCCGGAGGATGAGACCGTGGCGGCCGATCGGAAGGCGCTTCTGGCCGGGAAGCGCCGATCCATCGGCGATCGAGCCCGACGCCGCCGCGCGTTCATGGAGTCGTGCATTATTCCCTCGAGTCCTGGGTTCCGTCAGACAGAACCTACATGGGGGTCTCGGGAGACCGCGCAGCGCACCGCGTGTACAGTTTCGTCGGAGACTGCTCAATGCGTGCAATGATCTACCTCTCGCTGATCCTCAACCTCGTGGTCCTCATCCCGGTCTGCGGCGGACTGCTCATGAACGCAGCATGGATCGGAAGCGCGTACGGAGAACCTTCCGCGGCACGGCAGATCCTGCTGTGCGTCTACCTCTCGATCGCGCTGATGTCGGTGCTGCTGCTGATCCGGCCTGATCCTCGCATGGTTGCCACCATGCTGCTGTTGCAGGTGGTCTACAAGCTGGCGACCCCGTTCCTGGTCGGCGCGTGGCAGAACCCGGTCGTGTTGAGCAACCTCGGCATCAGCATGGTGCACGCGGCGACGCTCGTCTTCATTTGGCGGGCGATCACTTCGGCGCCCATCCAGCCGGGCGGTTAAGCCTCTCGGCGCACGCGCCGGGGCGAGACATCCGCACGCTGAAGGAGCAGCTGCTCTGGCTGCAGCGACTCCGCACGGTCGGGAAGCTCAACTCGGCGCTCCGCGACTTCGCCCGCCGCTTCAACAACCACCGCATCATCGGGCGGATCGGCGACCGAACGCCCGCAGCGCACCGACACATCCTCCTCGGGGAGGCCCCGTGACTGCCGACTTCAAACTGTCGCAGAGACCGGATGCGGTACACCAGCCAGGCGCCGCGCGGATCCCAATGCCTCAGGCCTTGGGCTTCGGCGATCTGTCAGACAGAACCTGGAACCAGCTTCGAACAGACAGTTCGGTTTCGGATTTCCTAGAAAGCGGGACGACACTTTGGCGCGCTGAGACCGGGGTTCCGGATCTCCGTGCCGAAGTCGCGGCTCCCCGATCGATTGCCGCCTATCCTGAGCGCGATGTGCCTGCGAATCCTCATCCTCAGCGACAAGCCGCTGCCTGAGAGCGTCCGAGTGCGTGGATGCAGCGTGGACTCGGTCCGACCGGCTCCCGCGTGGGGGGCGTTCTCGTCGCCCTCGCCCCATGCGGCGGAGTTCACCATCGGCGGCTGCGGATGTGCGCTCATCCCGAGCATCGCGCATCGGCGCGCCGCGGGCCGCGGGTCCGACTCGTCGCCGTTACGACTCTTGGGCGAGGTGCTGGGTCGGGCGCTGGCCGATGGTCGCCGCGTTCAGCTGTTGGTCGCGTGGGCGGACCGTGCATCGGACGCACCGACCGCGCTCGGCGACATCACGGTCGATGTGGTTTCCGAGGGTCGGCTTCCGTTGTCCGACTGCGTGTCGGGCCCGCCGCTGACTGTTCGCGTCGTGGGCGCCGCATGAACCGTCCGCGAGGCGAATGTGCGACGAGCCGGCGAGACGAACGGATTTCTGCTTCGGTCCGGCCGCTGTGACCTTTCTCCGCCATTGACTCCGCGGTGTTCGCAGCATTCATCCCATCTCAAAGCCACGCCCGCACTGTCTTTACAGTGCATTCGCTGCCGTGACCCCGAGCAGTTCGCGCACCGTCGCCACGGTGCTGCCCCGGGCCGAACTCGATGTCTGGCTACGCCGCTGGCAGACGATCGCTTCCGCCTTGAAATGCCTGCCAGGTATGGTCTTACCTCCCGAACTGCGCTGGACACGAAGGTGCGGTTTGGATCGGCTTCAGATGGGATTGTCGAGGCCTTGAGCGTCAGATTTATTCGGTAGCGGGGCTGGTTCATTGGGGATTTCGACTTCCGCGCCGCAGCCATTGGGCTATATTCCACTGCGTCCGCGGCCCCTCTCCGCGTGACGGTCCTTCATTCGTTCCCTCAGTTCCAGTCCCAAGTCAGCGCACCCACGGTGAGTGGTTCACTCTCGGTGCGTCCAAACCCGAAAGATCAGGTTCCCATGTCGCAGCCGACCTCGCGTCTTGCTTTGGCCATTGTGTGTGGTGGCGCTCTTTGTCTTTCCACCGCCGCCGAAGCTGGCCTGACCGTCACCAGCGCATACTTCGACCTGAACGCGGGCGGAGTCACCGTGCAGAACTTTGACCCTTCCGCCATCCATTCTCCGCTCAATGCGTCCGGAGCGGGGTCCTCGTTGACCTACACCGGTCTCCAGCAGCCTGGCGTTGATCAGTACGGTTTCTCGGTCAGCGCCGTCTTCGGTGGCGGCGATCCCTGGAGCGTCTTCGGCGCGACCATGGGCTTTACGACCAACTCGAACCTGACCGTCCGCCTGAGCGGGAACGTCAGTTCGGAGTCGGCGACCGTGTTCCTCGTCAACGCTGACACGAACTCGACGATCTTCCTGCGAGCCAGCGGAGACGGTCTCTGGGATTCGGGCGACATCCAGTTGGCGGCGGGTGGCAACTATCTCGTCGGCGTGAACGGCCCGCTCACCTTCGCCAACGGCGGCACGGAGACGGGCATCGTCCTCGATTTCGTGGCCGTTCCGGCTCCAGGCGCCGCGGCGCTGGTCGGGCTGGCCGGCCTCATGAGCCGTCGGCGCCGCAGCTGATGGTTTGTGCGGCGGCTACCGTTTGATCGCGATCTCTCCATGCCCCCGGCCCTTGCGCCGGGGGCATGTTGTTTCATGACGCCATGGAAAGCGCTGCGTCCGAAGGCGAGCGCCACGACCGGGAGACCAAGGGCGTTCACTCTGAACCGTTCGGCGAGCCGCTTTCGCGCGCGCCTCGTGAAGTAGAGGGCTGCAGAATCAATCTCTACGCGTATGCGGCTCGCTGAGGTGGTGACGCAAACTCGCTTGTTACTGCAACAGGAACGAAGCGATCAGCTGGTTCGCCTCGGTCGCGTATGCGTTGCTGCCGTTGACCACCAGCCCGTGATTGCCACCGACGAGCTTGTAGTGGACCACCTGCCCGT
>JBIKWD010000220.1:0-4764 GCA_044356505.1 Phycisphaerales bacterium
GACCTCGACAGCCCGTGCCCGCAGCGCTTCAACACCGTGGTGCCCACGCAGTCGCTCTCGATGCTGAACGGCGACCTCACGAACGACGAGGCGCAGAAGCTGGCGGAGCGCGTCGCGCGCGAGTTCCCGGGCGATGTCCGCGCGCAGATCGACCGCGCGCGGCGCCTGACGAGCGGCCGCGCCCCCGACGCGCGCGAGATCGACGAGGCGGTGCTGTTCCTCGACGACATCAAGGCGAAGGAAGGGCTCTCGCAGGAACAGGCGATGACGAGCCTGTGCCTCGTGCTCTTCAACCTGAACGAGTTCCTCTACATCGACTAGGCATCCACATGAGCGATCCACTCGAGAAGCCCACGAACACCTTCTGCGGCCGTACGCGCCGCGAGTTCCTCTGGCAGGCCGGCGGCGCGTTCACCTCGGTCGCGCTCGCGGGAATGCTGGCGAAGGACGGTTTCCTCGCGAAGCAGGCGCTCGCCTTCGACGGCGTCACGCCGCTGCCGGACGGCCCCGTGAACCCGATGGCCGCGAAGCCGATGATGATCCCCGGCAAGGCGAAGAGCGTGATCTTCATCTTCTGCTACGGCGGCCCGAGCCATGTCGACACCTTCGACTACAAGCCCGAGCTCTACAAGTTCGACGGCAAGACCGTGAAGGTGAAGACCAAGGGCCGCGGCGGCGACCGCAACGAAGGCCGCGTCGTCGGGCCGAAGTGGAAGTTCCGCCAGTACGGCCAGTCGGGCGCGTGGGTGAGCGACCTCTTCCCGCACATCGCGACCTGCGTCGACGACATCGCGTTCATCAAGTCGATGTACGCCGACAGCCCGATCCACGGCAGCGCCATGCTGATGATGAACTCGGGGCGCCTGCTCGGCGGCCCCGCGATGGGCTCGTGGGTGAACTACGGCCTCGGCACCGTCAACCAGAACCTCCCCGGCTTCGTCGTCATGCTCGACAGCGCGGGCGGCCCGATCTCGGGCGCGAAGAACTGGTCGAGCGGCTACATGCCCGCGATGTACCAGGGCACGGTGCTGCGCGGCGAAGGGCCGCCGATCCTCGACCTTGCGAACCCCGACGGGCGCAGCGTGGCGCTCCAGCGCGCGATGCTCGACAGGATGAAGGACTGGAACACGCGCCACGCGCTCCTCCGCTCGGGAAACAGCGAGCTCGAGAGCCGCATCGAGAGCTACGAGCTCGCCTACCGCATGCAGTCGACGGCACCCGAGGCGGTCGACATGTCGCTCGAGACGAAGGAGACGAAGGAGCTCTACGGCTGCGACGACGAGCGGACGCGGGAGTTCGGAGACAAGTGCCTGCTCGCGCGACGGCTCGTCGAGCGCGGCGTGCGCTTCGTCCAGATCTATTCGGGCGGCGGCCACAACGACGAGTCGTGGGACGCGCACGGCGACCTCAAGACGAACCACGACTTCCACGCAGGCCGCACCGACAAGCCGATCGCGGGATTGCTCAAGGACCTCAAGCGCCGCGGCCTGCTCGACGAGACGCTCGTGATCTGGGGCGGCGAGTTCGGCCGCCAGCCCACCGCGGAGTACGCCGAGGGCACGGGCCGCGACCACAACTCGTACGGCTTCACGATGTGGATGGCGGGCGGCGGCATCAAGGGCGGCACGACCGTCGGAGAGACCGACGAACTCGGCTCGACGGGCGTCGGCGACCGCTACCACGTCAAGCACCTCCACGCGACGGCGCTCGCATGCCTCGGTCTCGATTCGAACCACCTCACCTACTTCTACGCGGGCCTCGACCAGAAGCTCGTCGGCGTCGAAGGCGCGGAGCCGATTCGGCAGTTGATCGGGTAGCCCGGCCGTCCGATCCCCGACGCGGGCGGGAAGTGATTGAGGCGAGTCGCCCGGCGACGAGTGCCCGCGGACGCGAGTCTGCGGAGCCGTTCGAGTGGGAGTCGAGGCCGGCGCGCATCGCTCCACCAACGCGACTCGACATCATTTCTTTGAATTGTCGCCATTTCTCTTGACGTGGGGGGGGTGGCGTATGTTCGTCGCATCGCCGCGCGCACGCACGTGCCCGTGCGCACCCCGTTGCACAGCGCCGCTTGAGCCTCCCCTCCAGGAGATCGGTATGCCATTGCCATCGTTCGCGTCCGCGCTCCTCCCGTCGCTCCGTCGACGCGCCGCGATCGCGCTTGCCGCCTCGGCGGCGTTCGGCACGCACCTCGCCCCCGCCTTCGCGCAGGACGAGCCGCCCGACGACGGCGACGACGCCGTCGAGATCGTCGGCTGGGACCTCTCCGACCCCGTGAACCGCGCGGAATCGCGCGAGTTCTTCGCAGGCCTCTGGGCCGCCGAGGACGCGGGGCTTCCTCCGCCCGCGTTCGAGTTCACGAACACGCCGCCGGGGCTGATGCTCGCGATGCTCCTGCCCGAGCTCGAGGTCTTCACCGAGATCTACGGCCACCGCCTGCAGCTCGACTTCGACGCGGGCGAGCGCTACCTGGTCACCGACCTCATCGCCGACGACGCGGAGGTGCGCGCGGAGTTCCGGGCGTTCGTGCTGACGGGGAAGCTCGCGCCGCGGCCCGAGGTCGACGCCGACGCCTATCTCTCGCACCTCGACCTCGTCGTCGACGCCATGACCGTGCAGCAGCGCGCATCGATCGAGAGCGTCGAGTCGCTCGGCATGCTCGTCGAGAGCGAGGGGCTGAGCGTGGAAGAAGCGACGCCGGCGGAGACCGTTGATGAGGAGCCGCCACCTGCTGTCGCGCCAAGCGACCCGCAGAAAGAGTGCTGGTTGAAGCACGTCGTGAGAAGTTCACGATTGAGCAAGTGCCTGAAGGATCTCTACGACCGCACCCGACA
Source organism: Phycisphaerales bacterium (assembly GCA_044356505.1). Classification (GTDB taxonomy): domain Bacteria; phylum Planctomycetota; class Phycisphaerae; order Phycisphaerales; family SM1A02; genus QWPT01. The sequence continues at coordinate 2,832 of JBIKWD010000220.1, forward strand.
GTTCGGTCCGCCTGACATGGACTGTGACGACTTCGCGGATGCGTTCATTCGCTACCTGTTGAAGGTCATGCCGCCCGGATGGAATCCCCACTACGGGGTCGTCTTCTGGGAATGCAAGGAGCGCATGCCCGACGGATCCACTCGTTGGGTTGGCGACGGACACATCGTCACTGTCTTCCGCGACCCACAGGGCCAATGGTGGTGGGTTGATCCGCGGCGTGGCAAGGTGAGGGGCCCCGAGAGCTCCCTCGCACGCATCTTGACCGCCCTGTCGAGGTCGCACTCAGGGGGTCGCGACTGCCGTGCGCGCACACCACAGATTCTCCCGATCTCTGACGACATCCTCTTCGGTGTTCACCCCGCTGAGTCGAGGCCATGGTGGCAGAACCCCGCAAGACGCTCTGCGTTCTGCGCGGCGCTTCAGGCTTGCTGTGCGCAACCCCTGCCAAACAACATCCACTGCTCGCCTCCCCTCTGGGCTCCACCGCTACCGTCGGGCTGCGACATCCTGCACTACCTCCCAGATCCGCTGCCAGCTTGGGACGAGACATGGGGCCCGCTCGAGAACTGCATAGTCGGAGGCCCCCAGTAGAATGCGCCGCGTGCATTTCGAGATCGCACGTCCACCGCGTCGGGCGACGACTTGGATCCTCGGCGGCCACCTGATTTCCTCCATGGCCGTCGGTACATGCGCCAGCGTCGGTCTGTGCTGGATGGCGGCGTGGGATGAGTATCTCCCGTCGCCGCAGGGCCTCGCACAGTACCGCTTCGTGCACGACCCCGCCTACATCGGTGTTGGCGAGTCGGGAGAGGGTAGGCCTCGTCCATTGAAGTGGTGGACCGCGCTCACGCCGCGGTCGTGGCATGTCGGACCGCGCGTATGGGCGGATCGCGACATCGAAGCCGAACACGCGGCGAATCCGCAGATCAGCGTCGAAGCCAAAGACGATGAGGGAGGCCTCTGGTGCGTCGTGTGGAGGGCCGGCCCTGGACTGAGCGACTCGTTCTCCATCCGACGATTCGTCTTTGTCGCGTCGCCGCACGGTGGTGGTGATGGGCTCGAGCGTGCGATACTGAACAACTACCTCGACTTCGGTGGCGATGTCCGAACGCGCGAGGGACTTCCCAGTGGACTGCCTGTCGGACTCGTTGGACGGGGCACGCCGAGTTCCGCACGGTTCTACACGGAGACGGAAGCCGAGTGGGAGTCGGTCCGACTACCGCGGTGGGCGCTTCTGCGTGGCGAGACGCCGGAGCGGGCTGTTTGGCTCTACCTGCGTCCCGGAGAAGCGCGCCCTGCCGCGACGGAACTCGGGAGTGCGGGTGGCGTCGCGACGGAGGAGGTTCGCGCCTACGGCTGGCCGATCCGGTGCCTTGTGGTGCGCGGGTGGCGCGAGGACCTCGAGTGGCACGACGGCGCCGATCGGTTCCATGCGGACGATACGACCAGATGGTGGTCCGATGGGTTGTGGGCCGCGCCTCCTATTCGCTGGGCTGACGGCGAGCAACTCAACCTGCCCGCCACCGGCCTTCCGTGGAGGCCCCTGTGGCTGTCGTTCCTCGCGAACTCGCTGATCCTCGGCGTGCCGCTCACGCTTGCGGGCTTAGGCGTCTCGCGCGTGGCGCGGTGGGGTTTCGCGAAGGTCCGCAGGCGACGCAACAGGTGCCCGCGCTGCGGCTATCCGCGCACGGGGCTCGCGCGCGGCGCCGCGTGCCCCGAGTGCGGCGGCTTGACTTGAGCGGTCGCGGCCGCATCCGCGACCGCTGCATCACGCGTACCAGGCAGGCCTCGGATTCACTCCGAGGCCTGACACCAGAGGGAGCGGCCGCATCCGCGACCGCTGCATCACGCATGCCAGGCAGGCCTCGGATTCACTCCGAGGCCTGACACCAGAGGGAGCGGCCGCATCCGCGACCGCTGCATCACGCGTAG
>JBIKWD010000056.1:0-16441 GCA_044356505.1 Phycisphaerales bacterium
CGCAGCCGCGACCGCTCAGGGGCGCCGCGACCGCTCAGGGGCGCCGCGACCGCTCAGGGGCGCCGCGACCGCTCAAGAACGCCGCGACCGCTCAAGTCACGCCTCGTCGATGCCCTTCGAGATCTGCCAGTACTCGAGCTCGATCGGCGCCTGGCGGCCGAAGATCGTGACGAGCACGCGCACGAGACCCTTGTCGGGCACCACTTCGTCGACTTCGCCCGGGTAGTTCTGGAACGGGCCTTCCTTGATGGTGACCTTGTCGCCCTTGGCGAACTCCATCTTGACCTGCGGAGCCTCTTCGGGCTTGCGCGAGTCGAACAGCATCTTCTCGACCTCGTGCGCGGCCATCGGGGTCGGGCGACCAGCGGTGCCGACGAAATCGCCGACGCCGTCGGTCTCCTTGATCAGGAAGAACACATCCTGCGGAATGCGGCCGTCCGGCTCGAGGCGCATCTCGACGAAGACGTAGCCCGGGTAGAGCATCGACTCCGTCACCTTCTGCTTGCCGCCCTTGAGCGTCTTGGTCTTCTCGGTCGGCACCATGATGCGGCCGACGAAGCCCTCCATGCCCTCGATCTGCACCTTGCGGAGCAGCGTCTGGCGGACCGAACGCTCCTTGTTGCTCGCGACGCGCAGCACGAACCAGTCCATGCCCTCGCGGAACATCGGAAGATCGGTCGCGGGATCGAACGTCTCCGTCTGCTCGAGCTTCGACTTCTCGCCGGCCTTGCCCTTGCGGTTGTCGGCGAGCGCCTGCGTCGAGACGCCCATGACCTCGTGCGGCCTCTCGACCGCACGACGCGCGTCGACGCCACGCTTCAAGGCCTTCGGCGCGGTGTCCTTCGAGCCGCCGGACGTCTCGGTGTTGTTGTCGATCTCGCTCATTCCAGACATCTCCCGCAGGCCCGCGCCTGCCAATGCACTGCGCCGCTGGGGCGCGATGGACCTTTCAGCTCTCAAGCACCTTGATCATCTGGAAGAACCAGACGAACAGGAGCTCGAGTCCCCAGCAGAAGAGCGCGAGGATGACCGCGGTGACGATCACGGCCGTCGCCGAGCCGACCACTTCGCGGCGGGTCGACCAGTTGACCTTCTTCATCTCGCCTTCGGTCGCGATGAGGAAGTCGACCGATCCCGGCTTGACGAACACGAGGTAGTAGGTCACGAACGCGATCGCGACGCCCACGAGGATCGCGCCCGTCGCGGCGACGTACAGCGGGTTGGTGTCCCCGATCCTGACGTCATCGAGGTACTTCCACAGCCATAGAAGCCCGAGCAGGCTCACCAGCGCGACGCCGATCACCGAACCCATCCGGGTGTAGTAGCCCTGCCCGGGCTTGTAGACGCCGAAGCCGCGCGGGGCCTCGACGGCCTGGGTGCTCGCTGGTGTCGGTGATGTCTGGTCCGTCATGATCTGCTCCGATGATGGGACTGCCTCGTCCGGCATGCCGCGCATCGCCCGGGGGCGAGGCACCAGCACGCAATCCTGCAACACGCCGAGAGGGGATCGAACCCACGACCTGCGGATTTGGAATCCGCTGCTCTACCAGCTGAGCTATCGGCGTAACACTTCGTCGAACAGGCGATGCCGCCGGTCGCGCGCCCGGGCCCGGACGTGGTCCGAGCCCGACCGCGGAACGCGGATCACTTGCGCTTGATCTTGTGGAGCGTGTGCTTGCGGAGCTTCGGGCAGTACTTCATGTAGCCCTCCTTCACGCGCTCGATGATGCCGCCCTTGACGCGGATGTTCGTGCGGTAGTTCATGTCACCGGTCTCGGTGCACACAAGCCAGACCCATTCGCGATCCATGGACTTCTTTGCCATTGCTTGCTCGCTTTCTCAGCGTTCACGTTCAGTCGAGAGGCGCGCTGCGGGGCGAACGACCCGCCCCGCAGCGGCCTCGATACTTGCTCTTCACAGTTCCGGCCAGCACTTGGCCGGAACGGTAAGACCACATAGTTCCGGCCAGTACTTGGCGGGAACGGTAAGACCACGCAGTTCCGGCCAGTACTTGGCCGGAACGGTAAGGCCACACAGTTCCGGCCAGTACTTGGCCGGAACGGTAAGACCACGCTCAGACCATGATCTCGGTGACGACGCCCGAACCGACGGTGCGGCCGCCTTCACGGACTGCGAAGCGGACGCCCGCTTCCATCGCGACGCCCTTGCCCTCGAGGTCGACGATCATGAGGATGTTGTCGCCCGGCATGCACATCTCTGCGCCGACGAGCTCCTCGATCTTGCCCGTGATGTCGGTCGTGCGGAAGTAGAACTGCGGCTTGTAGCCCTTGAAGAACGGCGTGTGACGGCCGCCTTCGTCCTTCGTGAGGACGTAGACCTGGGCCTTGAACTTGGTGTGCGGCTTGATCGAGCCGGTCTTGCAGAGCACCTGGCCTCGCTCGATGTCGTCCTTCTCGACGCCGCGGAGGAGCAGGCCGACGTTGTCGCCGGCGATGCCGCTGTCGAGGGTCTTCTGGAACATCTCGACGCCGGTGACGGTGGTCGTCTTGACGTCGGGACGGAGACCGACGATCTCGACGGTGTCGCCGACCTTCACCATGCCGCGCTCGATACGGCCGGTCGCGACGGTGCCGCGGCCCTTGATCGAGAACACGTCTTCGACCGACATGAGGAACGGCTTGTCCGTCTCACGCTGCGGCTCGGGGATGAAGGTGTCGATCGCGTCCATGAGGTCGGCGATGCACTTGTTCGCGGTCGGGTCGCCGGGGTTCTGGAGCGCCGGGAAGGCGGCGCCGCGGATGACGGGGGTGTCGTCGCCCGGGTAGCCGTACTTCGAGAGCAGGTCGCGGATCTCCATCTCGACGAGGTCGAGGAGCTCGGCGTCGGCGATGTCGCACTTGTTGAGGAAGACGACGATCTTCGGCACGCCGACCTGACGGCCGAGGAGGATGTGCTCGCGGGTCTGCGGCATGACGCCGTCGACGCCCGAGACGACGAGGATCGCGCCGTCCATCTGGGCTGCGCCGGTGATCATGTTCTTGACGTAGTCGGCGTGGCCGGGGCAGTCGACGTGCGCGTAGTGACGGTTGGCCGTCTCGTACTCGACGTGCGACGTGGCGATGGTCACGATCTTGGTGGGGTCGCGGCGGCCTTCCGACTCGGACGCCTTGGCGACCTGGTCGTAGGAAACGGGCTTGCTGAAGCCACGAGCGGCCTGAACCGCGGTGATCGCAGCGGTGAGGGTGGTCTTGCCGTGGTCGACGTGGCCGATCGTGCCGACGTTGACGTGGGGCTTCGTACGATTGAAGTTCTCTTTGGCCATGACTTTGGTTCTCCGGCTCTCGCCGCTCCAGACTTCTGCCCGCCCGTCGCTACGTGGAGCGGGCGGAAGTAAAGAAATTTCGGCGCACCCTTCATGGGTGTCGCCAACTAGTTGTACCTGCCTGACAGCGCCATCCGCGGCGTTGCCAAAGCCACCGAAGGGGATTGAACCCTCGACCTCACCCTTACCAAGGGTGTGCTCTACCACTGAGCTACGGTGGCGTCGAACGAAGTTGTCCCACCCTGCATGCGGTGCGATCGAGCGATCGACGCGCAGCAGTCCGGCCCTTGCCCATCGCGCACACGCAGCCGGAGCGGGTGGCGTTCATCGACCTTGCGAAGCCTCGACTTGCGCGCTGCGAGGAGAGCCTGACAGCGCACTGGCCGTTGCGGCGGGACGACGCGAACCGTCCGACGCGGAGCCAGTCGAGGGCGACAACACGCCCGATGAAAAACCGTGCCAGTGGCACGGTGGGACGGAAAGTGTAGCAGAACTTCGGGCCGAGACGCAAGGTCTTGCACGATTCGCGCCTTGGTCGACCCGGAACGCCTCGTCGCAAGGGTCGGTGGCGCAGGCGGTTATCGACCGCTGAGGGTGGCGAACGCTCGGAACGCGGCTGCAGCGGCCTCTGGCGAGAGGAGCGGCAGAGCGGTCAACGACCGCCGGCCCGCACGAAGCGCAGCCTCAGACCGGTCGCAGTCGCTCAGTTGGTGAAGAACGACCGCTTGTCGAGGCCGAGCACGCGCACGCCGAGCTCCTTCTCGAGCTCGCGCAGGCCATCCCACTGCCCGACGGTGTCCACATGGCCATCGAGGAACAGCATGATGCAGTTGTTGCCCGAGTAGCGCCATTCGACTCCGACGAGGTCGAGATCCGAGTTCGTCGGATCGAGGTTCACGTCGCTGAACTCGAGCACCTCGCCGATGTAGCTGTCGGTGCAGTACATCGACGCCTCGGGACGCTTGATCTGCCCGTGGGTCCAGAAGAAGCCCGAGTACGGGCGGGCCGACGTCGGCGGCCGGGCGTCGAAGAACGGGTTCCCACCGAAGTAGCCGGGCCCGCCGAGCTCGGTCTCCAGCGTGCCCGTCCCGAACGGCGTCGCGCCGTTTCCGTTGGACGTCTTCCGCATCACTTCCGCGGAACGGAACGGGTCGACCCCGGTCCAGCCGCTCGCATACAGGGTCGCGTCGGGCGAGTCGTTGCGGTAGTCCCACGCGCTCGCGGTTTCCGAGAGATTGAGCGTCGGTCCGAACTTGCCGGCGCTCCAGAGGATGTCGGTCCACGAGCCCGCGTAGAGGTCGCCGATCGGCGGCAGGGTGCCGGCCGGCGACGGCGCGCGGACCTTGCCTGCGCGGGCGACCTCCTGCTGGTTCGTCGGGTCCTGCACGTAGTCGAACGCCGTCGGCGGGATGGTGTCGCGGTTGTCCTGGATGTAGAGCATGAGGAGCGCGCCGACCTGCCGGAGGTTCGACTGGCTCGTGCCCCACAGGGCGTTGCGCCGCGCCGCGCTGAGCGCCGGCAGGAGGATGGCCAGCAGCACCACGATGACGCCGATGACGGCGAGCATCTCGACGATGGTGAAGCCACGGTTGTTGGTGCGCTGGTGCATGCTCGGAATCAGTTCGGTCTGGGTTGCTTCGCGGTTCCCACAAAGGGTGCCGCGCTTCCAATCGTACCTACGCCGCCCCTTCAAGACAGCCCCCGCCCGGTTGGGCGGGGGTGTTTGGACAAATGGATCAGAGGGCGTTGGTTCCCTGGGTCGGCTACCGGGACCGCCTTCGGGATCGGCGCCCGGGAGAGCTCCTTCGGGCGGTCGGAAGCGGTTCGGCCGACCCTGCCGCCCTGCTGATTCCGGCGCCCTGCTCATCCCATTGCCCTGCTCATCCCATTGCCCTGCTCATCCCATTGCCATCGTCATCAGGAACTCCGCGTTCGACTTCGTCTTCGAGACGCGCGTGCGCAGGAGCTCCATCGCGTCGACGACGTTCATGTCGCTGACGACCTTGCGCAGGCGGACGATGAGCTCGTGCTCCTTCGGATCGAGCAGCAGTTCCTCGCGGCGGGTGCCCGAGGCGCCGATGTTGATCGCGGGATAGACGCGCTTTTCCACGAGCTTGCGATCAAGATGCAGTTCGGCGTTGCCGGTGCCCTTGAACTCCTCGAAGATCACTTCGTCGGCGCGCGAACCCGTGTCGACGAGCGCGGTGCCGAGGATGGTGAGCGAGCCGCCGTTCTCGATGTTGCGGGCGGAGCCGAAGAACTTCTTCGGCTTGATGAGCGCGGCGTTGTCGACGCCGCCGGAGCCGATCTTGCCCGAGTTCGGCATGGCGTTGTTGTAGCCGCGCGCAAGACGCGTGATCGAGTCGAGCAGGATCACGACATGCTCGCCGAACTCGACCATGCGGCGCGCCTTCTCCATCACCATCTCGGCGACCTGGATGTGGCGGATCGCCTCCTCGTCGAAGGTGCTCGCCACGACCTCGACGTGCGAGGGCGTGTTGCGGCGGAAATCGGTCACTTCCTCGGGGCGCTCGTCGACAAGCAGCACGATGACATGCACGTCCTTGTGGTTGGTCGCGATGGCGTTCGTGATCTGCTGGAGGATGACCGTCTTGCCGGTGCGCGGCGGCGCCACGATGAGCGCGCGCTGGCCGAAGCCGAGCGGCGTCACCATGTCGATGATGCGGGTCTCGACCTTGCCCGAGCCGACCATCTCGAGGTGGATGCGCTTGTTCGGATGGAGCGGCGTGAGGTTCTCGAAGGTCGGAAGATCGTGCAGCGTCGACGGATCGCGGCCGTTCACGCTCTCGACGCGCAGGAGCGCGAAGTAGACCTCCTGGTCCTTCGGCGGCCGCACGAGGCCCTTCACGACATGGCCACGTCGCAGGCCGAAGTGGCGGATCTGCGTGGGCGACACGTAGATGTCGTCGGCGCTCGGCGTGTACGAGTAGTCGGCGCTGCGCAGGAAGCCGTAGCCGTCGGGCGTGATCTCGAGGGTTCCCTCGGCGATCATGAGGCCTGCCTTCTGGGCGCGCGCCTTCAGGATCTCGAAGACGAGCTTCTGCTTCGGCTGCTGAAGGTCCTCGACGCCGTTCTGCTTCGCCAGCTTGTTGAGCTGGTCGACGGGCATCTTCTGGAGCTTCGCGAGGTTGAGGTCGTCCTTCTTGGCGATCTCGTACTTGCCCTCGAGCTCCTTCTCGATCTCTGCAAGCTCTGCCGCGAGCTGCTCGTCGGACGGGATCTGTCCTGGCGCGAGCTGCGGGCTCGGGATGTACGGCTGCCGCGGTCCACCGCCGCCGCCGCCTCCACCGCCTCCGCCGCCACCGCCACCGCCGCCTTCACCGCCACCCTTGCCACGACGACGACGACGACCTTGCTTGTGATTCATCTGAGGAGACTCCTGCTCGTTCGCGCGCGGGCGTTGAACCCACGCACGCCTACCTGCCTTCGCACACTCGACAAACGCTGTGAGCGCCAAACGCGATGAAGGGATTGCGTGAGAACCGCAGGATGGAACGCATCGGCCTCGAGGCCTGTCGTCCCGTCTCGGGTTCGGTCGGACGCTTGGGTGTCCGCGGGCGTCCCGCGGCATGCTCCGTGCGTTCCGTGGCGCGCGACGCCTCGCGGGCCGGAACTCGTCGCGCTTGCGGCGGCCCGAAGCCGCCGCCGTGGCGACGACGGGATATTGACGGTTGCGGCGCGTTTGGTCAAGTCGCCCGCCGACGCAGAGGCCGTCAGGGCGCGGTTGCCCGCCCCGGGCGCGGGCCGCGGGCGATGATCGCGCCGAGAACCTCCTCGACGCGGCGCTCGAGTTCGGCGTGGTCGCAGTCGTTGACGATCACGTCGCTGCTGCGCGCGCGCTTCTCCTCGAGCGGCATCTGCGTGCGCTCGCGGCGGTCGAGTTCGGCGGCGTCCCATCCGCGCGTCGACATGACGCGGCTCGCGCGCAGCGCGTGCGGGGCATCGACGAACACCACCGCGTCGCACTCGCGGTCGAGGCCGACCTCGAGGAGGAGCGGCGCATCGATGACGAAGGCGCGCGTCGACGGCGGCGCCTTCGCGAACTGCGCGCGGCGCGCGGCCTCGATGCGCGGGTGCATGATGCGCTCGACGGCGGCGCGCTGCGCGGGGTTGGTGAAGATCGCGCGTCCGAGCGCGATGCGGTCGATCGAGCCGTCTGGAAGCGCGGCGACAGGCACCCGCGCGGCGACCTCCGCACGGACCTCGGGCTGCGCGAGCACCTCGCGCGCGACGTCGTCCGAGACGCACACCTCGCAGCCGAGGCCGCGCAGGCGCGACGCCACGGCGCTCTTGCCGCTTCCGATGCCGCCGCAGATGCCGATGACGGGACGAAACGCCTCCACGTCCGCAGCGTAGCCGAGCGCGGCGGGCGCCGCCTTCAGAAGAGCTCGCGCAGCGCGCGGCGCGTCCGGTTCGGGCCGAGCCGCAGGAACGCGCGCGCCGCGTCCTCGGCGCGCGCGAAGGCCTCGAGCCGGGCGAGCCGCAGCGCGTCGTCGATCGCGGTCACGAGAGGCGAACCCTCGAGCCGGGCGCGCGCCACGCGCATCTCGACGTCGAGCAGCGCAAGGTCGCGGTCCTCGCCCAGCGCGGCCGCGAGGTTCTTGGCACGGCTGCGCACGCGCCGAAGCGGCGTCGGAAGCGCGTCGCCGAAGGGCCGCAGCGCAAGCGCGAGGAACGTCGCCTGCTTGCGGCACGCGTGCAGCGCAGCGAGATCGCCGTCCTCGAGCCCCTGTCCGAGCGCGTCGCGGCCCTCGTCGAAGGCGCGCACGAGCGCGGCGCAGGCATGGGCGCCGGGCGCCGCGACGCAGGCGTCGAGGTGATCGGCTGCGGCACGGGCCTGACGGATCGCGCGGCGCGCGCGCTCGATCGCGGTGGCCGCGAACTGCGCGTCGTCGCGGCGGTCGACCTCGGCGAAGACGAGCGTCGCGAGGAGGACCGTGCGCGCGACGCGGCGCGTCTCGTCGTCGGCGAAGCGATCGGAGATCTTCTGGATCGAGCGCGCAAGCGCGTCGCGGTCGCGCACGGGCCCGAGCAGCTGGTTCGCCTTGGCGCTGAACTCGAGCACGCCGTCGACCGAGGCCTGCGAAGGCACCGCATCGCGCGACCGTAGGAGCGGCGCCAACGCGCGCACCGACTTCAGCTCGCGCCGCGCCAGACGCACCGACTCGCGCCGCTCCGCGGGCGAATCCACGCGAGAGAGCGCGGTCTCGGCGGCCGCCAGCGCCGCACGCAGCGTGGACAGCACGACCGCGCCCGAATCGGGCGGACCAGCCATCTCGTCGCGCTCGGAATGCGTAGGCTCCACGCCCGAAGGGTAGCGGTCGGCGCGCGGAAGAGGCCGCGTTTCGCGGCAATTCCGCTTCCTGCTACCTTCTCGGTCCCTACGGAATCCATCATGTCGAACCAGAAGCAGACCGGCCAGAACAAGCCCGCAGGCAACGCTCCCGCATCGGCGATCAGCCCGACCCGCGCGGAGAACTACCCCGAGTGGTACCAGCAAGTCGTGCGTGCGGCGGAACTTGCCGAGACGAGCGACGTGCGCGGCTGCATGGTCATCAAGCCGTGGGGCTACGCGCTCTGGGAGAACATCCAGCGCTCGCTCGACAAGATGTTCAAGGATACGGGCCACAAGAACGCCTACTTCCCCCTCTTCATCCCGCTCAGCTACTTCGAGAAGGAGGCCGAGCACGTCGAGGGCTTCGCGAAGGAGTGCGCGGTGGTGACGCATCACCGCCTCAAGCCCGGCATCAAGGCCGACGGCAAGGAAGGCCTCGTTCCCGACGGCGAGCTGCAGGAGCCGCTCGTCGTGCGCCCGACGTCGGAGACGATCATCGGCGCAAGCTTCGCCAAGTGGGTGCAGAGCTACCGCGACCTTCCGCTCCTCATCAACCAGTGGGCGAACGTCGTGCGCTGGGAGATGCGCACGCGCCTCTTCCTGCGCACCGCCGAGTTCCTCTGGCAGGAAGGCCACACCGCGCACGCGACGAGCGGGGAGGCGATGGAGGAGACGCTGAAGATGCTCGAGGTCTACGCGGATTTCGCGGAGAACTGGATGGCGATGCCCGTCGTGAAGGGCGAGAAGACCGAGGGCGAGCGCTTCCCGGGCGCCGTCAACACCTACTGCATCGAGGCGCTGATGCAGGACCGCAAGGCGCTGCAGGCGGGAACGTCGCACTTCCTCGGACAGAACTTCGCGCACGCGAGCGACATCAAGTTCAGCGACGCGGAAGGCAAGATCTCGTTCGCATGGACGACGTCATGGGGCGTGTCGACGCGTCTCATCGGCGGCATGATCATGACGCACGCCGACGACGACGGCATGGTGCTTCCGCCGCGGCTCGCGCCGTCGCACATCGTCATCATTCCCGTGACGCACAAGCCCGAGACCGCGCAGGCGGTGCTCGACTACTGCAACCGCCTCGCAGCCGACCTGCGCAGGATTCCCTACGCGGGACGCACGATCGACGTCGAGGTCGACAACCGCGACATCCGCGGCGGCGACAAGGCGTGGCAGTGGATCAAGAAGGGCATCCCGCTGCGCGTCGAGGTCGGCCCTCGCGACATGGAGCAGGACAGCGTCTTCATGGCGCGCCGCGACCGCGCGCACAAGGACAAGGTGTCGCTCAAGCGCGACGAGTTCGTCGCGACCGCGACGCAGATCCTCGAGGACATCCAGGCGACGCTGTTCGCACGCGCGAAGGCGCACCGCGAGCAGAACACGAAGCGCATCGACTCGCGCGCCGAGTTCGAGGCGTTCTTCGGCGCCAAGCAGGATGAGGACGGCGGCGCGGCGGCGCAGGGCGGATTCGCGCTCGTCCACTACGCGCCCGACCGCAAGGTCGAGGACGAGCTCAAGGCGAAGTTCGCGGTGACGTGCCGCTGCATTCCGCTTGAAGGCGGCGATGAGCCTGGCACGTGCATCTTCACGGGCAAGCCCGCGACGCGCCGCGCGATCTTCGCGAAGGCGTATTGAACCTGCGGGACAACCGACCCGCGCAGACGACGCCCCGACGGCGAAGCCGGGTTCTCGTCTCGACGGCGAAGCCGGAGCGGGTTGCGTGCAGGTCGACAGCCCTTCACGGGTGCCACGGCTTCCAGCCGTGCAGGAGTCCACTTGCACACGGACCCCCACGCCGCACCACTGGAAGTGGTGGCACCCAGGTGGGCTGTCGACGCGGGCGTCAACAGCTCGGGCTCCGCCCTCGACGGCACAGCCGGGCTCTCCTCTCGACGAGCGCGCAGCTCAGGGATTCGTCGACGGCTCTGCGTTCGCCGCGGCGGCCGCCGGGGGCTCGGCCTCGGCTGCTTCAGCCGCGATTCCCGGATCGTTCGCGACAGGCGCCGTCGTCGGGATCACCCAGCGGTAGGCCCACTGGACGCGCCACGGCAGCGCCGGTCCACCCTCGAACTTGACGGTCATCAACTGGTAGACGCCGCGGTCGGGGTAGACGACGTCCACTTCCGCCGTTCCGCCGGAAAGTCGCAGCTGCTGCACCGAGTAGACGGTCTCGTCGCCTGCGCGCATCGCGCGCGCGCCCGACGGAAGCAGGCCTGCGACGCGACGCCACGTGCCCGAGTCGAGGCCGACCGGAAGGTTGAACACGATCGGCTCAGCACCCTTCGTGACGCGGCTCGCTTCCTTGATCGCCCCCGCCATCAGCTCGGGTCCGGGCGAAACCGACGGGGTCATCTTCGTCGCGCCCGCGGTCGGCGGGTAGGTCGAGACAGAAACGCAGGCTGCGGGAGCGGTCGCGAGGAGAACGGCGGCGAGGACACGGAGCAAAGTCATGGTGACGCCATCCTAGCACGGAGGAAAGCGAAAATTGCGCGGGTCCCGACGCGGTCGGCCTACCCAAGCACGAGCGAGTCCGGCAGCGCGCGCGCCCTGCCTTCGCGGTCGAGGCACGCGAGCGTCGTCGCGCCCTCGGCCAGCACCTCCTCGCCGCGGCAGACGCGGTAGGCATGCTCGATCTTCACCGGGCCGGCGGTGCGCAGCTCGGTCACGATGCGGAGTTCGTCGTCGTACCGCGCGGGACGCCGGTAGCGGATCTCGAGCCGCACGACCGCAAGGAAGACGCCCGCCGCCTCGAGGTCGCGGTAGTTGCCGCCGCCTGCGCGCAGCATCTCGGTGCGGCCGATCTCGAGCCACACCGGATACGCGGCGTGATGCGCGACCCCCATCGGGTCGCACTCGGAATACCGCACCCGGACGACGGTCTCGTGCATGGCAAGGGGCTGGCGGGTTTCGCTCATGGCGCGTCACTTTCCAATGCAGAAGCGGGAGAACACGAGGCCGAGGACATCGTCGGGATGGACCGGACCCGAGATCGAGCCGAGGGAATCGAGCGCCGCGCGCAGCAGGCCGGCGACGAGCTCGGGCTCGCGCAGGCGGTCTCCGTGCGCGGCATCGGCTGCGGCAAGCGCGCGCGCATCCGCGACGGCGGCGCGTGCGGCATCGAATGCGGCGTCGTGGCGCGGCAGGATCGCGGCGAGCTGCGCCCGTCGCATCGCGCGGTCGGCGCGCAGCCGCCTCGCGATCTCGGCGCGCAGCGCGTCGAGGCCCGTGCGCATCCGCGCGCTGGTCGCGATCGCGCCGGCCGCGTCCATGTTCGCGGAGGTCATGTCCGCGGGGGTCGTGTTCGCGGAGGTCACGTTCACGGAAGTCGCGTCCGCCGGTGAATCGCACATCGTCGCGACCTCGACGACGCCGTCCTCGCGCGCGATCGGAACGCGGCCGACGCCGACGGGCGTGCATCGCACGACGAGGTCGGCGACCGCGAGCATCTCGCTCGCGCGGCGCTGCATCGCCTCCGCGATCTCCCGCGGCGCCCGCGCCGACTCGACGCGCTCGAGACCCGCAAGATCCGCGAGATCGATCTCGATGCCGCCCGCAAGCGCGACGCGCGCGACGACGGCGTCGCGCGTGGTGCCGGCGAGCGCGCTCTCGACGCTTCGCGTGCGTCCAAGAAGCGCGTTGAAGAGCGAGCTCTTTCCCGCATTCGGCCTGCCGGCGAGGACGACAAGCGGCACCGCGTGCGCGCGTGCGCCGCCGCCCGCGCCGCGCAGCGCCGAGAGTTCCGCGACAAGCCCCGCGCACGCGTCGCGAACCTCGGACGCGCGCACCGACACCACGTCCTCCTGGTCGGTGAAGTCGATCCCGGCCTCGACGCGCGCGAGGAGCTCTGCGGTGCGCGAACAGAGTTCCGCGGCGCGCGCGCCGTAGACGCCGCGCGCCGCCTCCGCGCCGGCGGCGAGCTCCGCGTCGCTCGTCGCCGCGATGCGGGCCGCGAGGCTTTCGGCTTCGTCGATCCCGAGCCGGCCCGCGAGATGCGCGCGCCACGCGAACTCGCCGGGCAGCGCGTGCCGCGCGGCGTGACCCGACGCGGTCGCGTGCTCGATCAGCCCGCGCGCCATGCGCTCGGCGAGCACCGGCGAGCCGGCGCATGCGATCTCGAGAGAATCCTCGCCCGTGAAGCTCGCGGGAGACTCCATCCAGAACGCGATCGCCGGGCACTCGACGCCCGGCTCGCGCTGCGCGGCATCCGCCGCAATCCGCACGCGCACGCGCGATGCGCCACGCGCGGCCGGCACGGCGCCGAAGGCGCGCCGCGCGATCTCACGCACGCCTGGCCCCGATGCGCGCACGATCGCGCGCAGCCCCCGTCCGGGCGGCGAGGCGACGGCGACGATCGTGTCGCGCGCGCCGCGCATCGCGCGTTCAGCGGCCCTTCCCGCGGGGCTTGCCGCGGCTCGCCTGCTTCTGCTGCTCGGCGGCGCGCTCGAGCGCCTTCTCGTAGACGCGGGCGAGCAGGCCCTTCTTGCCGGGCTCGGGCTTCGCCGTCAGGTCCATCGCGTCGATCTGCTTCTTGATGATGCGGCTCTCGACGATGCCGATGCAGGTCGACGTGAGGATGTAGAGCGTCAGTCCGCTCGGCGCGATGTAGGTCATGATGGGGAACATGATCACCATCATCCACTTCATGATCTTCTGCTGCTGGATCTGCTCGTCGCTCATGTTGGGCGTGATCGGCGGCGACATGTACTTCTGCTGGTAGAAGAAGACGATGCCCATGAGGATCGGCAGCAGGTTGACCGCGGAGAGGCTGAAGAGCCAGAGGTTGATCGGCGTCGGGAAGCGGATGAAGTTGTCCTGCGCCGAGAGGTCGCCGAGGAACGCCCAACCGCCGAAGTTCTGGAACACGCCGAAGAACGCGGCTTCCTGCCGCAGGTCGAAGGCGAAGAAGAGCACCGCGTAGAGCGCCATCCAGATCGGCATCTGCGCGAACATCGGAAGCATGCCGCCGAGGCAGCCCGCGGGGCTGACGCCCTTCTCGCGGAAGAGGCGCATCTGCTCCTGCTGCATGCGCGCCGGATCGTCCTTGAACCGCTTCTGCAGCGCGTCGAGCTCGGGCTTCATCGCCGTCATCGCCCGCGAGAAGCGCTGCATCGCGATCTGCGACTTCTTCTGCATCGGATGGAGGATCAGGCGCACCACGATCACGAGCGCGATGATCGCGAGGCCCCAGTCGAAGACGACGTGGTCGTGGATGAACGAGAGGAACCAGAGAAGCGCGTTCGCAAGCCATGCGAACGTGCACCACGAGCAGCATCCGCCCATCGTGTAGACGATGAGCTGGCCCATGCTGAGACCGAGGTAGGGTTCCTCGGCCTTGAGGATGCGCGGGTCGAGCGGCCCCGCGTAGACGCCGAGGTCGAAGCCCGCGGTCGCCTGCGGCGCGATCTCGGTCGTCGGAGTCCAGAGCGAGGTGAGCAGGTAGTCGTCGGGCGAGGCGAGGTTGTTCGAGAGCGCCTTCACCTGCTCGATCGAGGTGAGCTTCTTCGACGGCGATCCGGGCGGCGCGTAGGGCGCGTGCACGGCGAAGGCGAAGTAGCGGTCGGTCGAACCGATCCACGACAGCGCGAAGTCGCCCTCGGTCGCCGCCGTGTTCGGCCAGAGCGCGGTGTTCCCCTCGCCGATCTGCGACGCCACCGTCGCGCGGTCGGTCATCTGTCCGTGGGCGGACACGATCGACTGCGACGGATCGCGCTCCTTCGGGAAGAGGTAGCCGAAGTGGAAGCGGCGGATGTCGAGAGGCGACGCGGGGTCGCGCGGAAGATCCCCGGGTCCGTACTGGACGAGACGGACCTTGATGGGCGCCGCGGTGAGGTTCGTCACGCGCTGCGCGAGGACGACCTCGTGCGAGCGGCTGTCGGCCGACGGCACGAACGCGCGCTCGACGCGCGCGACGGCGCGGCCATCGGCGTCGGCGATCTCGGTCTCGAAGCGACCGGGCGAGGTCTGCGCCCAGACGGCGCCGAAGAGACTCGCTTCCGCTCCGTCGATCTCGATCGCGCGCGCAGCGAGCACGGGGACCGTGAAGCCGCCGATGGACGCCGAGCTGGCGAGCACGAAGCGCGACGAGTCCGGCGGCATCTTCGACGGATCGTTCAGCTTGCGCGATTGCTCGGCGGCGAGGCGGTCGTCGAAGGTCTTCCACACGTCGGAGAAGACGATCTCGGTGACGCCGGCGCCCGAAGACGAGAACGTCATCCGGTACGGGGCGACGGCGGGGTCGAGCGAACCGAGCGTCGCGCCTTCGGCTGACGGGGCGAGACCGCCGGGAAGGCGCGCCGCGATCGTGCGCGCGGGGGCCGCGGGGGCCGCGGTCGGCGTCGGCTCGGCCGCCTGCGGAGCTTGACTTGCCTGCGGAGTCTGGCCGTCCGCCTGCTCCGCAGGGCTCGGCGAGGCCGCGGGTTGTGGCTGCGCGCTCTCCGTCGCGGCCGGAACAGCGGCGGGCTCTGGTGCGGGCGCGGGCGCTGTGTCCGAAGCCGCGGGCGACGGCGCCTGGGTCTTGGTGTCGGCAGGCGGGTTGCGGCGCTGTCCGCTCGCGACGACGAGGCCGATCGCGATGACGAAGGCGACGAGACCGCTCGTGATCAGGAATTTCTTCAAGGTTGGGGCCACCGGCAACGGGAAGGCAAGGACCGCTCGGGCGCCAAGCCCGATGGGTCGCGAAGGGTAGCGGGATTGGCGAACCCGCGCCTCGTCAGGATGGCGGATCGGCGCGCGTCCGCGCCGCGCAACCTGCGGTAAGTGCATTTGCAGCCTGCGGATGCGAGCGAATGCCCGCGCTCGTGAAGCTACTGCCCGCGCTCGTGAAGCTACTGCCCGCGCTCTAGCCGCTCCCACAGCCACTCGACGAGCGGCGCGCCCGCCGAGGCGTAGGCGCGCAGACGCGACTGGGTGCGCGCGATGTCGTACTGGACGCGGTGGAACGTGAAGCGGTCGCGCGCCCCGTTCTCGCCGACGTCGAGCATCGCGTAGCAGGCGCGCGGGTCGCCGTCGCGCGGCTGGCCGACCGAGCCGGGATTCAGGATGAACCGACAACCCGACGGCATCTCGTCGTCGCCCGGCGTCCACTTGTCCGCGCCGACGGCGAAACCCTCGAACTCGTAGTTGCGCGGAATGCGGCTGATGGCGCCCTCGAGCAGCGAGGTTCGGGAAATCGCTCCGTCGGCCGCCGCGGCGGCCTGCGCGGCGACCTCTGCCTCGACGCGCGCGACCTCGACCGGATCCGGCGGCGCCTCGAGGATGAAGCCCGGGCAGTGCGTGTGGCCGACGATCGCGCTCACGGGCCTGTCGCCACCGGGGCCCGGCAGCGTGAGCAGTCCGAAGTTCCGCTCGAGACGCTTGGCGTTGTTCTCGACGTCGGTCGGAAAGAGGTACTCGTTCACCGGCCGCGAAGGCGACGCATGCACGCAGATGTAGCGGTCGAGCAGGATCCTGCGCGGCGAGATTCGGAACATGAAGTCGACGCGCTCGCGCTGCTCGACCTCGGCGGCGCACTTCTTGTCGAGGAACTCGGTGTCGGAGATCCGGTCCTCGTCCCGCGCAAGCTGCAGCTCGGCCACGTGCCGGCGGAGCCACTCGCCCTCGACGGTCTGCGAACGCGTCCAGAAGACCGCCTTGGCGGCGCCGGGATTGAAGTTGGTCGGCTCGTAGAGGGCCGCGAAGTCGTGGTTTCCGAGCAGCGCCCATTCGCAGTGCTGGCGCACGAGGTCGACGCACTCGACGGGATCGGGACCGTAGCCCACGACGTCGCCGAGGCACACCATGCGGTCGTAGCCGATCGCCTT
>JBIKWD010000057.1:0-16438 GCA_044356505.1 Phycisphaerales bacterium
TCCTCTTCACCGCCGACAAGCCGATGTCGATGCTGCAGGCCGTCGAGAAGGACGGAAAGACCTCGTTCGAGGTGCGCGAGTCGAAGGACATGGCGCAGTTCGGTCTCGCGCAGGCCGCGAACGCCGGTAACTCGGTCGCCTTCGACGTCGACGGCGACGGGAAGAAGGAACTCGTGGTCGCGGACCGGAACTTCATCCGAGCGCTCCGCTACGCGCCCGCCGCAACGCCTCCCGGCTGGCAGGTCGTCGCGCAGATGAACGCGTCGCGGGCCGACGCCAAGCTCGTGGCGCTCACCGTGGGCGGCGATGCGCTGGTCGCGAGCGACCGCGAGAACAACGAGCTCGCGGTCTTCGCCAAGGGCGTCTCGGGCGAGGGCTCGGGCAAGTGGTCGCAGACCGACGCGCACAGCGTCACGGGGTTCAAGTTCGGGCCCGTGCGCGCCGGGTCCTTCAGCGGATCGGAGTCGGGCGACATCATGCTCGTCGGCGACGACGGGTTCGCGATCGCACAGCTTGACGGCAAGCGCCTCGCGTTCTCCGAACTCGCCACCTACCGCGGCGACCGCGTGCAGCAGGTCGACCACGAGATCTCGGCGGGCGATCTCAACGGCGACGGCTTCCTCGACCTTGTCGTCCTCGACGCCGGCGAGCAGTCGATGGGCATCCTGAGCTTCAGCGAATCGGGCCGCCTCGTGCCGGCGACGCGCTTCAAGGTGTTCGAGTCGCGCCTGTTCCAGGGCGGCGAGCCCCGCGAGTTCGAGCCGAGCATGGCGATCGTCGCCGACGTCACCGGCGACGGCGCCGACGACGTGGTGCTCCTCTGTCACGACCGCATGCTGCTCTACCCGCAGGCCAAGTCCCCGAAGAAGTGAATTCGGCGGAGTCGCCGCAACCTGCCTGCCTGCGCGGACTGATGTCGCGCGGCTGGTGTCGGCCTTTCCTTCACGGGGCACGGGGGCACGGAGGCCAAGTCCTCCGAGCGAAAAGCAACCGAGGAGCGCCGGTGCGGCGCCCCTCGTTCGTTTGCTGCGTTGCGCGCGGTGCGATCAGCGCTGCGCGATCGGGGTGTACGTGGCCGCGTGCGGGCCCGTGTACATCGCCTGCGGGCGGATGAGGCGGTTGTCCTTCAGCTGCTCGATGCAGTGGCCGGTCCAGCCCGACATGCGGCTCAGCGCGAACATGCAGGTGAAGAGGTCGGTCTTGATGCCGAGGCAGTGGTAGGTCGTCGCCGAGTAGAAGTCGACGTTCGGGAAGATGCCCTTGTCGGCCTTGGCCGCGAGGACGATCCCCTCGATCTTCTGGCTCATGTCGAAGAGGCCGAGGTTGCCCGTGTCGGTCGCGATCTGCTTCGCGAAGGTCTTGAGGTAGGTCGCGCGCGGGTCGTACGCCTTGTAGACGCGGTGACCGAAGCCCATGATGAGCTCCTTGCGCTCGAGCTTGCCCTTGATGAACGGCTCGACGTTGTCGATCGAGCCGATCTCGTTGAGCATGTACATGACTTCCTCGTTGGCGCCGCCGTGGAGCGGGCCCTTGAGTGTGCCGACGGCGGTGGTCATGGCGCTGTACATGTCGCTCAGGGTCGCGATCGTGACGCGCGCCGCGAAGGTCGAGGCGTTGAGGCCGTGGTCCGCGTGCAGGATGAGGCAGACGTCGAGGCCCTTCGTCATCGCGTCGGTGGGCTTCTCGCCGTTCAGCATCCAGAGGAAGTTGGTGGCGATGTCGAAGTCCTTGTTCGGGCGCACGAACGGCTTGCCCGAGCGGTGACGGTCGAAGTTCGCGATGAGGGTCGGGGTCTTCGCGACGAGGCGGAGCGCCTGGCGCTTGGCCTTCTCGATCCCCGATGGGCTCGTGTCGCTCGAGGTCGCGTCTGCGTCGTGCAGCGCGAGCGCTGAGACGAGCGTGCGGAGCGCGTGCATGGGCACGGCGTCCTTCGGGATCTGACGGATCATGTCGTAGACCGCGTCGGGGATCTCGTACTCGGCCTGGAGCGCGCGGCGGAGGCCGTCGAGCTCGGCGCGCGTCGGAAGGCGCGTGTTCCACAGGAGGTACACCGTCTCCTCGAAGTTCGAGTTGCGGGCGAGCGTGTCGATGTCGATGCCGACGTACTCGAGCACGCCCTTGCCGCCGTCGATGAACGACATCTGCGTTTCGGCGGCGACGGTGTTGGCAAGGCCCTTGTCGAAGATAGGAGGCTGTGGAGCGGTCATCGTGGTCATGGCGGTTCAGTTGATTGATCGGTCGACGCCGAACGGGTCGGCGGCTTCACCGGACTTGGGTCGCCGTGCGCATGCGCGAACGGACCGGCCCTGATGCTCGGACGCTCGACGCGGTGCGCCGGGTGTCCCCTGCATCGTCTCGCAGGCATCCCGAAGCGAGCCTCGCCCGCGAGAACCGCGGAGAAACCCGTTCGGGCCGTCGCATTCGGCAGGACCTGCCCGCGCGATGCGAAGGACCGCGATGCTAGCGCAAGTAGTCGACCAAGGCGCGGCCGGGGACGGCCGGATCCTCGCGCGCGTCCAAGCGGCGGCGGATCAGGTCGGGAGATTCAGGTCGGGGGATTCAGCCTCCGCAGCCGAAGATGTTCCGATACGCTTCGGCGCCGTGTTCATCCCGCTTGGAACCAATCTCGACGCCGTCCGCCGCCCGCTTGTCGTCTACGGACTCGTGGCGCTCAACATCGCAATCCACATCGTGGTGTTCTCGGGGTTTCGGCGCGAGGACAACCGGGTCGCCGACTGGTTCGACACCCTTGCGCTCCGATCCTCGGACATCCACTGGTGGGGCGCGTTTTCCTACCAGTTCCTGCATGATCCAAGCGGGATCATGCACATTGCAAGCAACATGATCTTCCTTCTTGCCTTCGGCGGGGTTGTGGAGGGAAGGCTTGGCCGGCTCGGTTTCCTCGCTCTGTACCTCGTCGGCGGGGCGCTGGCGGGCCTTCTGCAGATCGCCTTGACGGGCGGCTCGGTGATCGGCGCGAGCGGATCGGTGTCGGTTGTCGCAGGGGCGTTCCTGGCGCTCCACCCGAGGGGATCCGTGCATGGTCTGTGGCTGCTGCCCCCGTCGCGGGTGTCGATGCCCGCCGCGTGGCTCCTCGGACTCTATGCGGCGATCGACCTCGTCAACACGTTCACGGACTTGCTTGGCGCAACTCGGACCGGGGTGGGCACCATCGCGCACCTCGCCGGGCTTGTGTTCGGTCTTGGCGTGTGCATGGGGCTCCTCGGCCTCGGCGTCCTCAAGCGCAACGACTTCGACCTCTTCTTCCTCCTGAAGCAGTGGAAGCGCAGGCGCGACCTGCGCGCCGCGACTTCGGTCGCGGGACTTGGCATCGCGGATGGTCCGGTCGCCGCGCGCGTCCGCTCGGGTACGGGCGACGAGATGTCGCCGAAAGAGCGCACGCTCAGGCACACGATCGCAGCGGCGCACCGCGAGCGCGATCTCGTTCTCTCCGCGCAGCTCTATCGCGAGCTGCTGGCGCTGAACCCGCGCGCGTCGCTGCCCGCTCCGCTTCAGCTCGACGTCGCGAATCAGCTGGCGACCGAGGGCGACTGGCGGTCCGCGCGCACGGCGTACTCGGTCTTCCTCGAGCGTTTCCGCGGCGATCCCGCTGCGCCCGACGCGCGGCTGATGCTCGCCGTCATCGAACTGCGCCGTCTCGGCGACGCCCCCGCGGCGCTTGCGACCATCGAGGCGATCGACCGCGCGCGCCTCGACCCTGACAAGGGCGCGCTCGTCGACGCGCTCCGTGCGGAGGCGAACGCAGCGGTCGCCGCGGGGCCGGCTCGGAGCGGAGGCGCGGGATGAGGCGGCTCCTCGTCAAGATCTGCGGCGTGAGCGACCGCGCGACCGTCGAGGTCGCGGCCGAGGCGGGTGCAGACTTCATCGGCGTCGTACTTGTGCCGTCGAGCCCGCGGTTCGTGCCGCCGTCGGCTGTTCCCGCCCTGGTGGCGGCGATCATCGACGCGGGCGCCATGCCGGTCGCCGTCGTCCGGCTTCCCGTCGATCCGGAGACACGCGCGGCGCTCGACCTCTTTCCCGTGATCCAGTTCCACGGAGTCGAGGAGCCCGACGACCTCACGCGCTTCACGTCGGGCGACGCGCCGTGGGAGTGCTGGAAAGGCCTGCCTTTCGCGGCCCCCGCCGTCGGTTCATGGCTCGCAAGCGGCCGCGTCGCGCGGCTTGTGGTCGACGGCCCCGACGCGGGCAGCGGCGAGCCATTCGATCACGCGGAGTTCGCGGCGCTCGCGGACACGGCGCGCGCGCGCTGCTTCCTCGCCGGCGGGCTGAGGCCCGAGACCGTCGCGGCCGCCGTGCGCATCGCACGCCCGGGCGGCGTCGATGTCTCAAGCGGCGTCGAGCGCACGCGCGGGGTGAAGGACCACGAGAGGATCCGAGCGTTCATCGCCGCTGCGCGCGGGGCGTGATGGACTTGCACGGCGTCGTGAGAAACACCCACGCATCGGACCCTCCACGCGCAAGCCTCACACGCCGACGGAGACCTTCTTGCGTGCGGCGCCGAGCTCGCTGATCCAGTTGCGCATGTCGGCCCGGCACGAGTCCCATGCACGCGAGGTGCGGACCTCGATGAAGGCGCGGTACATCGCCATGAGCGCGGTGTCGAACGTAGCGAAGCTGTCGAGGCGCTCTTCAAGCAGCGCGCGGAACGACTGCGGCTTGTCTTCCGGCTTCGGAAGCTTGAGGCCCGACACCTCGAAGCGGTCGCCCTGCAGCGTGCATTCCCACACGCGGCCGAACTGCGAGACGGTGAGCCCGATCTTCCGCGGCCACTTGCCAAGCTGGACGGCGCGCGCCGTCTCGGCCTTGCGCGTCGGGGCGTCGCCGCGCAGGCTCGTGCGGCCCGAGAGGCCCCACGCGCACTCGAGGTCGAGCACCTTGTCGATCATGATCGAGACCTCGCCCTCGGGCGTCTCGACGAGGCCTTCGCGCGTGTCGCAGTGCCACCAGAGCCAGAGGAGGAAGAGATTTCCGAGGAAATCCTGCGGTTCGTTGGCGTTCCACGGAAGCTCGGGGCGGTCGGCCGACGAGCGGCGGCCGTCCTCGCGCGCGAGTTCGATCTCAGGCGGTGCGCTCGACAGCGCCTCGGGACGGAGATCGTCGTAGTCGCTCGTACGACCCTTCTCGGCCAGAATGTCGAGCGCGACCGTGCCGCTCGAGCGCGGGGCGATCGTGATGCCGAGCGAGTCGATCGAGAGGCGGCGCAGCGCCTGCACCTCGGGATCGGCGGAGATCGCGGCGAACATCGTCGACTTCGCGAAATCCCACCAGATCGGCGCGTGCTTCGGGCGGCGATAGCGGCCTTCGGCGATCTCCTCCTCGATGCGGCGGAGCGCCTCCTCGCGCGCTTCCTTCTTGGCGTTGCGCGGGAGATAGGCGCCGCCGCCATCCTTCGCGGGGACAAGCCGCGCGTCCTCGGCCATCGCGACGTAGGCCTTCTTGATCTCGGGCGGCACGCGGACGGCGTCGGAGCGGAGGCCAAGCAGGAGTCCCCCGCCGAAGCCGATGCGCTCGAAGTCGAAGAGCGTGTCGAAGAGATGGCGGCCTGCTGTCCAGCCGACGTGGATCTCGCCGGGCTTGATCGGCTCGAGTTCTCCGAGGGCGTGTTCGCGAAGAAGGCCGTAGACCTTCGACTCGAGCATGTTGGGGGCGGCGCCGGTGACGGCGAAGCGGCGGTAGCTGATGGCGCCGGAACGGAAGGGCATCCCGCGATTGTGCGGGAATGCGGCGGGACCGGGCGGAGGACCCTCGTACGCGACAGCTTGTTCAGAACCGGAAACGGTGCCCGGCACCATTTCCGCTCAGGACGCCACGGTCTGCTTCAGCCGGTACGTCCGCTTGCCGTCCGGCGTCTCAACATCCTCCGCCAGCCCGAGTTGCACGAGATGCTTCGCCGGCCCGTGCGGCTTCCTCGCCTCTTCGGCAAGCCGCGCCTTCGCGCCCGGATTCGCATACGCGTTGAACATCATCGCCTTCGCCGTCGCGAACAGCCCGCCGAAGCTCGAGAACGTGTGGTCGACCGCGCTCGCCTCGTACCCGGAGTGCACCATGCAGTTGGCGCACTTCGCGTTCCCGCTCGCGTGGCCGTAGTTCTCCCACGCGGTCTCGTCCATCAGCTCGCGGAAGCTGTCGGCGTAGCCCTCCTGCAGGAGGTAGCACGGCTTCTGCCAGCCGAAGATGTTGTAGCAAGGCATGCCCCACGGCGTGCACTCGTACCCGCGCTTCCCCATCAGGAACTCGAGGAAGAGCGGCGACTGGTTGAAGATCCAGCGTCGCTTTCCGTCGCGGCGGTTCGAGAGGATCATCTCGAAGAGCTGGTTCGTCTCGCGGCGCTTGAGGAACCCCGACTGGTCGGGCGCCTTGTCGTAGGCGTAGCCCGGCGACAGCATCATGCCCTCGACGCCGAGCCCCATCATCTCGTCGAAGAACTCGCGAACCGACGCGGGATCCGCGCCTTCGAAGAGCGTGGTGTTCGTGGTGACGCGGAAACCCATGCGGACAGCGAGGCGGATTCCCTCGACCGCCTTCGCGTAGGTGCCCTCGCGGCACACGGCGAAGTCGTGGTTCTCTTCCTGTCCGTCCATATGGACGCTGAAGGTGAGGTACTTCGACGGCTTGAAGAGCCCGGCCTCGAGCTTCTCCTTGAGGAGGAGCGCGTTCGTGCACAGATAGATGTACTTCCGGCGCGCGACCAACCCCTCGACGATCTCCTTGATCTCGGGGTGGAGGAGCGGTTCTCCGCCAGGGATCGACACCATCGGCGCCCCGCACTCCTCGACCGCGTCGAAGCACTGCTGCGCCGTAAGCTGGCGGCGCAGGATGTGGGCCGGGTACTGGATCTTGCCGCACCCCGCGCACGCGAGGTTGCAGCGGAACAGCGGCTCGAGCATCAGGACGAGCGGGTAGCGCTTCCGGCCCGCGAGCTTCTGTCGAAGCACGTAGGTGGCGACCGTCCACATCTGGCTGACTGGAACACCCATGCAGTCCCTCGCAACGACTTCGGGACGGGCCTCGGTCAATCGAGACGCCCGTCCGCGAAGGGGCGGATTCTAGGAAAAATCGCATGTCCCTACGAACCGCGGAAACACCCGCGACCGTAGCGCCGCCATGCCTCGCTCCATCGCGGTGACAGCGCCGACACCCAGTTCCGCCGCCAGCGCGGTCGGTCTGGTGGCGCTGGCGATCACCGAGCTCGGAGAGAAGAGCATCGCCCGGGCTTCGGATGGCCTCGGCAACCTCGGATCGCGTGCATTCTCGGCTATTCTCCCCCGCCGGCGCCTTCGCGCGCGCGTCGAAACCGCCTTGAACCCGCACCCGACCAGTCCTCGCCCGGCACCTCTCGACGGCCGCTCCGACGAGGAACTCCTGGTCGCGCACCGCGCCGGCGACCCGGCCGCGCTGCGGGTGCTCGTCGACCGATATCGGGCCGAGCTCCACGGCTTCCTCACCCGCCTTGTCGGCTCCCGCGCCGGAGCAGACGACGTCTTTCAGGAAGCCTTCCTGCAGGTGCATCTCTCGGCGGACAGCTTCGACCAGGAACGGCGCTTCAAGCCCTGGCTCTACACGATCGCCGCCAACAAGGGACGCGACTTCCTTCGGCGGCAGAAGCGCCGCGCCGCCGCAAGCCTCGACGCCCCGACGGGAAAGAACGCCGACGGCGCCCTCGTCGACCTCCTCGAGGGCGACTCGACCGCGCCGTCGCTGCCGATCGAGGGTGTCGACGAAGCCGCGTTGATCCGCCAGGTGATCGACGCGATGCCGCCCCATTTCCGCGAGATCCTCCTCCTCAGCTACTTCCAGAAGCTGAGCTACTCCCAGATCGCAGACAGCCTCTCGATCCCGCTCGGCACCGTGAAGAGCAGACTGCACGCCGCCGTCGCGAGCTTCGCGGAGAGCTGGAAACTGACTTGCGCCCGTCGCGGCGTACCGCTCCCCGGCGGCGCCCGCGACGGCGCACCAGGCCAGGCCGCAGCGGATTCCGGCAGGAAAGACACGCGCAGCGTTCGCAATGGTGACAACGATGAGTGAAGGCAACGAGTCCCTCGGTGGAACCGACGACACGAACCGCCCGCCCGCAGGCGGACCGGCCCTCTCCGAGCCGGACATGGAGGCGATCGACCTCCTGATCGAGCACCAGTTCGACCTTGCGCGCGCCGCGGCTGCGCGCCCGGACCTCGCGGCGCGCCTCGCGGCGGCGAGCCGCCTCTTCTCCCGCCTCGACGCGTACCCGGTCGAAGGCCCCGATGCCTCGCTCACCGACGCGACGATGGCGCGCATCAACCACGAGGAGCGCGTCCGCGAGGCCCGCATGCACATCGACTCCGCGCGCGCTCCCGCGCTCACGAGCGGCCGATGGCCCGATCTCTGGGCGATCGCATGCGTGGCGCTGATCGTCGTCGCCGTGGGCCTTCCCCTCGCCAACTGGATGAACTCCCGCGCGGCGCAGGCGCAGTGCGGCGAACACATGCGCGCGCTCGGCGGCGGCATCCAGCGATACGTGAACGACCATCGGGCGATGCCGTATGAGGCGAGCGTCATGCCCGACTTCGCGCGCCTGTCGTCGTGGACCGATCTTGACAACAACGGCCACCTGCGCGCGCTCACCGCCAAGAACTACGCCGAGCAGCGCTGCCTCTGCTGCCCGAACGACCCGACCGGCGAAGGCTACGCCTACCAGGTGCCGAGCCAGTCGGCGCTGCGCGCGTGGCTCCTCGGCGCGCGCGTGCCCGTCGTCGCCGACCGGAGCCCCGTGATCGAGCTCACCCGCGCGGGCAAGCCGATCGGACACTGCGTCGTGAACAGCCCCGACCACGACGGCGTCGGCCAGAACGCGCTCTTCACCGACGCCTCCGTCGAGTTCATCCGAAGCACCACGATGATGGTGCCTGAGATCGACGACCTGCCTCGGCACCTCGAGAACATCTACCTGCCGATGAGCGCTTCGGAACGCGGCAAGCTCGAGGAGGGGCTCGACAGACCCGCGGACTGGATCCGCCTCGACGTGTTCCTCCTGAACTGACCGCCGGTCCGCAGCGGACGCCGCCCCCGCAAGCCCCTGCGAATCGGCTTGATAACCCACATGGACCTCCATCCTGCCGCGCTTCCGCACCGCTTGCGGAGGCGCGGCTCTTTCTGCTATCGTTGCCGATCCCCCAACGGGAGCCACCTATGCCGAAGAACAAGAGTCACAAGGGCCTCGCCAAGCGCATCAAGATCTCGAAGAACGGAAAGATCCGCTTCGGGCGCCCGCACTCCCGTCACCTGAAGTCGAACAAGACCGGTGTCCAGATCCAGAGCTACCGCAAGAAGCGCTACGCGCGCTCGGGCGACATCCGTGCCCTGAGCAAGCTGCTCTTCCGTCCGCTCCTCTCGCAGGAGCAGTCCGAGCTGCGCGAGGCGCAGCGCGAAGTCGCCGTCGCCAACTGATCTGTCCGCCGCGTACCGACACGTACTGAACCGTCCGCTCGCCAGAACCCAAACGAGACCGTCGGGTCCGAAGCGTCGGGAGACAGCGCTCCCCTCCTCCGCCGGTCGCAATCCAAGAGGTTGATCGAACATGCCACGCGCACGCAAGGGTGCAGCCCGCACGCAAGCCCGCCGCAAGCTTCTCCGCGAAGCCCGCGGCTTCTTCGGCACGAAGTCCCGCCACAAGCAGCAGGCGAAGGTCGCCATGATGCGCGCCAAGCGCTACGCATGGCGCGACCGCCGCGCCCGCAAGCGCGACTTCCGCGCGCTGTGGATCACCCGCATCACCGCAGCCTGCCGCATGCGCGGCACGCGCTACTCGCTCTTCATCAACGGCCTGCAGCGCGCTGGCGTCCTTCTCAACCGCAAGATGCTCTCGCAGATCGCGATCGAGGACCCCAAGACCTTCGACGCGCTTGTCGCGATCGCGCAGAAGAATACGTCCGCTGTGCCCGCGGCGGCCTGATGCGTGGTTCGAGCGGTCGCGCCTGCGGGCGCTCGCGTGTTTGAGCGGTCGCGCCTGCGGGCGCTCCCTCTGGCAGGTTGAACGGCAGGCGAAGTCCTGCGACACAGACTATTCGGCTCGATGGCGCCCGCTCACGCGGGCGTCGTCGTTTTTGGCGCGCGCTTAGGCCTGAGCCGCTCACAAACCGCGAACAGCAGGCTCATGAAAGGCACACGGGGCCTTCGCACGGCCAGCGAGCGATTTTGACGCGGGCAGACGAGCGTCTCACCTCGCCCGACGTCGCGTCGGGCTCCACGTCCGTCCCTCGTTTCCCGCACCCTGGAGAACCCGATGCCCCGCACACGCCACGCCTTGTCCGCGCTGACGCTCGCGACGACCTTCGCAGCCGCCCCCGCATTCGCCGGCGGAAACTTCCGCCTCACCGTGCTCCATACCAACGACACCGAGAGCAAGCTCCTCTATCCCTCGAGCAGCCAGCAGGCGTTCGGCGGGGCGGCCCGCTTCAAGACGAAGGTCGACCAGCTCCGCGCCGACGCGCTCGCCGCAGGCGGATGCGTGATGGTCTCGAGCGGCGACAACTTCCTCGCAGGGCCCGAGTTCAATGCGAGCCTCTCGCTTCCCGCGGGCAGCACCTTCTACGACTCGATCGCCCTCCAGGCGATCGGGTACGACGCGATCTGCATCGGCAACCACGACTTCGACTTCGGCCCCGAGGTGCTCGCCGACTTCATCAACGGCTTCACCGACGGCACCAAGTTCCTCTCGGCGAACCTCGACTGCACGCCCGAGCCGTCGCTCGCGCCGCTCGTCGCGTCGGGCCGCATCGCGAAGCGCACCACCGCCGTCACCAACGGCGTCACCGTCGGCTTCGTCGGCGCCACCACCACCGACCTCCCCTTCATCTCTTCGCCCGGCGACGTCATCATCGACTCGAACGTGCTCGGCGCGATCCAGGCCGAGGTCGACGCGCTCACCGCGTCAGGCGTCAAGCACGTCATCGTGATGACGCACCTCCAGGGCATCGGCTCCGAGCGCACGCTCGCCCAGTCGCTGCGCGACGTCGACGTTCTCGTCGCGGGCGGCGGAGACGAACTCCTCTGGAACCCGGGACAGCTGCTCGTCCCCGACGACGCGATCGACGCGAACAACGACGGCGTCCCCGACATCCGCTACGGCGCGTATCCGCTCTACGAGACCGACGCCGCGGGCCGCCAGCTCCCGATCATCACGACCCGCGGCGACTACCGCTACGTCGGACGGCTCGTGGTCGACTTCGATGCGAACGGCAACGCGGTCGCGGTCGACTCGACGAGCGGTCCTGTGCGCGTCGCGGGCACAGCGCAGCCCGATGGCGTCGTCGAGGACGCCGCCGTCAAGTCGCAGGTCACCGACCCGGTCGCTGCGTCGGTCGCCGCGCTTGCCGCGAACGTGATCGCCACGAGCGAAGTCCCGCTCGACGGCCGCACCTCGTTCATCCGCTCGGTCGAGACCAACGAGGGCAACCTCTGCGCCGACAGCCTCCTGTGGAACGCCCGCAAGCGCGCTCCCGAGGAAGGCCTGCCGCTGCCCGTGATCGCCTTCCAGAACGGTGGCGGCATCCGCAACAACTCGATCCTGCCGGCCGGCAACTTCACGGAGCTCAACACCTTCCAGTTCCTGCCGTTCTCGAACTTCGTCTCCGTCATCCCGGAGCTGCCGGTCACCACGCTCAAGTCGCTGCTCGAGAACGCGGTCAGCCGCGTCACGCCGCTGCCGCCCGGCTTCCCGTCGAGCGGCAACGGCCGCTTCGCGCAGATCTCGGGATTCCGCTTCACCTACTCGGTGGCCGCCAACCCCGGCTCGCGCGTGCTCGACGTGATCCTCGACGACGGCACCGTCCTCGTCGACGACGGGGTCGTCCTCAACCCGAAGCTCACGCTGCCCGCCGCGACGATCGACTTCCTCTGCCGCGGCGGAGACGAATACCCGCTCAACGGCCTCGCGTTCGAGGCGGTCGGCGTCAGCTACCAGCAGGCGCTCTACAACTTCGTGACCGCGAAGGATGGTCTCAACGGCCTGATCCGCGCCGTCGACTACCCGGCCGGCGGCGAAGGCCGCATCGTGCGCTACACGCCGAGCCCGTCGTTCCCCGCCGACGTGAACGGCGACTCGGTCGTCAACGCGCTCGATCTCGCGATCCTGTTCGGCAACTGGGGCCTCACGGGCCCGAACCGCGCGGGCGACGTCAATGGCAACCAGGTCGTCGATGCGAACGACCTCACGATCGTGCTCGTCAACTGGACATTCTGACGTCCGAGCCAGCCCTCGGATCATCCACCCGGCCCGCGCGCTCCGAAGGGGGTGCGCGGGCCTTTCGCTTGGCCGCCGCCGCGGCGCCCGCTCCAGAACCGCAGAACCTCGGCTTCGGCCGCTCCGCCGAGGGCGTGCGCGCGGCACGAGACTTCGGCGAAGTCGCGGAGCAGGCGTTCGCGCGCCGTAGCGTCGCGAGCTTGCGATGCTGCGCGGAAGAGCTGCGCGCTCTCGCGCCAACCGCCCTCGTCGCGCGGCAGCGGCATCGCGAGGAGTTGCGTCGCCGAGAGCTTGATCGCGCCGGCGCTCAGCGCCGTTCCGTAGCTGACGCGGGAAGCCTCCGCCGTGACGACCGGCGACCCGATCGCGGCCGCCAGCATCCAGAGGTCGGCCGCCGAATCTTCGCGAAGCGTCGCGGTCAGAAGCGGCACCACAGGAAGCCATGCGCCCTCTTCGTCGACGACGGCTTCCATCACGCGGGTCTGGGTGGCGACGAGCACCTTCGGAACAAGCCGCGCGCGGATCCACGCGGCCATCGAGGCGTCGCGCTCGAGCGTCGCGCGGTCGGCGCGCGGGGCAGCGTGGCGCTCGAAGAGGATGCGTGCGGGAACCTCGCCCCACGCGCAGCGCGCGAGGTCGACATGACGCGTCGAGACGAGCCTTGGAAAGCGGGCCTCGTCCGCGTCGCGCGCATCGACGATCGCGCCGCGCAGGCCGTAGAACTGATCGCGGAAATCGGCCGTGACCATTGCGATCGCGCCGATCGTCGCGGTTGCGGGAATCGAGAGCGTGGGGACGCCGCGTGCGTCGGAGAAGAGCGCGGCCCACGGCTCCTCGGCCGACAGGCGCGCGCGCGCGACAGGCGCAAGCGGCGCAAACGCAGCGCCGAATGCGCGTTCCACGCGTCCTCCGTCGAGTTCGAATGTGAACCGCGGGCCCGCCTCGGCCACGACGGCGCAGACCCGCACCCCAGCATCCTCGAAGAGCCGCTCGTCCGCGGTCCAGAGATCGCGGACCTGCGTGTTGGCGGCGAGCCATCCGCGCATGGAACGCGCATCGGCGGCCGCGAGAAAGGACTGCGGCATCACGAATCCGACGGTGCCGCCCGGCGCCAGGTGGCCGCACGCCTCGAACAGGAACGCCGCGGAAAGATCCGCGTAGCCCGTGACGGCGCCCCGCGAACGCTCGCGCACGCGCGCCGCGCGCTCGCGGCTCGCCGAGGTCGCAACCTCGAGCTGGTTGAGAAACGGCGGGTTGCCGACGATCAGCTCGAACGCGGCGCGTCCGGTGAGATCCTCGATCGACCGCGCGAGCGCGTCGCCGACGACGATGTTGGCGCCGAGCGCGCGGACGACGGCATCGCGCTCGCTTGCAGGCGTGTCCGCCGGCAGAAGCGACGCGAGCCGCGCGCGGCAGAGTTCGACGGCGGTTGCATCGATGTCGATCCCGAAGACGCGTTCTCGAAGTGTCTCGGCGGTCCCGACGCCGCGCGCGACCATGCGCTCCGCGACCGCGACGAGGAAGTTGCCTACGCCGCACGCAGGGTCGAGCGCCGCAGCGGGCACGTCGCGGCCGTCCATCGCGCGGTCGAGGATCCACCCGACGAGCGCGGGCGGCGTGTAGTGACTCCCCTGCTCCTTGCGCAGCGTCGCGCGGCCGCTGCGCCCAGGCCTTCCTTCGAGCGCCGCGAGATGCGCCTCGACCACGCCCGGCAGGGCATCGTGCGGCGACGCCGATCGATCCTCGGACCTCGTGTTCGCGCGCTTCGCCACGGCGGGAATGTAGGGCAAGGCGCGCGCGGCCGCCGCGCCCGTGCAAAAACGACGAGGGCGGCCTGT
Organism: Phycisphaerales bacterium; assembly: GCA_044356505.1. Lineage (GTDB taxonomy): Bacteria > Planctomycetota > Phycisphaerae > Phycisphaerales > SM1A02 > QWPT01. The sequence continues at coordinate 14,077 of JBIKWD010000057.1, forward strand.
CGGGGCCGCCCTCGCTCGTGTCTTTGGTTGTTCCCCTGCCCTCTCGGGCCGGGATCTTCTTTCTCGTAAGGAGCCTCGTCGTCGCCTACGTCTCACGACTCCGAGCTGATGCCTCCGCCCTCGCCTCTTAACCACGCATGAGCTGGAGGACCGCCTGCGGAGCCTGGTTCGACAGCGCAAGCGCCTGGGTCGATGCCTGGATCAGGATCTGCGCACGGGTCATCGCCGCGGTCTCGGTCGCGAAGTCCGTGTCGCGGATCGCGCTCTCGGCGGCCGTCGTGTTCTCGAGGGTGATGCCGAGGCTCGTGATGGTCGAGCCGACGACGTTCTTCGTGAACGCGCCGAGGCGTCCGCGGAGGCTCGAGACCTGCTTGGTCGCGAGATCGAGGATCTCCTGGGCCTTGGTGAGGTTGCCGTTCTGGACGTTCGCCGAACCGCCCGACTTGAGCTCCGAGAGGAAGCCCGCCACCGAGTTGCCGAGGTTCGTGCTCGTCACCGTCTCGATGCCGAGCGACACCTTGCTCGCGAGGCTGACGTCGGGGGCGAGGTTGAAGTCGGCGCCGCCGCCGGTGACGTAGAAGGTGCGGGTACCGTTCGCCGTGTTGAAGCTCGCGGCGCCGTCGCCGATGAGCGACACCGAGACGTCGAAGCCCTCGAGCGCGACGCGGGCCGTGAGGCCGCGGGCCACCGCCACGACGCCGTTGATGTTGACCGTGGCGTTGCGGCCAATCGTGCGAAGGTCGCTCGCAGGCGTTCCGCTGCCGGTCGACGCGATGAAGTCGGTCCCCGGGTTCGCGTTCGCGATCTCGCGGACGCGGATGAACGCATCGGTGCCGTAGCTGGTCGAGTCGATGCGGACGCCGCTCAGGCCGGCCGAAGTGGACGCCGAGACGCCGAGTGCTTCGGTGAACGCGTTGATCGCGAGCACGATGTCGGCCTGCGACGTTCCCGACGCGAAGCTGAACTGCTGCGCGCCGCGCGTACCGGCGATCTCGAAGGTCACCGCGCCCGAGCCACCGTTCTCGATCGTGCCGCCAGCGCTGAGAAGCAGATACTGACGGGCGGTCTGCGCCGACTGCGTCACGGTGACGTTCACCGCGCGGTTCGCGCCGACGTTGTCCGAGAGCTTGACCGAGTTGATCGAGATGTCGGCGATGCCGCTCGCGGCGGTGTACTGGCCGCTGAGCGTGTAGTCGAAGTTGCCGTTGAGGAGCTTGGTGCCCTGGAACGAGACCGAGTTCGCGATGCGGTCGATCGTCGAGAGGATGTTGTCGATCTGGAGCTGGTTCGCTTCGCGCTCCTCGGAGGAGAGGCCCGCCTCGTTCGCCGTCTGGCCGACGAGCGACTGGACCTCGATCAGCATGTTCGAGATCTCCTGGAGACCGCCTTCGGCGATGTTGACGACCTGCTCGGCGCGCTGGGCGTTGCCGATGGCGGCGTCGATGCCCTTGATCTCGCCGCGCAGGTTCTCGCTGATGATGAGGCCTGCAGGGCCGTCGGAACCGCGGTTGATGCGGTAGCCGGTCGAGAGCTTCTCGAGCGCGTTCGACAGCATGCGGTTGTTCTGCGTGTTGACACGCTGGGCGATCATCGAGGGAACGTTCTGATTGATGCGACTCATTGCGACTGTCCTCCGTGAGCTGCCGGTGGGGATACCGGCGTTCCGGTGAGCGGCCTCGGGGGGAGTTCCGAGTGGTTTGCCGCTTCCGGGCTTTGGGACTCGCTTCTTCCTCAAGCGAGTCCCGAAAGTGTGGCGGGTGCCTCCGGCGCCCGTACGAGCCGAGTGGTTCCTCGGCGGGCATGGCATCGGTAGGCCGCAAAGGCCACTTCACCCCGTCAGTCGATTCAGGCCGCAAATCCGTGAGAATCGCTGCAATCGGCACAAACTGCACGATCCGCGCGACCCGCACAGGCCGCACAGGCCCTCCAGACCGCACAGATGGACCTTCCTGCCTCGGTTCCGCGGACGGGAGGTGGAAAAATGGACAACGGGGCGGCCCATGTGGACCGCCCCGTCGCTCATTTTCCCTGGTCGTCATCCGACGGATCGGGCTCCGCCGTCGGCGGATGACTCCTCTCCGCCCCCGGTATCAGCCTCGCATCAGCGAGAGAACCGCCTGAGGCGACGAGTTGGCCATCGCCAGCGCCTGGGTCGAGGCCTGGATGAGGATCTGGTTGCGGGTCATCGACGCCGTCTCCGAGGCGAAGTCCGTATCGCGGATCGCGCTCTCGGCTGCGGTCGTGTTCTCGAGGGTCACGCCGAGGCTGTTGATCGTCGATCCCACCACGTTCTTGGTGAAGGCGCCGATGCGGCCGCGGAGGCTCGAGATCTGCTTGGTCGCGAGGTCGAGGATCTCCTGCG
>JBIKWD010000058.1:0-16417 GCA_044356505.1 Phycisphaerales bacterium
GACGGTGCTCGAAGGAATCTTCAGGCAGGCGACCTTCAGCGCGCCGATCCGCTTCGAGTTCCAGCCCGGCGACCGCGCGGGCGCGCTGCGACGCCCGCAGGAGCCCAAGCCGCCGTTTCCGTATCGCTCCCGCGAGGTCACGGTCGCGCACCCGCTCGGCCATGCGCTCGCGGGCACCCTCACCATGCCGGAGGCCAGCCCGCTTGCGGTCGACGGCCGCGTGCCCGCGGTGGTGTGCGTGTCCGGTTCCGGCCCGCAGGACCGCGACGAGACCCTGATGGGCCACCGGCCCTTCGCGGTGCTCGCCGACGCGCTCACCCGCGCGGGCGTCGCCGTCCTTCGCTACGACGACCGCGGCACGGCGAAGTCGACGGGAGCCTTCGTCGGCGCGACCACCGCGGACTTCGCAAGCGACGCCGACATGGCGGTCGAGTGGCTCAAGCGCCAGCCCGGCATCGACCCCGCGCGCATCGGTCTCCTCGGCCACAGCGAGGGCGGCCTCATCGGTCCGCTGGTCGCTGCGTGGCAGAACGACGGCGATTCGCCCGCGAATCCGCTCGCGTTCCTCGTCCTGATCGCGCCGCCAGGCGAGACCGGCGGCCAGGTGCTGACCCGCCAGACCCGCGACCTCGCCATCGCCGGCGGCGCCGCGCCCGAGAAGGTCGAGGCGATGTCGGCCGCCCACGCGGCGCTCATGGAGGAGGTCGCGATGCGGCGCTCGGCCGACGCGCTTCGTCCCGCCGCGACCGCGCTCGTCCGCGAGCAGATCGCGCTCTCCGGGCAGCCGATCCCCGACGAAGCCACGCTGCGGATGCTCGCCGACCGAACGGCGCAGGCGTTGACGGAGCCGTGGATGTCGGAGTTCATCCGCATGGATCCGCGCGCCGCGCTGCTGCGGCTCGAGGTTCCGACGCTCGCCGTCTGGGGAACGAAGGACCTGCAGGTCGACGCCGTCGCGAACTCCGCGGTCTTCACGGAGATCGCCGCGGCGGGCGCGCCGATCGAGACGCGCGTCCTCGACGGCTTGAACCATCTCCTGCAGCCGGCCGCCAAAGGAACGATCGACGAGTACGGAGAGATCGAGCTCACGATCGACCCCGCCGCGCTCGAGGGAATCGTGTCGTGGGTGACCACGACCGCCCGCGCACCCGCCGTCCGGCAGGTCCCGGAGGCGTCGCGATCCGAACCGGCGCGCGAGGCCTACGTGCCGCCGCGGCTCTTCTACTACCGCGAGCCCGCCGCAAGCGGCGCCGCGCCCGCCTCGGGGACGGCCACGCCATGAGCTTCGGGCTCGGACACGGACGAGAGCTGGTGCCCGGCGACGTCGGCATCGAGATGAAGTCGCTCGCGCCGCTTCCCGACGCGCCGAGCGTGCCCGAGGCGCGCGCGCTGCTTGCGTTCGATCCACGCGCGTGGTTCCCGCATCCCGCGCGCCGCTTCGAGCTCGAGATCGGCTCGGGCAAGGGAACTTTCCTCCTGCAGCAGGCGGAGCTCGAGCCCGAGACGAACTTCCTCGGCATCGAGTGGGCGGGGGAGTTCTGGGCGTACGCGGCCGACCGCATCCGCCGCCGCGGCCTCGCGAACGTCAAGCTGCTGCACGGCGACGCCACCGAGTTCATCCGCACGCGTGTGCCCGATGCGGCCGTATCGGTCATCCATCTCTACTTCAGCGATCCGTGGCCGAAGACGCGGCACCACAAGCGCCGCGTGATCCAGGACCACACGCTGCGGGAGTTCCACCGCATCCTCGTTCCGCACGGCGAGCTGCGCATCGTCACCGACCACGACGAACTGTGGGCGTGGGACGTCGAGCACGCCGAGCGCGCGGGCGCGCTGTTCACGCGGCGCGCCTTCGAGAAGCCCGCGAGCGCCGGCGAAGGCGAGGTCGTCGGCACGAACTTCGAACGCAAGTTCCGCCGCGAGGGCCGTCCGTTCCACGCGATGACGCTGGTCAAGGCATGATTGAAGCACGCGTGCCAGGCTGGCCTCGGGTTCACTCCAAGGCCAGGCCACCAGAGGGAGCGGCCGCAGCCGCGACCGCTCAAGTCTTGAGCGGAGGCTGCCGGCGGCAGCCGTCTCTGGCGTGAACAGCACCAGAGGGAGCGGCCGCAGCCGCGACCGCTCAAGTCTTGAGCGGCGGCTGCTGGCGGCAGCCGCCTCTGGCGTGAACAGCACCAGAGGGAGCGGCCGCAGCCGCGACCGCTAAGGACACGGTCGTTTCCAGGTGTAGTCCTTGTCCTTCTCAAGGACACCCGCCGAGCGCTTGACGCACGCCTGGCAGACGCACGCATCCGGAAACTCGGGACTGCGCCAGAAGAGCGTGTCGGGCTCGACGAGGCACATCGTGCACGCGACGCCCTTCGCACGGTCGTCGCGGCCCTCGATCACCGTCGCGAGATAGGCGAGCGCCAGGCACTCGCCGCACATATGGCTTCCGTGGTGTCCCTCGACCATCGGACGCGACGGGTCGTCGGGATCCCACGGGAGGTGGCAGAAGTTGCAGAGGACATCCTCGTACTGCACGTTGCTTTCGTCGGTGCCTGGGCGGAACACTGGATCTCTCCGTTCTTGCGGGGGCCGTGCGGCCGCGCCTCCCCGTAGAATCGCGGGGGATGGCGCAGGGTATCTCGCTCGCCAACAAGTGCCAGATCCTCTTCGGGATCTCCGTGTTCGCGCTCCTCGGTGCCGCGCTCGCGGTGCCGTGGTACCGGACGGGCGCGCTCGTCACCGAGAGCCAGCTCGGCGTCTCGCGCCAGCTCGCCGACACCTGGTTCGCCAACGGAGTGTCGATCGGGCGCAGCGAAGGCAGCGAGATCCCGATGAAGGTCCTGAGCGTCGACGACATCCTGCTCGGAGCCGGCGGCCCCGACGCGGAGTTCCTCGAGCAGTCGCTCGCGGTCTTCGAGGCCGATCCCGCCGCCGTCGAGCGGTTCGAGCGCCGGACCGAGGGCGCCGGAATCCGCTACCGCTACGCGCGCGCCATCCGCGAGCACGAGTGGGGGCGCATCGCCGATCAGCCCTACATCGACTGGAACCCCCGCGGCATGACCGTGCACGGCGCCGAGACGGTCAGGGGCATCCTGCTGATCGACCGCCGAAGCGGCGTCGCGGAGGAGCAGATCGACGAGAACCGCCTGCTCATCCTCGGCGGCGGCCTCGCCGCAGGCATCCTCGCGATCCTCGTCTTCCAGATCATCCTCAAGCGCCTGATCTTCAGCCCGGTCCGCGCGCTCACGGCAGTCGCGGAGCGCGTCGACGAGGGCAGCACGGACGCCCGCGCCCGCCTGACGACCGGCGACGACTTCGAGCGCCTGTCGAAGGCGTTCGACGGCATGCTCGACCGCTTCGAGGAGCAGCAGGCGGCGCTCAAGCAGGCCAACGGCGAACTCGACTCGGCGAACGTGCAGCTCGCGCAGGCGAACGCGGTGCTTGCCGAGTCGATCCGCCTCCAGCGCGAGTTCCTTGCGAACGTCTCGCACGAACTGCGGACGCCTCTCAACTCGATCATCGGATTCGCGGAGCTTCTCGACGAGATCGCCCGCAACGATCCCGCGGCCGATCCGAAGCGCGTCCGCTACATAGGCAACATCCTGAAGTCGGGCCGCAGCCTGCTCGAGATGATCAACGAGCTCCTGCAGATGGCGAAGATCGAGGCCGGCCGCCTCGAGATGACCATCGGCCCGACGAGCGTGAAGGACGTGTGCGAGGAGGTCGTCGCGCTCATGCGCCCGCAGTCGCTCGGGAAGAACATCCAGCTGCAGGTCCTGATCGACGACAACGTGACCGCGGTCGAGAGCGATCCGGGGAAGCTGCAGCAGATCCTCTACAACTTCGTCTCGAACGCGATCAAGTTCTCGCCCGAGGGGAAGCGCGTGACGGTCACGGCGCGGCGCATCGAGAACGAGCGCGGCGTCGACTGCGTGCGCATCGAGGTGACGGACCAGGGTCCGGGCATCCCGCTCGACATGCAGGACACCGTCTTCGAGAAGTTCCGCCAGGTCGACGCGAGCCACACGCGCTCGCATGCGGGCACCGGCCTCGGCCTCGCGATCTGCCGCGAACTTGCCGACCGTCTCGGCGCACGGCTCTCGCTCGCGTCCGTCCCCGGCTCGGGAGCGACGTTCGCAGTCGAGATCCCCGTCGAGTTCAAGGGCAAGGAACTCGAGCCGCTGATGGCGTGATTTCAGCGGTCGCGGCTGCGGCCGCTGCGTGTTTGAGCGGTCGCGGCTGCGGCCGCTCCCTTTGGTGCTTGTCACGCCAGAGGGAGCCGCCGCAGCGGCGACCGCTCCCTTTGGTGCTTGTCACGCCAGAGGGAGCCGCCGGAGCGGCGACCGCTCCCTATGGTGCTTGTCACGCCAGAGGGAGCCGCCGCAGCGGCGACCGCTCCCTTTGGTGCTTGTCACGCCAGAGGGAGCCGCCGCAGCGGCGACCGCTCAAACACGCCAGCAGCACCAGAGGGAGCCGCCGCAGCCGCGGAGTTTTCCACCCCCCACCAGCAGCACCAGAGGGAGCCGCCGCAGCGGCGACCGCGAAAGATCAGTCATGCCGCAACGCCACGATCGGGTCCTTCCTGCTCGCCACGATCGCGGGATAGATGCCGAACACGAGGCCGACGCCCGCCGCCACCACGAAGCTCACCACGATCGACCAGACCGTCACGCTCGGCTCGAGGGTGAGCCGGCCGTCGAACGCGCCCTGCAGGAACGGAAGCCTCACGAGCATCTCGACGAGCGGCCGCAGGCCCCACGAGATGCCGACGCCGAGCAGGATCCCGATCACGCCGCCGAGGGCGCTGAGCGCGCCGGTCTCGACGAGGAACTGGAGCACGATGTGCCGCCGCGTTGCGCCAAGCGCGCGGCGGATGCCGATCTCGCGCGTGCGTTCCGTCACGCTCGCGAGCATGATGTTCATGATGCCGATGCCGCCGACGAGCAGCGAGATCGCGGCCACCACGACGAGCATCACGTTCCAGACCATCAGCTGGCGCTTCGCGTTCTCAAGGAGTTCCCATGGCACGATCAGCTGGACATCGGTGAGGCCGGGGTGGCCCGTCTCGACCACGCGCCGCACGCGCTCGGCAAGCGGCACGACCGAATCGGTGTCGGGCGCCACCACATAGACCTCGGAAAGCTCGATGTTCTCGCCGCTGAACGAGCCGGACTGCCGGCGCATGACGTTGTCGCCGAACTGCGACTCCGCGGTCGTGATCGGCACGTGGATGTCCTTGTTGAGGTCGCGGCCGACGAGCGCAGAGCCCCGGCCGCCCGCGAGCCCGACCGGCTCGAGGACGCCGATCACGCGGAACACCGTGTTGTCGACCTTGATGGTCGCGCCGATCGGATCGCGCAGTCGGAAGAACTGCTTGGCGACCTCGCTCCCGATCACGCAGACGGGCGCGCGCGAGGCGACGTCCTCGTCGCTCAGGTAGCGGCTGCGGGGTTCGAGCCGGAGGCGGGCGACTTCGAGCAGCTCCGGCGTCGTGCCGAAGACCTGGCTGGTGATGCGCTGGTTCTCGTACGAGACATCCGAACCGACCGCCTTGAGAGGCACGACCGAGACCGCGTCGGGAAGCGAGGTCTGCATGCGGCGCAGGTCCTGGCGCAGCAGGCCGTAGGCGACGAAGAAGGTGCGCGCCTGGCCCGAGTTCGCCGCCTCCGGCGGCTTCGACGACCGCACGATGATGTTGGTGGCGCCGAGCGCCGCGACCTCGCGCAGCGCGCCGATCTTGTTGCCCTCGCCGACCGCGACGACGACGATGACGGCCGCCACGCCGAGGATGATGCCGAGGCTCGTCAGCGTCGACCGCAGCTTGTGAAGCCGCAGGTTGCGCAGGCCGAGGCGAAAGATCTCGAGGAAGAATCCGAGGGGCATGGCGGGCACTTCACGTAGTTCGCGGGGGAACGCCGATGGTATCCTCTGACGATGGACGAAGGCACGCCCGGGACAACCATTCGGCTCGGAGCCGAGCGCGAGGCGGACCAGGCCTGGATCTGGCACGTCGCGATCGACGCCCCGGAGGGATCGACCCTCCATGAACTGCGGCTTTCGTGGGCCGACTACAACGTGTTCTGCCCCGACGGTACGCGCGCGCCGGCCGATGTCGGTCGCGCCGTGCTCGGGTTCTTCGCAGCGCACCGTGCGGATTTTCTCCTGCGCGAGCGGCTCGACGCGGCGATGGCGCGCATGCGTTTCGCGGATGCAGACAAGGAGATCGCGGCGCGCCTCTCTTCGTGAGCGCGCGTCAGCGTCCGGCCCTCCGCCAGATCTCGACGTCGCCGTGGCCCCAGTCGGCCCAGCCGTCGAGCCGATGGGTGCGGTCGAAGTCGCGGTCGAGCGCCGCGAATGTCGCGGGCGCCAGCCGCTCCGGATAGAGGACGACGACGAAGAGCGGGTTCTCCCTCGCGACCACGGAGTCGAGGTCCTTGCCGAGGAAGCCGGTCGGGGTCGCCTCGAAGCCCGCGAGCCGCGCATAGAAGCCGACGGCGTTGTCGGGGAGGCCGATCGTCGCGACGGCGTCGGTCGGCACACGCAGGTCCGCGACGATCTCGACGGCGCCGCGGATCGGCTGCTTCTCGCGGTGGAAGGCGAGCGACGCGACCGAGTCTGCGACGAAGAGGAGGACGATTCCGGCGCTCCAGGCGCGCTTCGGCAGCGCGTCGAGGGCGAGCGCGATCGCCACGAGACCGATCGGCAGCGCGAAGAGCGTGAAGCGCGCGTAGGTCCATGAGCCGAGAAGCGGCGGAAGCGCGAGCGCGAGGACAAGCGCGATCGCGAACGGCGCGAGGACGCATCGCGCGCATTCCGCACCGCCGTCGCCGCCGCGCGCGCGGGCGATGCGCACGAGGCCGAGCACCACGAGCGCCGTCAGCACGGGCGCCGGCGCCAGGAACCAGCGGCTCCACGACAGCGCGACGCCTGTCAGCGTCTCGTAGCCCTCGCGCGAGAAGACGCTCGGCTGCGCCGCGTCGGTGCGTGCGTAGTCGCCCCGCGTCGCGAGGACATCGCCAAGAAGCGGCGAAAGCAGCACCGCCGCGACCACGCCCGAGAGCGACGCCGCCACGGCGAGGCGCCTGTCGCGCACAAGGCCGACGATACCCGCCGCGAACGGGAGCAGGATCGCGACGGGATGCGCCCATGCAGCGAAGGCGCAGGCGCCCGCGAAGAGCGCGTAGTCGCCGTGCGCGCCCGTGCGCACGGCGCGCGCGAGACCGAGCGCCGCGACCGTCGCGCCGAGGATCACGAAGGCGTAGCCGCGCGCCTCGGCGCTCTCGAGGACCGCGATCGGCGCGAACGCCGCGACGAGCGCGAGCGCGTTTCCGAGCCGCGCGTCGCGCAGCGCGACGCCGAGCGCGAACGCAGCGGGAACCGTGGCGATTCCCGCGAGGATCGCGGGCAGCCGCACCACGAACTCGCCGACCGACCCGAAGAGCGTGACCGACAGCCAGACCGCGAGCGTCATCGGCACATGGTTCGTGGGAACGGCGTACGAGCCGAACGCGACGCCGGGTCCTTCGAGCGCGAATGAAAGCAGCGCGGAGATCTCGTCGTACCAGAGGCTCTGCGACGCGAGCGCGATGCGCAGCACCGCGCCGATCGCGACCCACTGCAGGAGCTGGAGTGGAACGGAGCGGTCGTCCGATGCGATGGAGACGCGCGACACCTCCGCCTCGCTCCGCCGGCAGAGCCGCGACAGCCACCACGCGAGGAGAGGCACGGCGACCGCGCCGGCCGCAAGCGCGATGCGGAAGAATCCCGCGCCGCGCACGGTCGCCTCGGGAATCGCTCCTCCGAGCCGCGCGACGCGCTGCGGATGCGCGAACGCCTCCGCATAGGTCTCGGTCGGCACGAGCGCAAGCGCCGCGCAGGCGATTCCGGCCGCGCACGCCGCGAGAAGCAGGGGATCGCGCAGCGGCGGCGTTGAGACGGGGGAACTCGTCACGGGGTCATTTCATCCGCGCTTCGGCCGCTCGTCAATCGAATCGGGGATCGGCGTCTCGATCGAGCCCGCGTTGAGCCGCACCGCGAGCGTCGAGGAGATCAGCGGGATCGCGCGCAGCACCTCGACGTGGACGAAGGGCAGGAGGAGGAGCGCAGCGACGCGCGCGCCCGTCGAGACCGTGAAGACAAACGCGTATGCGGCGGGGCCTGGATCGTCGCCGAGCATCGCCGCGCCGACGAGCGATCCGCCCGCCATCGCGAGCGAGCTCAGGAAGAAGTACCCCGACATGACGCTCGTCCGCTCGTTCGATGGAATCGTCTCGAGGAAGAGGAAGAACGCGGCGAGTTCCCACGCGCCCTGCAGCACGCCGCTCACCGCCTGGATCGCGAACATGCCCGGCACCGACTCGACCCAGATCCAGGGAAGGATCATGAGCGCCGTGCCGACGGCGCCGATCGCCAGCAGGCTGCGCGCACCGCGCGACTTGGCGTACATGCCGAGGAAGGGGAGCGCGATGCTCTTCGCCGCGAAGCCCGCGCCGATCAGGCCGAGGTAGAGCGCGGGCGACACGTCGAGCTGCTTGAGGAGATACGGATTGAGGAAGGGCTGCCCCATCTGCACCGCGATCTGCATGGTGATGAGGAGCGCGAGGAGCCGCGCGTCGGCGCGGCGCCAGAACGCGGTGATGAAGTGCCACAGGGGCACGCCTCGGTGCTTGGGCCATTCGGCGGGGTCGCGCTGGCGCCTGAGGAAGGGAATGCTCGCGGCGCGCGCGATCGCGGCAAGCAGGAAGAGCCCGGCGAATCCGGCGAGTTCCCACCGCGTGCCGTCCGTCGACTGGAGGATGACGCCCGCGGCGATGATCGCGGCAAGCAGGGTGATCTGGCAGAGGCGGCTGCGGATCCCGAAGTAGCGGGGGCGGATCGACGCGGGAAAGCAGAGCCCGACCCACGTGTTCCACACGCCGCCTGCGCCGAGGGCCGCGGTCCAGTAGATGCCGGCGACGACGAACAGGAGCCACATCGGCAGCACGCCGGCGATCGCCCCCACGATCATCGGGATGAAGCTCGCCACCTGCAGGATCGCGCAGATCTGGATCCAGCGCGACGGGCTCTTGACGCGCGCCGCGAGAACGGGCGCGAAGAGCTGGAGCGTCGCGCCGACGAGCGGCGGCACGGACGCCACGAGCCCACCCACCTTGTCGCTCGAGCCAAGCGCGATGGCGAACGCGGCGAAGTAGGTCTCGCCCGTCCCCACCATGAACATGTACGTCATCCCGTCGCCCGTGCAGGCGTGGAGATCGGAGCGAAGCGCAGAATCCTTGCGAAAGCGGGCCATCCGTGCGCGCGGAGCGTATCACCGGCGCCCGTGGCGGCGGGCACCGCATCTCCGTCGAATGCAAAGGCAACGCGCCGCCCAGAGGCGGCGCGTCGAGTTCGAGTGAGGCGCGTCGCGCGGAGGTCAGGGCTTCGGCGCGGCCGGCTTCCCGTCGTCGCCGCGGCCAGGCACGCCGGGCGCGGGGGGCGCGGGGGGCGTCGTGTGCGAGTCCTTCAAGATGGGAGAACCGGCGCTTCCGCCCGTCGTTCCGCCGTTTCCGACGGCGCCGTTGACCGGAACGCCGCGCAGGCGGACGTTGTCGACGATCGAGACCGCGCTCGTGAAGGTCACGTAGCGACGGGCGATCACGCCGGGAGCGCCGTCCGCCGCGGACGAGACCTTGGCGCGGGCCGGACGGCGCGGCGCGAACGGGTAGCCGTCGATCTGGCGATGGATGTAGTCGGGAGCGCGGATGATCAGCACGCCCTGGTAGTAGCGCATGGTCGCGGTGCCGTCGGTCCAGGCCTCGGGCTCGCACTGCTCCTCGATGATCTCCTGAAGTTGCTCGGCGCGCTCATCCTCGCTCATGCGCTCGGGGTCCTCGCCGACGTCGCCGATGATTCCACCGCCGCCGCCACCGCTGCCACCGCCGCCACCACCCATACCACCGCCGCCACCGCCGCCGCCGAAGCCACCGCCGCCGCCACCGAAGCCACCACCGCCGCCGCCCTGGCCGCCCTGCTGGCCGCCTTGCTCGATCGCGGCACTCAGGTTGAAGTCGGGCGCGTTGTCGAAGTAGGGGGGTTCGAACAGGAGGTCGCGGATCGGGTACATGCGCAGCTCGCGCGCGGCCGGGACGGAGAGCCGGTCCTTGGTGCCTGCCTCGACGAATCCGTCGCGGAGCTGCCACGTGCACGGATCGTCGACCGCGCACATCTCGAGCAGCCGCTCGAGCACGGTCAGGGCAGGCGCGCCGTCGAGCTGCATCGAGATCTCGAGCTCCGGATCGATGCCACCTGCGCCACCCTCGCCTTCATAGCGCACGATGAGCGACACGCCGATCTGGTCGGCGACGTACTCGAACGCGGTACGGGCGGGGGTCTTGTCGAAGTTCACCGAGACGTCGGTGTAGAGCAGCGCGCCGAGCATCGCCGCCTTGCTCGTGTCCTGGGCGCGCTCCTGCGCCCGCTGGTCTGCGACGGCGCGGATGCGCTCGGAGAGGCCTTGGGCGTGGGCGTGCGAGACCGCCAGCGATGCGCCGGCCGATGCGAGGAGCGAGAGGGCGATCGAGGAGCGCGCGAGGTTCATGGCTTCTCCAGCAAGGCGGGCGTTCTGTCCGAAGGGGCGCGAATCGGCGGGGCGCTTCCAATATACGCCCCCGAAGTATCGCCATTTCCGAACCGAAAGTCGAATTTCAGCAGGAAACAACGGCTCGGATGCGGTTCAGGGGGCGGTCCCGTCCCCGATCGCAGCAAAGCGCGAGGCATTTTCCGAGACCGAAAGCGCGAGGAGGAGTCCCGCCGCGGTCTGCCCCGGGGGGCAGTCGTCTCCCGCGAGGCTGGTCCGCACGAGTCCGCGCAGCGCTCCCGGGTTCCGAAACCCGCCGATCCACGGGTCGTCGGCCACGTGCTGGATGAGAAACCGGGTGAAGGCGCGGCCTGAAGCGAGCCTCTCCGCCCGGCCCTCCTCGGGGAACAGCGGCTCGGCAAGCGCAAGCGCGGTCGCGAGCGGAAGGCACTGGGTGTCGGGCAGGCCGCCGCCCGGGTCGGGCAGGAGAAGGCCCCCGGCGAGATCGCGCGGCAGCATGGCGTGCTCGGGCTTCGCCGGATCGATCTGGATCGAGCGCGCGAGGGCGGAGAACTCGAGCATGAGCGCCGCAAGCGCGGAGCGCGTCTCGGCGTCGAGCGACGGGTGGGTGGCGACGAGCGCAAGGGGAAGCGCTGCGTCGAGGAGTTCGGCGCGCGACCCGGCGTGCCTCGCGAGAAGCGCGCGGATCATCGCCCCTGCCCGCTCGGCGTTCCCGGTCGAGTCCGCCGCGAGAAGCGCGGCCGCTGCGAGCGTGGTTGGAATCGGGGCTTCGGTTGCCGCCTCGGCGACCGCGGCCGCACGCGCGGAGAGGCGCTTCGTTCGTTCGGCGTCGTCGCGGCCGCAGGCGAGCATGAGGAGGCAATCGGCCGCGAAGTCGCGATCCGCCGAGCCATCGGCGTCGAGGGCGCGGACGAGGTCGTCGGCCCGCGCCCTCGCTCGGCCGCGCGTCGCCTCGGGGAGGAGCTCCGACGTCGCCGCGCGCCTCAGCGCAAGCGCTGCGAAGGCCGCGTCGCGCGGCTGCGCGAAAGGCGGCGCGTACGCATCGGCGGTGGGGTTGAGGGTTCCGAGCAGCGCAACGCCCTTCTCGGGGGAGCCCGGGTCGAGTTCCACCACCTGGCCGGCGAGTCGGGCGGCCAGTTGCGCCGCAACAGCCCGGACAAGGCCGGGAGTGACTTCGAACGGCTCGACGATCCTGCCGGCACGGGTGACGACCGTGGGCGCGGCGGTCGGCGAGCTCGCGCGGAGGCGGACGGTGTCGAAGCGGCCGAGCGAGACGCGGTCCTCGGGCGCGAAGGCGTTGAGATCCTTGACGGGAAGGCCGGCCTCGAGGAAGAGCGCCGTGATCGCGCGATCGGGTCTCGCCGCGATGTCCGACGCGAGCATGCGGCTTGGAAAGGCACGGAAGAGGCGATCGGCGCGGAGGAGGGCGATTCCCTCGTTGCCTGCGTCGATCCGGAGCGACGCCTCTGCGACCGTGCGGCCGATGAGCGGCCGCACCGGGCCGGCGAGCTCTATCTCGAGCGACAGCCTTCGCGTCACCTTGTCGCCGACTTCGCCTCGCACCGAGGCGATGGTGCTGTCGGAGAGCGCGCGGGCGACCGCGCGACCGACCGCCCGCCGAACAAGGAGCATCCGCTCGCGGTCGACGGCGCCGGGCGCGGCCGTGGCCGCCGTCGCGACCGACGCATCGCCCGAGCCGACGAGGCGTCCGTCGAGACGCAGCAGCACGCAGACGGCTGCGGCCGGACCGACCGCGACCTGCGATCCTTCTGCGTCTTCAGACGGCATCGCGTCGGCGTCGAGCCACGCGCGGGCGGCGATGTACGCCGCGAGGGCGTCGCTTTCCGACGGACGGTTCGGTGTCGAAGCCGTCGACTGCGCTTCACCCGCAGGCCGCCCCTCGCGATCCGTGGCGGCGGCGCACGCATGCGCGCGTGCAGGCGTTGCAGCGATGCAACACATCGGCGCGATGGACGCGACGCAAGCGGACGCGCTCGAAAGCAGGACGAAATCTCGGAATCGCTGGACGGCCCGCCAAACAGGATGCATACTCCGCGCAAAGCGCACGGGGTTCGCATCCGCGCGGCTCGGCACACAACTCAAGATCGGAAACCGCATGATCGTCACCGCGCTCCTCGCTCCTGTCGACCACCGCAGAAAGATCCTTCTGCTCTCGATCTTCGCGTTCATCGCGCTCTGCTGATCCGCGAGAGCGATCCAGCCCCGGCGGCACCGGCGGCCTACCGACCCTCTCCGCCGTTTCATGCATCGACGCATCCACTGTACTCCGACCGCCTCCGGCACGACGCCGGAGGCGTCTTCGTAGGCGGTTCGCAGGGCAGCGGGAGACCGGTCGGCGGACGGAACGCATCCGACCTGTCCGAAAACGCGCGCGGCCGGCAGGGTGGCTGCCGGCCGCGCGTTCATGTTGCTGTAGACGAGATCAGAACTCGAACTTGTCCGAGCCCATCGCGCCGTGGCTGTCGAGGCCGCCGCGCGCAGGCGCGCGTCCGCTGCGCGCGGGGCGCTCGCCCTCGTCGCTGCGCGCCTCGCCGCCCGTGCCGCCCCACTGGGCGCGCTTGAGCGAGAGGCCGATCTTGCGGTCGTCGGTGTCGACGCGCAGGATCTTGACCTCGACCTCCTGGCCGACCTTGACCACGTCCTGCGGGTTCTCGACCTTCGAGTCGCTGAGCTCCGAGATGTGGAGCAGGCCCTCGAGGCCTTCCTCGAGCTCGACGAAGACGCCGAAGTTGGTGATCTTCGTGATCGTGCCCTTGACGATCATGCCCGGGCGGTACGCCGACGGGATCGCCTCGACCCACGGATCCTCGGTGAGCTGCTTCACGCCGAGACCGACGCGCTGCTTCTCCTGGTCGACGTCGATCACGACGCACTTCACGACGTCGCCCTTCTTGTAGAGCTCGTTCGGGTGCGCGACCTTCTTCGTCCAGCTGATGTCGCTGACGTGGAGGAGGCCGTCGATGCCCGGCTCGATCTCGATGAAGGCGCCGTAGTTGGCGAGGTTGCGGACCTTGCCCTCGATGACGGTGCCCTGCGGGTACTTCTCGGCGACGAGCTCCCACGGGTTGACCTCGGTCTGCTTGACGCCGAGCGAGATCTCGAGCTTCTCCTTGTTGATGTCGAGGACGACGACGTCGATCTCCTGGCCGACCGCCACGAGCTCGCTCGGGTGGTTGACGCGGCGGGTCCACGACATCTCGCTGATGTGGACGAGGCCTTCGATCCCTTCCTCGAGCCGCACGAACGCGCCGTACGACATGAGGTTGACGACCGTGCCCTTCGCGCGGCAGCCGACCGGGTACTTGGCCTCGATCTGCTCCCAGGGCGAGGTTTCCTTCTGCTTGAGGCCGAGGGCGATCTTCTCGCGCTCGCGGTCGATGTTGAGGATCTTGACCTCGATCTCGTCGCCGATGCGCACGATCTCGCTCGGGTGGTTCACGCGGCCCCACGACATGTCGGTGATGTGGAGGAGGCCGTCGATGCCGCCGAGGTCGACGAAGGCGCCGAAGTCGGCGACGTTCGTGATGACGCCGCGGACGAGGTCGCCCTCGCGGACGTTCTCGAGCAGGCGCTTCTTGGCGGCGTCGCGCTCATCCTCGATGAGCTTGCGACGCGAGATGACGATGTTGCGGCGCTCCTCGTCGATCTTGAGGATCATCGCGCGCATCGGCTTGCCGACGAACTCGCCGATGTCGCCGGGGCGGCGCACGTCGACCTGCGAAGCGGGGAGGAAGACGGGCACGCCGATGTCGACGAGCAGGCCGCCCTTGATCTTGCGGAGGCACTTGCCCTCGATCACGTCGCCTTCCTTGCGGGTGAGGAGGATGTTCTCCCAGCCGCGGATGCGGTCGGCCTTGCGCTTCGAGAGGCGCACGCCGCCGGTCTCGTCCTCGAGGCTCTCGAGGAGGACCTCGACCTGGTCGCCCACGGCGACGTCGGTGTCCTCGAACTCGTTGCGGTCGATCAGGCCTTCGCTCTTGAGGCCGACCTCGACGACGACGTGGTCGCCGGAGAAGCCGACGACATGACCCTTGAGGATCGCTCCGGGCGCGTAGCCGCTGACTTCCTTCGAGATCAGGCTGTCCATGTCGCCCTTGGCGACGGGATCCATGCCCGCCTCGCGGAGCATGCGCTCCACCTCGCCGTCAGCAAGCTTGAGATCCTCGATCAGGTTGTAGTCGACCATGTGTGTGTATGTGTTTCCCACGCGACGGCACCGAGCCGACGCGCGCCGAGGAACCGAACCGGGTCGGACGACGGTCCGAACTTGAGGCCGGGACCTCCGCCTCGGAAGCGGAGGATCGACCACCATACCCGAGCCGGGCGGCGGATTGAAGGGGATTGCCGGCGCGCGGGGCGATTCGCCCGCGCTTCGCGCCCGCGCGGCAAGGTCTCACCCTGTTATCGCGGGCGCGCCCTTCGTAGGCGAGACGTACTTGCGCAGCGACATGAACCCGACGACGCCCGCGGCGTTGACGAGGGTGCAGATCACGAGCACGAGCGGCGCGTGTCCGTGGGGCGCCAGCCACTGGTGCAGCGCCCACGCGGCGACGGGAGCGAGGATGCCGCGGATCCCGTTGAGCGTCACGTGCACCGCCATGTAGTCGGCGTCGCGCTCGGCCGAGGAGAAGTCCTGGTGGCCGAGGTTCCACGCGAGGGTTCCGCCGGCGTAGCCGACGCCGAGCAGGAATGCGCCCGCGTAGAGCAGCTCGATCGAATGGAGGTACGAGGCGAGCGTCACCGCCGCGCTCGCGAGCACGAAGCTCCATCCGTGCAGCGAGCGGAAGTGGATGATGTGGGTCCTGTCCATGAATCGCGCCCAGAGCGGGATCGCGAACGGCATGACCAGCAGCGGGATGATCGCGTTGACGAGGATTCCCTGGGTGTAGTCGAGCTTGAACTCGTCGGTGACGACGAAGGTCATCGGCGCCATCAGCATGAGGTTGCCGAAGCCGAAGACGCTCATCCACCACATGAAGCGCGCGTAGAGCCGGTCCTCGCGCAAGAGCGTGACCATCCCCATCGGATTGAAGCCCGAGTCCTTCTTGCGGCCGTCGAGTTCGGCGCGCTGGAGCGCCCGCGCGCGGCGCAGCCGCACCTTGCGGTAGATGTTGTTGCCGATGAGGCCGCACAGCGCCAGCATCGGGAAGAGGTAGTGGTAGTTGTCGGGGTTCCAGTCCATCGCGCGGCCGACGATGAGGCCCGCGGCCGCGAGGAAGAGGCTCTGCACCGTCGCGAGCTTGCCCGCGATGGTGGCGCGGCTCGCGTTCGGATAGTTGTTTCGCCAGACCGCCGCGCGCACGGTGATGACGCCCGTCCACGCCGTGCGCGCAAGGCCGAGCGCGATGCACACGGCGACGAGACCCGCGGCGTTTCGCGGGAAGAGCGCGATCGACGCCACGAGTATGCATGCCGCGATCTGCAGCCCCGAGATGAACGGCACCTTCGGACGGCCGCGGGCGAGGGCGGCCCAGATGAAGCTCGTGAGGTTCGCGACGTTCGGGGCCGCGAGCGCCCATGCGGTCGCGAGATCGAGCCACGCGGCGCTGACGCCGGGCTGGCCCTCGAAGGCCTTCTTCACGACGACCGCGATCGCGCCGCCCTCGATCGCGCCGAGCATGAGCGGCAGGAACGCCCAGCTGACGAGCTCGCGGCCGTAGGTGCGGCGCAGCATCGGCGGAAGCTCGGCCGGGTGGAAGCTCCGCGCGAAGTTGCCGACGAGGCGGACGGGAATGAAAAGTGGGGCGAGTTCGCGCACGGCTGCCGCTGGGGAAACGCGCAGCGTAGGCAGTCGAAGCAAACACCGCGTCCCAGCACCCCCCGCGTCCCAGC